>CAMJBT010000181.1 GCA_946403965.1 uncultured Pseudobutyrivibrio sp. | reverse complement strand
TTACTTATGGTTTTGAAAGAATGCAATATGTTTTACTCCACACAAATGGAGAAGACACTCACTTGTTCAGACTGAGGTCGAAAGGGACATTTAAAATCTGGTCAAAAGAAACGCTGGAAGGATATGGGTTCCATCCTGAACATTCCCCCTATTATGCAGTTTTCAATTTTGACAATTCTCACGAGATAAGTTTTCCAAAGACCCCAAATTTGAAAAACAAAATCAATACGTATCGTGCAAGAATACGTCCATTGGAGGATTTCTTCGACGAATAAATTTTAATGTGATATTATGAGCAACACTGTAACAACATATTTGATAGACGGAGATCCGAAAGGAACTCAATATGTGTTCATCAGCATAGAGGTACTCTTGAGACGAGTAGGATGTTCAATATCAAAAACAAGATGCAAGACAAATTCTTTGCGTTCTAATAATTATTTAGGAGGACGATACAGATGAAAATTAGAGGGATCAAACTGAATAAATTCAAACGATTTACTGATTTGACAATAACAGATATTCCAGAATCTACAAAATTGGTGATTTTGGTTGGACCTAATGGTTGTGGCAAGACCTCAGTTTTTGAGGGCTTGAATCACTGGTACAAATGGAACGGTTTTTATACGGTTGGCAGTAAAGACTATTATTTAAAAGAAGGAGATAAGGAAACGGCTAATAAAGATAATTGGCATATAGAACAAGTTCAAGTATCTACATATGATACAGACTTAAAAAACAAGGATAATATTCATGGACGTTTTTATTTTCGTACTGCCCATAGAAACGAACCAGATTTTACAACATCAAGCTTATCACGACTCGGTAATCCTAAAGATCAAATGAAATTTGACACTTTGATGAATACAGACATGTCCGTATCAGAGAATTACCAAAGGCTGGTGTCAAATACATTGTCTAGAGTGTTTAACTCACAGAATGACAATAAATCAGTAAAAGATCTGAGAGAAGAATTGACTGGTAAAATAAAAAAATCGCTTAATAATGTTTTTGATGATTTGCAATTAGTTTCCATCGGAGATCCACTTGTTAATGGTAGCTTTTATTTCACAAAAGGTCGTTCTGAAAGTTTCCATTACAAGAACCTGTCTGCTGGTGAAAAATCTGCTTTTGATTTACTACTTGATTTGGTAATCAAAGCTGCATATTTTGATAACACCGTATATTGTATTGATGAACCAGAAACTCATATGCATACAGCTTTACAAGCAAAATTGTTGTCCGAATTATACAATTTAATTCCTAATAACTCTCAATTATGGTTATCAACTCATTCCATTGGAATGCTAAAAGCGGCAAAAGAATTGGAAGAACAACATCCAAATACTGTTTGCTTCTTAAATTTTACAGATATGGATTTCGACACTTCTATTGTTATTCGGCCTTCAACTATAGATACCACTATCTGGAATAAATTCTTAGAACTTGCATTTGGTGACTTTGCTAAATTAATTGCTCCGCAAAGAGTTGTTTTTTGTGAAGGGACTGTACAAGGAAGAGCCTATAAGAATTTTGATGCTCAGATCTATAGTCGTATTTTCGCCTCAAAATATCCAGATACATCATTTGTATCAATTGGATCTTGTTCTGAACTTGAAGACGATAATAACATCAGTATGAAAATCATCTCACAAGTTCTCAAAAATTCTACAATTATTAAATTTATAGATCGAGATGATAAAAGTGAAGGCGAAATAAATGATTTGAAAACAAAAGATATTAAAGTTCTAAACAAACGACATATAGAATGCTATCTTTTAGATGACGAAATAATCACTAAGTTATGCATTTCTCAGGGTAAAGAAGACAAAATTACAGAGTGCCTTAACGCTAAAAAACAGGCGATAACTGAAAGTGTAGGAAGAGGTCATCCTACAGATGATATAAAATCTGCAAGTGGAAAGATCTATACAGAACTAAAACGATTATTGTCATTAACGAAATGCGGAAATACAAAAGATGCCTTCCTAAGGGACACAATTGCCCCATTAATTACAGAAGAGACACAAATATATAAAGAATTGGAATCTGAGATTTTTGGAAACGTAAGTTGAATATAAAGCACCATGGGCAAGACAGTAACAACATATTTGATAGACGGAGATCCGAAAGGAACTCAGTATGTGTTCATCAGTAATAAGATTTGCCAGATGTATGTGATTCCTCGTTCCAATCTTTCTATTCTGAATGAGCGACAGGAGTTGCAGACACCAGCATTTTATATCTTGTTGGGTGAGGATGAAACAACCAAGCCAAAGGCTTATATTGGTGAGACAGAGAATTTCCGCGAACGGGTGAAAGACCATGATAGCAAAAAAGCATTTTGGCAAAAGGCATTGCTGTTTATCTCGAAAGATGCAGCTATGACAAAGGCGGATGTGCAATATTTGGAGCATCGAGCCATCGCTGAGGCAAAGACATCAAACACTTTCGTGTTGAACGAAAACAAGCAGACACCTAAAGCACCTAATCTTCCAGAATACAGAAAGGATGATATGGAGGGATTCTTTGAAGATGTGA
>CAMJBT010000180.1 GCA_946403965.1 uncultured Pseudobutyrivibrio sp. | reverse complement strand
AGCAGGCCCTGGTTCTTAAGGCTGAGGCTGAAAGAGATGCAGCTATCGCAAGAGCTACAGGTCAGGCTGAGTCAATCCGCCTTGTATATGAGGCAGAGGCTCGCGGTATTGAAATGCTCAAGGCTGCAAATATGGATGAGAGAGTTCTTCTTATCAAGAAGCTTGAGGCACTTGAGAAGATGGGCGATGGCAGAGCTACAAAGATTGTAGTACCAACAGACCTTGCATCTGCAGCAGCTGACCTTACATTCAAGACAGAGATGCTTGGATTTGGCGAGAGCACACCAATCGATAAGACAGCTCCTAAAAAAGCTGCACCAAAGAAGGAAGATGCTTGCTGCAACGATGCAGATAAAGGCGCTACAACTCGCCACTTCGTCGAAAACCACAGCGATTTCGAAGGAGTCTAAACGGATTATAGGCTAAGAAATAGCCCCTGGGAACCATCTAAACTGGGTGGTCCAGGGGCTTTTATTATATCAGCGCACAATGTGCGCAGTTTACAACCAAATATTAAATTGACACGATAGAATATCCATCCTTAAGGCCACTAACTTGAAGATAAGATTTTACGTTTAAAACTTTTTTTGTAAGTCTATGACCTGTCTGAGTGATACCATCTTCCTCGACTTCGTTAAAAACTATATCATTGCCAGCTTCTATGCCACGACGTTCTGTTACGTGGTATCTTACAACGTTTCCCGCAATATCGGCAAATTCCTGTTTTGAAACAATTACACTTACTTCCACTGTTGAAGCAGCACCAGTTGTCAGAGTGTTTGTGTCTGCATGGTAGGTGCGACCGAATTCATCCTCCTTGTTACTGTTCATTGCTTCGCTTAGTCCTTTAATCAAATCAGCTCTAAGATCTGCCATATGCTACTCCTTTTGTGCTAGTTATAAGTTAGATTTATTTAGATTCGATATTCACCGTGTAAGCTTAGAATACAATTTATTTTTGAATATTCTGTGTAGAAAAAATGAATTATGATAAAATCATATTCAGACAGAAAAACTATTTTAGATAGGAGATAGTGATATGGCAAAAGAATTATTAAGTAGAGAACAGGTAAGAGAGGAAGACACCTGGAATCTAAAAGATATGTACGAAGATAAAGATGCTTGGGAGGCAGATTTGCAGTTCATTCAAAAACAGGTTGATGAGCTTGTAAAATACGAGGGGAAAGTTTGCGAAAGTGCAGAGAATCTTTTGGCAGTGTTAAATATAAGCGCAATTACATCAGAAAAGTTTGAGCTTGCATTTAACTATGCAGAAAGACTTTTTGATCAGGATCAGGGTAATACTGAGCATCAATCTATGTCCCAAAGAATGTATGGCATGAATGCAAAGGTTGGGGCTGCAACAGCTTTTATTTCACCTGAAATACTTGCATGCCCAGTAGAAAAGATAGAGACATTTTTTGCAGAGAAGCCTGAGCTGGAGCTATACAGAATTCAGATTAAGGAACTTCAGCGTTTGAAGGAACATACACTCACTGCTGAGATGGAAAAGGTGGTAGCCATGACTCAGGAAATGGGAACTGTTCCATCTGAGGTGTACAACGCTTTTACAAATGTTGATATGACATTCCCATCAATAAAGGATGAAAATGGAGAAGATGTTGTGCTTACACATGGACGCTTTGTGCCTTTCCTTATGTCTGCTGACAGACAGGTTCGTAAGGATGCATTTAAGTCATATTATGGCGTTTTCAAGCAGTATTTAAATACTATGGCAGCAACATACAATGGAGAAGTAAAACAGCATATTTTCTACTCTAGAATTCGTAAATACGAATCTAATTTACAGGCAGCAGTAGATGAAAATAATGTTTCGCCTAAAGTGTATGAAAATCTTGTTAGCACAGTAAATGCAAATTTAGATAAATTACATGCATATGTTGCACTTCGAAAGAAGTGTCTTGGAGTAGATGAACTTCACATGTATGATATCTACACACCAATGATTGCAGATGCAGCAAAGTCCGTAAAATACCAAGAGGCACAGAAGACTATCTGTGAGGCTCTTGCTGTTTTAGGAGATGATTATGTAGCCCTTTTAAAAGAAGGTTTTGCAAATCGTTGGATTGATGTTTATGAGAATAAAGGCAAGCGGGGAGGGGCATATTCTGCTACAGCTTACGGTGTACATCCATACATGCTTCTAAATTATACAGATACTTTTGATGATATGTTTACAACAGCTCATGAAATGGGACATTCAATGCACAGTTATTACAGCAACAAAACTCAGCCATATATCTATAGCAATTATAAAATATTTGTTGCAGAGGTTGCGTCTACCTGCAATGAGATTCTGCTATTAGAATATTTACTAAAGAATTGTACTGATAAGAAGGAGAAGGCGTATCTTCTCAATCATTATTTGGACAGCTTTAAAGGCACCGTATTCCGTCAAACTCAATTTGCTGAATTTGAAAAAACAACAAATGAGATGGTTGAGGCTGGTGAAAACCTTAATGCGGACAATCTTTGCAAGCTTTACAAGGAAATAAATGAGAAATATTATGGTCCAGATATGATTTCTGATGACGAAATTGCATACGAGTGGGCACGTATTCCTC
>CAMJBT010000179.1 GCA_946403965.1 uncultured Pseudobutyrivibrio sp. | reverse complement strand
AACGCTATTTCTTAGCCCCTACGAGGCACGATTATTGCTTAGCCATAGGGCACGATTACTTGACCTCTTGGCCGGTTACCGTATAGGTCTTGTCACCACGGAGGATGAGGATTTGACCATCACGGAAGAGTTTGCGGGATCCTTCTAGAATGACCGAGACATTGTCGATGGCTTCTCCCCACGCAGTATAGAGAGCTGTTACAGTCATATCTTCTGTGACGGACTGGAAATTTTTATCCCATCCTTTAAAGTTATATCCAAAACGCACAGGATTAGCAGGTACTGTTGCAGCATCTCCGTCTGCAACGACGTCTTGAGCCAAAATCGTTTTGTCCCAATCTACAAAAGTTACTGTGCGGGCAACCATAAAGACAGCGATTAATTCAGTCGTATCCTGGACAAGCGTGATATTTCTCGGGTTATCCGCAACACCGTCATGCCAATATTTGAAGATAAATCCATCCTTGGCGGTAGCAGAAACCGTTACGACATCGTTGAAATGCGCTGTGGTATCTCCAGCAGTGGTACCACGATCAATGTTATTCGGTTTGGTAATTAGCAATGCCCCCTTCTCAAACTCGGCGGTCAGTGTTGTGTCTTTAGTAAGTGGCACAGCTCTTGGATTATCCGTAATTCCATCATTCCATTGCTTGAAAAGATATCCAGGGAAAGGAACCGCAACTAGCGTATCTACATTCACGCATGAAGAAGATTTGCGTACGCGTACGTTACCCATAGTTGGATTCTCGGAAAGACCTTGCACATTAAAGAACGAAGGCACAGTCTTAACTACATTTTTGTATTCGCCATCGTTGACGGCTTTGTAAGCAGCCTCTGCGCCACAAGGTACATATAAAGCAGCATTTTTAACAATTGCAGTCCCCAAATAAGGAGGCTCAGCAAAAGGGAAATATACAGAAGATAAGTTATTGCTACCAGTAAAAGCGGCATCGGCTACCAATTTAGTGCCCTCTTTAACAACACATTCTCCGCGGAATGAGGATGAAGAACAAATAAGTATATTCTCGATATACAGGACATCATTCTCCCAATTGGCACTATTATCATAAATGGCTGTGCCTTTGAATGCAAATTCTCCGATATGTTTCACGCTCGCAGGAATAGTAAGTTCACTCAAGAATAAACAATTCTCAAAAGCATTCGCATCAATACTCTCTAATGTGCTTGGCAGTTGGAACGGCATCAATCCGAGGCGTAGGCATCCTTTGAAAGCACCATTTCCAAGGATGGTTACCCCCTCCGGAATGTTAATAGTCATTAAACCTTCACAATTCATAAAGGCAGCTTTCCAAATCCGCTGAATAGAGTTCGGTAAAGTAATGCTTTCAAGGTCTTTACAACTAGCAAAAGCTCCTCCACCAATTGACACAACACTATATGTATTTCCATTATTGGTAACAGAAGAAGGAACGGAGAAAGAGGTCTTTCCTTGGTAACTGCTATTATATATCACCTCCACTTGAGTCGTTGAGCCTTCCATCAATTGGAAATAGAGGCCTGACGTCGGATCATTAAATGCCGCAGCGAAGGCAGAGAACGAGCAAAGCATAATTGTTGCCATGCAAAAGAGAATCTTTTTCATAAGTCTTTGATTTTTTAGTAAATAAATTATTTAGTTGTTCTTTTAGTCTTACAGACTTATACACACATAAAAAGCGTGGGCTTTACGCTCGCTTCATTTGATTTTCTGAGGTTCTGGACAACCTTATTGATTCAAATTTACGCACGGAAAACTCACGCTGATACGTGAGCGTGCATAAACCGCGCTTGAATCAATAATGATTTTTGAAAGTGTCCAGTTTTCAACAAATCAAGTTGGGCTTATTACGCTATTTGTTGGCGCACACTTGCGCCGAGGTATGTATTATTGCCGCGAAAACCTCGCGGCGGGGTTATTTGATAATTAATCTAAATTGTGCAGGCGATACAATTCGTGTGTTCTTATATTGCTCTACTACCAATAAATCATTATCACCGGATACTATGTAATCTGCATCAATCGTTTCTGCAAACGAAAGTAAATAAACGTCTTTACTATCACGAACATGCGCTTTAGCCTGCCTACTGATTGTTGCTACATTACAATAAGCCTTAATGATACGGAATAATTTCTCTACATCGCCCTCATGAATACGACTACTAATCTTAGGACGTGTAGCCACATTCTCTATCTCACTCGTTAATTGAGGGCAAACATATACATCTATGAGCTCACTAGTAAGCACATCACGAATCAGTTCCTTTTGGAAGCCCAACAGGAACGAAATCCAAACGTTGCAATCAATTATGACTTTCATTTCGCGTAGCGCACAGCGCGAACTTCGTTCATAATATCTTCTTCCGTCAAATCAGTAACGGAAGGACGAGTTTGCAGGAACTCATCTAACATATCTTCACGCGTCTCAGACTGCCAACCAAAGCGATTTATCAGCTCTTGTAGCAGCTTCCAATCGGTGCGGGGAACGTTAAGATAAACACCCTGTGTCATTGTCGAAGCATACATAATATTATTCCTTTTAATGATTTTGCGGGGCAAAATTACAGAAAAAAAATGATATATGCAAGGATT
>CAMJBT010000178.1 GCA_946403965.1 uncultured Pseudobutyrivibrio sp. | reverse complement strand
AAGATTATCTCTTTGAGAACTTTTTCACTCTCTTAAATGCCTTGTTTTGGGCATTTCTAGGGCGAGTTGCTGTTTACCTGCTGCGTACGGTAGAAAGCTCAGGGCTACTGTATGCGGCTGGTGGCAACTTTAATAACCGCGATCAAAAATAATACTCTGATTTTACTTTCTACTCATTAAATCTTTGTCTATCTTTTGTAAGATTATCTTCGGATTTTATGCTCCAACGTTCATCCCGACAAACTGGAATTAATCAAATAGAGCTTCCCACATTTCTGATTGCATAGCCTTAAAACACATCTCAATTTGTTCTTTATTATTCTTTTCTTCTGCAAGTTCTGGAAGCTCATCAATTCCAAAATAGTTAAAACCGGTTGTTTCAATATTTGTTGTAAATTCACCACCAGTCACTTCACATTGCATAAAAACCTTACACACCTTATATGCATATATTGGTAGATTATGCTTCTCCCTATCTTGAACAGCAATAACACGTTTTACAATAACATCAAGTCCCGCTTCCTCTTTGACTTCCTTTATTGTGTTCTCCTCTACGGAAATATCGACATCACACCAACCACCGGGCAATGACCATGTACCATTTGCTTCATGAACTAATAATATTTTTCCTTCTTTAAATATTGCAGCTCTTGTATCTATTTTAGGAGTCTGATACCCTATATCATTACAAAATAAATCTTTTACTTTATCGGTAGATATTTCAGTTTTAAAGCTTATCATTTCAGCAGAAATCTGTCGAATTCTTTCATATCGTTCTATATCAAATTTATCTTTTCCATAAAACAAACCGCCTTGAGCAATAGCTTGTAATTCTACTGCCCATTTTAACCATTGTTCATTTTTATCCATATATTTTACCTCCACAAATCCCAATTTTTTTGTTATTCTAAGTTATCCTGAAATTTACTGTTTCATACATTTCTCATAACCAGCTATCAATCTTGAATAGGTGTCTTCATCAACCAATTCAATTGGCTCGGGAAAATAATCTGCACCTTGTTCTTCATAAATCTTACGGCATATATACGCCACCGCATCAATAATGCAATTCCATACTTCAATCACACACTCATCTTTTTCAGATTCCTGATACAGTGTCAAACTACATTCTTCATCATCTAAAAGATCATACAACTTTTTAGATACATCCGTTTTATCATTCAGCCATTTCCGGGTTAAATCCATAGCTTTTTCGACATAGCAAACTGCGTCCTCATCACCTATCTGTTTCTTTACATTTTCGATTATTCTAAGACAATGATATATTTTTTGTAATTCAATTTGATCAGCCATGCGTCTTAATTCCCTTTTATGAAACATTCCTTTAGTAAGTTTTACTGGAAGTTAATCTATTCAGAAATACTTAAATTTTTACTTTGTAGCAACTGTTTATAATTATACCTATATCTACCATCCTGTTCAATTTTATGTGCATAAAACAAGGGCGTTTTCACGCCCCTGCCTATTGCACTATCAGTTATTCATCTCTCAGGTCTTAGATTATTCCTATTAAGATTTGGACTTTGCTGCTCCTTCCTCTGATCAACTATCGCCTAGCTTTCTCTTAGCTTTTGCAAAATGCTTGTTTTTTGAGAACTTTTTCACTGCCTTAAATACCTTGTTTTGGGCATTTGTAAGGCAAGTTGCTGTTTACCTGCTGCGTACGGTAGAAAGCTCAGGGCTACTGTATGCTGCTGGTGGCAACTTTATGTACACAGCACACTTTTTGTATTTTCGCTATTAATGCTTCATATTTCTTATAATCAGATAGCAATCCATTCTGCAGTTTCTCTGCGGTTGCCAAAGCTCTTTGATATTGTTCTTCGGAAATATCATTAGTCTTTAAAGCTTCGTCAAGTTCATCCCTGTCATCAACAATAACATTTCCATCAGGATAAACAATCAAATCCAGGTAGCAGTCATAAAAGAAAGGAACACCATCTTTATCACTCCCCTGCGTATCAATCATATCAATGTAGCTTACAACTATCCTGTAATTCGGATCCATCATGACAGTTATACAATAATAATCATCATCGGGCATAATTGAAAGCCACTTATAACCATTATCAAGCACAGTAATAGTGTCATTTTGATATTTCCATTTTTGAGGTTCTGAAACCTCATCTATTGACAATAGACCAATGTATCCGTTGAAATCAGAAGTATGCGCATCTACGCCATATCTTCTCTTCTTTTTCATACTCTTCCACTCATCGTATGTCAGTCTGCATTTTTTCATTTTCACCCTCATACAGCCTACAAATTACTTATTGTCTTGATTTTCCCTTTGTTTACACGTATTTTAATCTTTTAATGGTATCAATACTACGTTTATATGGGCTGCTGATTGCGACATCAATACCTTTATTTTTTAACCTTTCATAAACAAACCGCGTATCCTCAAGTCCCTGAGCAGTAAGTGGTCTGTTTCTGTCATCTATCACTGTTTTATCCGTTTCAGCATGCCTAACAAAGTATATTTTTGTCATTTTACTTCTTCAGTCATTTATCCAGAACGTTAATTATCTTAACTCCTTTTCCACATTCCTTATTCCATATAGCTTTCCTCCAGAATTCTCAGTCCTTCCTTATAATCCTGTCCCAAAACTTCCTGTGT
>CAMJBT010000177.1 GCA_946403965.1 uncultured Pseudobutyrivibrio sp. | reverse complement strand
TGTCAATATAATGTATAATGGCTTGAAGTAAACCTCCGAAAATACCGAAATGTTTCAATTCTATAGTGTAGATAATAATTGAAAAGTATACCACCATAATAATCCAAAAGTATACCATTAGAAAGATATTCTTTGCACATCAAACCAAATTATATAACTAGGAATCAGTAATATATGCAAGACAATCCTTCATTGATGATAGTAATAAAACTGTTACATTTGGGATTCTTATTTGGTATACTTTTACACTATTGTTTACAGTTGTTAAGCGCGATAAATGGGCAAGAGACCATAAAGATTTGTTTGAGAGTTATGCAAGAACAAAGACGACGGATTATCAAGTTGCCTCTATCATGTTGACTTTTAATCTGTGCCCTGCAAAAATCTTCTGTGATAATTATGAAACACCACTGCCTATAGTGTGGATACGAGATGTGATAGAAAATCCTATGTTGGTTTTTGATTATGGAAATTATTCTTAATCGTTGTAGAACCGTTCAATTTAGTAAGGCGAGAAGGATATATGGTTACCATAGAATGTTATTGAGAATCACTATCATATCATATTGTTTGGGACAAGCGTTCTTTTCTTAAGTGATTCTATCATACAATAATTGTTTTATATGTCATAAAAATATGAGATAAGATTGGGAATTTTGTTCCCCAATCTTATCCATAATATACTCAAGTATACTAATGCTTTTCTATTACGTTCTACAATTTCAGAACAGTTTTACGCAACTGTTCATCAGATAGCTGGGCATAAACCTGTGTGCTCGAAACTGATTTATGTCCCATCAGTTTGGCAATCGTATAAATGTCAGTACCTTTATTCAATAACAACATAGCAAAGGAATGTCTAAAACAGTGAAAAGTAATGTGCTTTTTGATATTTGCCTTATCTATCATCAAAGGAATCTCTTTGTTCAACATATATTCTGTAAGACCAGGAAAAACACGGGGACCCTCTTTCCTGATTGAACGCAATAGTTTTGTTGCAGCCGTAGACAACGGTAGGCTGATTGCTTTTTTCGTCTTGTGTATAGTAAGACTAATGCTTGATTTGTTCTTGTACCGTAAATTGATGTCTTTCCATTCAAGATAGATTATATCAGCTCTTCTTAGTCCTGTATAAATAGACAAGAGTGCAGCTTGCTTAATCATTATATTTTCTGAATAATCAAGATTCTCCAATTGTTGTATTTCGTTTTCTTCAAGATATTCTTTCTTGTTGTCATGATTCCAATGTATTCTCTTAACATCAGCTGCTATGTTGTTTTGTAAAATTCCGTCCTTGTAGGCAAGTCCGACAACTGAAAGGAATGCGTTGAAATATGCAGCTGCAGTATTGTGTTTAAGTTTGCTATTCCTTTTACAGCCAGTCTCTTTAATCAGGAATTTTGAGTATTTTTCGCAGAAACTTACGGATAAATCTTTGAAACTGCATTTTTTGTTGCAAAATCTTTTGAAGTGTTTATAACTGCAGATGTACTTGATGCCATAGTATTCGCAGCAATTTCGGAAATAATCAAGAAAACTTCCGTTTAGTTGTCCTTTCAATATAAAGGAATAATCCTTTTTAACCATCCGCATATACCTGTCGCATCTAATAGCCTCCGCTATTTCATCAATCATGGCATTATGCTCTCTTTGGATTTCGTTAGCAGGATTTACATATTTTTCCAGATTCAAGAACTCATACCTGACTTCTTCTCCCTTTGGATTGATGAAAACAGGATTGTATTCCAAAAACACAGATAACATAGTTCCTTTGCATTTTTTCTTGGTTCGAATTGTTACCCTATTCATAATGTCCCTCCTTCCATCTGATTATGCCTTGTCTGCTGAATAATATAACTCCGTTGGCATGCTTTATGTGTACAATGTTCTGCGCAACAGCATTAAACAGATCCTTCTTTTTCATTTTGTAGCCCATTTCTACCTCATTGATGTTAAGCCATAGTTTGATAAAACATAATTCTTCTGTCCAGGCTTTCAAAACGTCATCTTTTGAATAGCGTTTGAGCCAGCCAACATGGTATGACTTGATATTATATCTCTCCACGAAACTTAATAACCAGCTCCTTCCCATGCCTGTGTAATTCATTAAGCCATAGATGGAAAAAGAAGACTCTCCGATAGGTGATGAGGGAGTTTCTAGTAGATGTGAATACCAGTGGACAAAGTCTGTCCATTTGACCTTTCTACCATCGTTTTCAATTAATGATGGAATCACGCCGTTTTTAACTAAACGGTAAATGTAGCTTTTAGTGTACCCGGAAAGACAAACAATCTCACCAATTGTGAGATAGCCCTTGGATACAACATGCTGCCACTCTACATCCAAACTATCGTATGGATTGTAGTAATGTTTGAAATGCTTGTAATTACTCATAATTATTGATGTCACTTTTGTGTGACAGTAAATAAATATGGTCTACAAGTGGCAGAATGAGTATGAACTGGGTCAATAAAGTTTTAAGCAAACTGGAATATTATACGTTTGTTAACAGAAATCTACCATCTATTAACAATAATTGCGCACTTTTGTCGGCTATTGTTGGGCTTCAGAGACATAAATCGTACTTTTACGGTAGAAATACGGTAGAAAAAAGAAAGGTTCATCCGACGAATGCGTAGTTATTATCATGTAAAGACAAGATTTTGAGTT
>CAMJBT010000176.1 GCA_946403965.1 uncultured Pseudobutyrivibrio sp. | reverse complement strand
GTAAATGGTAAATAACCCGCCTCTGCCCAATGTCTGGATTTATTGGGATAATGTAGTAAAAAGTTCGGGACGGACTTTTTACTACATTATCTCAATAAAAGGAGACAGACTATGGACACAAGGCTTGCTACTTCTAAAGTTCGCAGTCAGCAATGGGCTGCAATCATCAAAGATCGTATTGAATCTGGATTGACTGTTGATGAATATTGTGCTCAACACAATCTTTCTAGGACTCAATACTATTACTGGTTAAGTAAAGCCAGAAAATATATCATTGAAGAACAGATGCCTCAAATGGTTGAGATTACTCCACCAGTTCCGATTGAATTACCTGATAAAAGTGAGGCAAATATTTTCAAACCAGAATTAACTCTTTCTGTTGGTAAATATACCATTGGCATTAATAGTGATACAACACCTGAATTAATCCATCGGGTTATGGAGGTGCTATCAAATGCTTAAAGATGCCACTGGCTTTAAACATATTTATATTTGTACAGGTTTCACGGATTTAAGGCGTGGTATTGATGGCCTGGCCGCTTTAGCATACAGTCTCAGCGGTAAAAATCCAGCAACACCTGGAAGTATCTATCTTTTCTGCGGTCGTAAGAACGACAGAATGAAAGCTCTTCTTTATGAAGGCGATGGTTGGCTTCTATGTTACAAGCGTTTTGCTAATGGCCATTTACAATGGCCACGCACTGAACAGGAAGCAAAATCTATTTCTGAGCAACAGTTCAGATGGCTAATGGATGGCCTTGCTATTGAGCAGAAAAAATCCATTTCAGAGGTAAATCTGGATGTCTTTTGACTCCATTTTTATATAGCAGATTGACATTAAAATATTGGTCTAAAAATCCTTAGAAATGCCGAAAATATGCGGTTTTTCAGCTACTGTTATGGTATAATAAATGTATGGAAAACAGTGTCATTTCAATGGATGAACTGAATAAACTGCCTAGGGAAGCCGTGGTTATTTTGTGCTCTCAAATGAGTCAAAATATATCACTTATGTCTAATCAGCTTGAGTTAATGTCTGCCCAAAATGAAAACAATTCTAAGCAGCTTGAGCAGATGCAAAAGCAGAATGAAGACCTTTTGAAACTTGTAGCCGATTTAAAGGAGCAGGTTGCTATTCTTACTCAGCAGAGATTCGGTTCTAAGTCTGAAAAGAATCTTTCGATTCCAGGTCAGATGGCATTTGATTTTGATGGCACACTTATCTTTAATGAAGCTGAAGCTACAGTTTCTGATGAGCTTCCTGAAGAGACTCCAATTGAAGAAGTTATTACATACTCCAGAAAGAAACCAGGAAAACGTCAGCAAAACATCGTTGATGTTGACGTTGAAGTAGCTGTACATGATTTATCTGAAGAAGAGTTAAATGCTCTTTTCCCTAACGGATGGAAGCGGCTTGATGATGAGGAATACAGTGAGCTTAAATATGTTCCTAGTAAGTTTCTTGTAATCAAGCACGTAGTAAAGGTCTATAAGGATAAAGAAAAAATCGTAAGAGGTAAAGCTCCTGCAAGATTATTACCTCACAGCATTGTTTCTCCTGAATTGGCCTCAGCAGTATTTAATGCAAAGTATGTAAATGCGGTTCCATTAAACCGACTTTCAGAAGAATTCCTGCGGCAGGATGTAAATATACCAAGGCAGGACATGGCAAGCTGGATGATACGAATCAATCGTTACTATCTAGGTCCTGTACATGACATGTTCAAAAAGGAGCTGTTAAAAAGCCATCATATTCACTGTGATGAGACACCTTTTACAATGCCTGAACATGGCAAACAATACATGTGGGTGTACCATTCCACCGGTGGAGATAACAATCCTCCAGTATTCCTGTATGAATATCCAGGAACCAGAGGTGCGGCTGCTCCAGATGCCTACCTCAAAGAATATCAGGGCATTCTTGTTACAGATGGTTATGAATCTTACCATACACTGGCAAGACGAAGACCTGATGATTTAAAGGTGGCAGGTTGCTGGGCTCATGCGAAGCGCAGGTTTGCGGAAATCGTAAAAGCAGCCAAGAAAAAACAAGCATTGTCTCCTTCTCAGGAGATTGCAGCTGAAGCCGTCAAAAAGATTGATTATATCTATCACATAGATAACAAATATAAAGAATCATCTGAAGAGGATGTTTTAGACAATCGACAGAAGTCGGTAAAGCCTCTTGTAGATGCTTATTTTGCGTGGATAAAAGAAACACTCTCAAATCCAGGATTGGATAAAAGTTCAAAATTGGTATCTGCACTTAATTATTCGCGGAATCAGGAAAAGTATCTGCGCGTATTCTTGGATGATCCAAAGCTACCTCTTGATAACAACGATGCTGAACGTAGCATTAAAAAGTTCTGCGTTGGTAAAAAGAACTGGCAGATAATCGATTCCAAGAATGGAGCCGAGGCTAGTGCTATGATGTATAGCCTTGCAGAAACAATTAAGGCTAACGGGCTTAAGCCATATGAGTACTTCTCATATCTTTTGAGCCAGCTGAAGGAGTATCCAAGGAACAATGTTCCTAAAGATGTCTTAGCTGATCTGATGCCATGGTCGGATAAACTTCCCGACGAATGTCGAAAAAATAAAACAAGGTAAATCCCGTGCCGTCCTTGTGGACGGCATTAATTTTTCATGGTGGCGGGTTATTTACCATTTAC
>CAMJBT010000175.1 GCA_946403965.1 uncultured Pseudobutyrivibrio sp. | reverse complement strand
TCATCAGAAAAACGAATTTCTCTCGTTTTTCTAATCATTTCATAACTATTTTGTGCTTTTTGCCACCTCGATTATGCAAACTTGGTGCCTTCCGATGCCGCGCCTTTGGTTTCAGCAGGGAGAGCTAGAAAGGATTGAAGACTTTGATGATGCTTCTCTGGTATTCAAGGCTTGAATCTTATTTTCAAGAAAAGTAATCTTCCTAAGAGTAACAGCAAAGTCAAGGATGCTAAGCAAATTAATCCTTGTTTTAGATACTTATTATTATTTTTTTTGATAGCGGCGCCATGGAAAGCATAAGGACCAATGGAGATTCCAGTGTTTGGCATTTCAATGGCTGTCAGCCCTCTGCAGCCGTAGAAAGCGCGTTGTCCTATATTAGTTACATTTTTAGGAATCACAAGGGAAGTGAAGCCGCTACCCCCGTAGAAGGTAAAATCACCGATTGACGATACGTCGTCTGGTATTACCAGGGCCTTGATCTCTTCGCCATTCAAATACAGGTGATGTGCATAATATAGTGGGTTGCCGGTTTCATCACCGGTTACAATACGATTTTTTATTAAGTCACGGCAGTAGTTTATGCTACACCAAGCGGATAAATCCGTTATGTAGACAGCTTTCAAGCGGGTGCAGTCTATGAAGGCACATAATTCAATCGTTTGAACTTTGTTGCCGATAGTTACCGATTCCATGCTGCAGCAACTATCAAAAGCATGCTCTTCGATTTTAATCGCGGTGTTGGGGATGATGACGGAAGTCAAACTGGTGCATCGATCGAAAGTATAATATCTAATAGTAGTCACTTTAGATGGAATATCAATGGATAACAGACTATTGCAACCTTGAAATGCTTGTGGCCCAATGGTAGAAACACTATTAGGGATAGTGATGTGAGTAAGATTTTTGCATCCTTGGAATGCTTCCGCACCGATCGAAGTCACCCCATCGGGGATATCCAAAGATGACAATTCTTTACAGAATGAAAAGGCCATATCGCCAATGGAGGTTAGACTGTTCGGCAGTTTTGTATAATTACATCCTGCGATCAGCTTGCCGGTCGATGTCTCGATAATGGCATTACAGCCCTCTCTTGAATCGTAAATGGGATTTCTCGGATCAACAATGATAGATGAAAGACTGCTGCATCCTGCAAAGATTGCTATATTAATGGACACCACACTTTTGGGGATGAAAATGGATATCAAGCTTTCGCAACCAGAGAATGATCCAAAGCCAATCGAAGTTACACTGTTAGGTATGGTGATAGATGACAACTTGGAACAACCTGCAAACAAACCATCCGAGATTGAGGTTAATGAATTAGAGATTCGAACGGAGATTAAATTTCTACAACCATGGAACGAGCCGATGCCAATCGAAGTTACACTATTTGGAATAGTAATGGAGGTCAACATGGTACAATCTTCGAAAGCATATTCCCCAATATGGGTCACACTCTTGGGAATGGTCACAGAAGACAGACTTTCGCTATATATGAAAGCTTTATCCGCAATCGAAGTGACTGTATAAGTTATGCCTTCACATTTTATCGATGAAGGAATTACAACATCCCCGACGTAATCATAGTATCCGTGCGTAACCTCTGCTTCTCTGGTCTTTTCATTCAAATTATATGCAATGCGACCGACTTCGATGTCATGTATCGCCCAGGACAAAAGAGGTATAATTGCGAGCAATAGCGTTAGAATCTGTTTCATATAGATTGGACATTTTGATAACAAAACAGTATAAGTTTTTCCTTATCTTCAATTTAGTGAATCACAACATTGATTCTTGATAAAGTAATTGACATGTTAAGTCTCTGTTTATCTCAAAATAGTAACGTTTGTATTCTCCTTCCCTTTTAAAGTCAAGAAAGAAATAACCCCATTTCATATCGCTTAGTAGAATGACTGCTGCACGATTCAGATAGTCAGCTTTTGACACATTGCCTACTAAATAGTGATTCTTATCTTCTTCCCTTGCATGATAAGCCTCAAATTCCCAAATAAGAGGTTTGGCACCATAGCGTGAACTTAAAGACTTTAGAATCTCGTCCTCGCTAGTAGGATTAAGATATTTGTCGATAAGAATGTCTTCTCTATTCAAATCGTTGTCAGTTGTAACATATTTTTCGGCATAATGATATAAATCAAAAATGGCCTGAAGCCATAGAACCCGTAAAGCTACATTGTTGCGAATACAGAAAACGGGAAAAGGTTTCACGTATTCGGCAAAACTGCAATCAGGATTGTTTTCGATAGTAATTGTCTCATGGTTTTCACTTATTTGAAAAAACTCAAGGGTTTTTCTGCCTCTTAGCAGTGCAATTTGTCCGTTTATGACACAATAACCCACATAGATGAAAAAATCGTTTTCGGATTCTTCAACTACGTATAAATCTTGTCTGCAGTCTTTTGATGCCTCACAGATGATGTCATCCTGTATTTGGCGAAAATACAAGTCATAACAATTCCAATATGAGGTATCTTTGGGGGCAATACTGTCCACAACTGCAATAATATCGTAAACAATATTATTCTGAACATCCATTTTGGTCAGCGTTACTTTAGCCGTGACACATTGAGCAATTAGTAACATTAACAATATTTGAATTGTTTTCATAATAGTCTATTTTGACGGGTTTGCAATATTTTTTTTGTTTTACTTATAACCAAATGTAGTCTATATGAATTATACCACAAGGTATGCAGAAG
>CAMJBT010000174.1 GCA_946403965.1 uncultured Pseudobutyrivibrio sp. | reverse complement strand
GATTAGTTGCCCTCATTTTCAGTATTCAACGCTTTTACTATTCGGTCTATTTTCTCTACGCGGTCGAAGGAAAACGTCTTGCCATGTTGATCGATGAAACTATAATCCCCAAAACGAAATGTATCCTTGAATTAAAACGAAACGTATTATTCCCCAAAACGAAATGTTCTATTTTCGGGAGTCCTCTCCCAGATGCAAAACGCTCCAGGTTGTTCTAGGCGTTTTACATTCTAAAGGCATTCGAATTCTCTTAATATAGTCTTGAAGGCTCCAGCGTATGTGAGAGCCTGTGCAATATACCAAAATACACCGTCGGCGATATCGTAATCGTTTAGAAAAAAACGAAAGGAAGGCGAGGATTATTCTTGATATTACCATTACTATGGCACTGCCGTATTGGACGAGTTCTTTACTGTTTGTCGTCATAATTATAGCCTTTGATTACAATGCAAAAATAATATGACACAGAGGAAATGAAAATACAAAAAAACTACACCATGAAGGTGCCGACATTTTTTTTACTTTGAATATTTATGCACCTGCCGGGTCGATTATTTCACCGAACAAAAAAACGCAAAAATGCGGATTTATGAAGATACGATATAGTTATGCGGGTCTTTTGATTTGGTCTTGAACCAAATCCACTAAACGTCTTAAGAACAGCAAGTATTCCGGTTCTTGGCAACCTGCTTGCACAAGTTTATCATCAATATACAATCTGATTTCAGCATGGTAATTCCGCCTTGTTGGAATAATATCAATTAGAATTTCTCTTGAAGATTTCAATGTTATACCTTTAACGATTTTTGCAATCAACTCAACCGTGCAAAGGAACACATCACCTTCCGTTCTTGTTTTTTTTTTAATCCTACTGAGAAACTTTTCATATCCCGCTATGGCTGGACGTATAACCGAAATACCCTTTTCTGGGTCGCCACTCTTTTGTATCACCAATTCAAACGCAGAGGGAGACAAAAAACCATCCTCGTCAAAGAATGACGGGGAGTATATAGCTCTTAATAGAGTTTCGTTATCATCAACTGGTGTGGTTTGTTTGCTCTTAGGCATTTGCTATGGCATTCATCAAAGTTGAAACCCGCAATCCATCGAATGGGATGTTGCTTTCTCCCTTTACCGTTTCCTTTTCAATATAATATGAGAAAGTATTGGGGTTGATAACTATTCCTGCTAACACATTCTTGCCTTTGAAATTAATGAAAATTTCACCATTCACTCCTGGAGCAATTTGCCACAACTTAAAATTCCAATACCACTGGTGCTCAGCTATAGCCTTTACATTTTCTATGGATTGAGGGTCAACGGGAACCGCACCTCGACCGTCCCAACCTTCATGGAGCGCGGAAAAAACGTCTAATTTAGACTGTAACTTTGCCATAGCCAATTTAGTAGTGTATAATGCTGCAGTAGTAGATTCACCTTCATCTACAGCAAACACCTCAATGCTTTTGGGGTCAGTCACAAGTTCAATAGGACTTTCTGATGCCGTTTCATCAAAAGAGTTGGAGGTCATGTCCCAAGTGTTGGGCTTATATACTCCGAAAGTGGTGAATGTAAAAAGCTCCAGTAACATGTAATGTCAAAATTGAGGTCCTAATTCTTGAAGAAAATAATCCTTTAATAAAGAGCAAAATACTTTTTTCTCACATATATGAACCGACTCGATATCAGAAAACAGTTCATTCAAACCAGGTGATGATTCTTTATAAGATTTAAAAGTATCTATATCAATTACAGCTCCCGATTTTTCTTGCCATACTGCATTCGGTGTATATTGCAATGTACTAGGAATGTTGTCAACAATAACTTCAGTCTGAATGTTCAGCTTACTTGGTTCGTATTTCTCCCAAAGATTAAAACTGATATTTATTTTGTTTGAAATATCGCCCTCAAAGAAGTTTATATATCGTAGTCCCAATCGAGAAACATTGTCAAAATACTCAAAGCACAAATTCACTATTTCATTGAACATTGTTGAAAAACGCTTCCAACCAATGTAAGGAATCCTAGAACTCAAAGCTATCATTTGAGCACCAATTTGCAACAAGCAATCATCACCTTCAATTCTATAGAGTGGTTTGTGTTTCAAAGCAGGATCCTGCCGAATGATGTCAGGCGGAATTTGAGAAATAGGTAATGAGACAACTTTTTTACCATCAAACTTCTCTCTCACCTTACCATATATGAGAGCAAACACCACATTGGGGTTCATTTTTGTCTCAAAACGAACCTCAATGATTGCATCAACAATTGGGTCATGCTCTAATCTTATCGGCAATTGTTCCATGTTCGTATCTATTTATTTTACACCAAATTAAACCAACAATAATTCATCATAAGTGTACAATCCGCCATGCAAAGGTATAGAAAAATATCTTACGTTGTATCTTTTAATCTTGTAATTTTCATTTCTCAACGCATATTTAACATTTCATTGTTTCGAAAGGAAAACCGATATTATATGAATATTATTGCCACCAAGATGAAAAGTTGGAGAAAGGAGTGTGAGCCGTCGGAGCCGTTACCCTCAAGCCGTTAACCGCCATCCACTCACAAAGTCCACACCCATCGCCACGATGACGATAATCATACACACCACAGCTATTGCGTAAAGCAATCCAAGTCCGTTGATAATCTCTTTCATTGTTCCTTATGTTATGTTAAATCGTAAGCAGTCGTTTGTGTAGTTTTTCGTTATCTCCTCATCTGTAAGTGCCCTATTGTATATTCGGATATTAAAATACTTGTGAGTCCCAGAGGAAGAGCCATATATAAGGATTTCAGGCGTTTCTGCTGGCGCAGTCCCGTATTGGAACGAGTACAAA
>CAMJBT010000173.1 GCA_946403965.1 uncultured Pseudobutyrivibrio sp. | reverse complement strand
GAGCATGAACTATATTGGTAGAGTTATTGGTGCCAATTTCAGTGGAGATTTTTTGCAGAATTAATACCACTGATAGTGATAGTTACTTTTTCAGTGATTTTTTTACTTTGGGAAAAGAAAGATAAATAAGCTTATACAAGAACTGACTTGATGTGTGGCATCAAGTCAGTTCTTGTATTGTATAATGGACTTTTTACGACTTTCGGTGATATTCAGCCTTAAATACCGATTTCTTTCATCTCATCGAGCAAGAATTTTTCTAACTGAACTCTATCTGGTAATTGGAGCATGTATGTTGATACAAACAGGTTATTGTCCATTCCGGACAAAGCATATTCAACCATCTTTGGACCCTTTTTGGTGCAAAGAAGAATCCCTACCGGTGGATTGTCTCCTTCATGCATTTCATTTTCTTTATAGTAAGCTACATAGGCATTCAACTGACCGAGATTCTCATGGCTAAACTCTTCGTTCTTTAACTCTATGATTACATTACAGTGCAATATTCTGTTATATAGAACTAAGTCTGGAAAGTAGTAATTATCATCAATAATTATTCTCTTTTGGCGGGCTTCAAAACAGAAGCCTTTACCTAATTCTAAAAGAAACTCTTGCAAATGATCCATTAGAGCTTGTTCTAAATCTGACTCTGTTACTGCATCTTTTGCTTCTAATCCTAAGAATTCAAATGTGAATGGATCTTTTATTGATAAGGCAGTTTCAATATCATTTTCTGCAAGTTTTTCGAGGAGTAACTCTGGCTTCTTACTTATACCTGCTCTAACATACAGATTAGTAGATATCTGCCTTCTCAATTCTCTAACAGTCCATGTCCCCTTTATGCATTCTAATTCATAAAAGAATCTTTCAAAAGAATTTTCTATTTGCATAATTTCCCTTATATGTGAAAAAGAAAGTCTGCTTATCAAGATTTCAGGTGGAATTTCAAATTTGTGAGACGTTGTCTCACAAATTTCAAGTTCAGTGTTATCTATTTCTAAATCATCTTTTTCAGGAATTCCTTCTAAATATCCTATAATCCAGTTTCTAACAGTAAGCAGCTGATTGACAGTGCCCTTTGCATAGGTACTTGTCATATTATGAACTTTTTCTACATTAGAAACTAAGTCTTCGTAAGTAATCTCATTTTTCATGATGTTAATTCTCCAAACTGATATATAATTCATATCCTTAGACATAAAAATTATATCATTTCAAGAAAATTGAAGAAATGATAAATTTAACAGGATTCAGTTTCAGTTAGGTATGGAATAAATAATAGGGGATCCTAGTAGGGTTCCCTTTCGGGGGACGGTATCAGAACCTCCTTTCTTAGCGGGTTTCTGGACTGACAGAACTGTTCAAGTCCCGCCTTCCGCATGATTATTAAAAGCCCAGAGACCTCGAAAAATCAGGGGCTCTGGGCTTTTTTGATGAGAGAATGGTGCGTTGAGGGGTTCCCTGCTATAGCTCTTTTCCCAGGTAGCTTGATTTTGCTTTTTTAATAGGTTTTGACGCATGACCTACCATGGTACCAATAATCTTTCTAATCTGATCTGCAGTTGCTATAGGATAAACTTCCATAATGTGCTTAGCTATAGCTTTTCCAGATTCTACAGGATCTTCGGCATATAAAGATGTTACATGGTCACGACCATAGATGTTTTCAGGCTTAGTATATATGGCGATAGGCCAGCCATAGGCTTCCCCTTTTTTGTTTTTGCGTTGCCTGAAATCACGGACAGTAAGATACGTCATCATCTGAAGGTCTGTGATAGTACCATCAAAGCCCTTTTCTCCATCCTTGCTAAAACCTGCTTTTTGTTTTAACTCATTTGAATAGATTTCATCGCAGCTTTCCAAGACATCCATTATCTTCTTTTGGCGTCTTGATGCTTTTTCATCATCCCATAGAGCATCAAAATCATAACCATCGCGCCTATAATTAGCAAAATATGGGAACCATTTCTTTGAAATAAAGCCAGCTTTCTTATTGAAAAACTTACCGTAGGCAATGTTTCCACGACGTGCTATTATTTCTCTCCATTCCCATGGATCAAGCGTCTCATTCCCACTCCACCAATATTCAGGTACAGTACGCTCTTCTAAAGAAAAACCAGGGATTTCATTCTTAAATAGTGGAAGAAATCCAATCTCATTTATATATTCAATTGCTTCATCAACTGTATGTAAGCATTCTGGGTCATCCCACTCTACTCCATACATCACCCAAGTACCATTTTCGTTTGGCATTATTGCTTCCCCTTCTACATTACATAATAAAATTCAGTCCTAATATACTTATAATACTGTATTTACTGCTATTTTTGTGGATATTTTAAAAGACCCCAAGGTTTTTATTACCTTGGGGTGTATTTCATAGATTATGAAGCATTCTTTTTATAAAACGCTTACTTGCAAAGCTCAGCAACAATCATATTGATGGCTTTTCCATCAGCCTTGCCCTTAAGAGCTGGCATGACTTCCTTCATGATGGCACCCTTGTTCTTAGATGCAAGAACCTCTGCGAAATTCTCCTGAAGGAATGTGCGAATCTCGTCCTCACTCATCATTGCAGGTGCATACTCTTTGATTACGTCATATCTGAACTGATACTCTTCCTTTAAATCTGTTCTATCAGTAGGGCATGTATCGAGCTGTTCTTTAGCTGTCTTTAATGACTTGAGAATAACCTGATCTACCAAATCGTCTGCAATGTTATCTCTAGTGCCAGCATCGATAGCGGCCTTCTTTACATCAGAAACAAGTGAAGAAATAGCATCTTTTCTTGCCTTATCTCTTGCCTTCATAGCTGCGACCATGTCTTTTTGTAATGTTTCAAACTGCATTTTCATTATCCTCCTCTAATCTATTATCTAGATTATAGTCCTTATCA
>CAMJBT010000172.1 GCA_946403965.1 uncultured Pseudobutyrivibrio sp. | reverse complement strand
CACCTAGCGCACATAACTGTACTAAGTGGACTATAAAATTGAAGTATAGTTAATATGTCTTTTGGAGATAAATATGGTATAGAGGTGGCCACAAAAGAAGGTTGTTACACCAAGGTAAGTGTTAGGATTCCAATGGCGGAAGCAGATTTAAAAAGGTAATAATTTATGAGAAAAGTGTTAGTTGTTGAAGATGAAAAGCTAATCAGGCAGGGAATAGCTGCCATGATTAAAAGAAGCGGTGTCCCATATGAAGAGGTTATCGAGTGTAGCAATGGATTACAGGCACTTGATATCCTAAAGGTGACAGAGATTGATGTGATGTTCACGGACATTAGAATGCCAAAAATGAATGGCATAGAATTGGTTCAGGCAGTACATGATTTGGATAATCCACCATTATGTGTTGCCATCAGTGGATATGATGATTTTTCCTACGCAGTGGAAATGATGCGTAATGGTGTAAGAGAGTATATTTTAAAACCTGTGGAGCGAGAAAAATTAAAATCAGTACTTGTGAGACTTGATCAGGAGATTAGTAGCAGAAGGATGGATGAAGAAAAGTCTGTAGTTGCTGATACCATGCTTTTAAAATACATTCTTCAGGACAGTACATCTACATCAGAGGACGTTCAGCTTTTAGGAAAAAAACTTCAGGATGAGGTAGGTGATAGCTATTTGATTATAGCAGCTCCTGAAGAATGTATTCCTTCAGAACATTGTGGAATTTTTCTTAAGAAGGTGCATGGTGCTAATATTTTTATCATTCCTGAAGCTAGAGGAGACTTCCTAAAAAGTATTAAATATATAGGTGTAAGTGATGCCTATACTGATGCAAAGGACTTAAAGCTGGCATATCATCAAGCACAGGCCAGAAGGAAGGAAGCTTTCTTACAAAATATCAGCATAGTAGATTATGATATTCCAGAAATCCCACAGGCATTGTTGGAATCAGCTGCCAAATATTATGAAAAAAAATCAATCGGTATGCGCGTGCAGCTTATGGGAACAGATAGAGTAAAGGAATTGAAAAAAGAATGGGATGGATTTTTTATTTCTGCCTATAGGGGGCAGATTCCTGCAGATGAATTCATCAAATCTATAGAGGAATTTGGTACTCAGTTTGCACAAACATATAAGGAGGAAATTCCAGAGGAAATAATAAAACCTTTATCATCAGAAAATCTGGACACCTTCAAGGAAGTCTTTATGGAATTTGTTCTTAACTGTCAGGGAAGACTTAATGATAGAGGTGATGCTGATGGAACTTCAGCTAAAATTCAGGATGCAATAAGATACATTAATGAGAATTATGCCGGTGATGTGAATATGGCCGTTGTAAGCAACCATATTTCAATGAACTATTCACTGTTTTCAACTGAATTCAAACGGCACACAGGTCAAAATTTTGTGACATATGTGAAGGAGCTACGTATGTCAGCGGCAAAAGAATTGCTGGTTACCACAGATTTAAAAATCAACGAAATATCTGCAAAGGTTGGCTACGACAATGAAAAACATTTTATGAAAAGCTTCAAGGCCTATGTGGGAATATCACCTAGCGAATATAGAAAGAACGCCCGTAACTAGATGAGACATAACCTATAAGGAAGCTCAATGGACAACCAGTTGCAAAGTTTATTTTTTTATATATGCTATTTAAAAATTTATATATGGAATAATTCCTTTTTGCTAACCTATCCCTATCTTAAAAGAAAGGGATAGGTTTTTTTGGATGAAAAAGAAATTATTATGCTTAATGTTAAGCAGCACACTTGTATTGGGGATGGTAGGCTGCGGTAGTGGTACTGGTACATCACGCGACAACGAAACAGGAAATGATGATAGTCTTTATGCTGAGGATGCAAAGCTAAAGCTTTGGGGTTCACAGGATGATCAGGAATATCTTAAGGAAGCAGTTGATAGCTTCAAGAAGGATTTCCCTGAAGCAGCAAACTGGGATATTGAACTTGCCGTTGTTAGCTCGGCAGATGCTAAAGATCAAGTTCTTAAGGATACTGAAGCTGCTGCAGATGTATTTGAATTTGCTTCAGATCAGTTATATGGACTTGTGACAGCAGGAACACTGTACAAGATTACATCTGACAGAGAGGATGTAGAAGCACGTACAACAAAGACTGCGGTTGATGCAGCTATCTTGGATGGCAATTTATATGGATATCCATCAACATCAAATTCATACATTATGTATTATGACAAATCCAAGTATACTGAGGATGAAGTTAAGAACTTAGATACAATGCTTGCTAAGGATTTAGGAAATGATGTGAATTTTGCAATGGATCTTGATAATGGATGGTATATGGCTAGCTTTTTCTTTGGTAATGGCTGTACATTATTTGGCAAAGATGGTCAGGACGAAACAGAATGTTCATTTAATAATAAGAATGGATTAGAGGTAGGAAATTATATCCTGGATTTAACTGGCAACAAAAAAGTAGGCAATTATGATGATACATTGTTATTATCTGGTTTTGCTGATAGAAAACTTGGAGCTGCCATTACAGGTACTTGGAATGCGGTAGCTATTAAAGAGTACTTGGGAGATGATTTTGGTGTTACAACATTTCCAACTGTAAATCTTACAGCTGATAAGGAAATTCAGCCAAGTCCAATTGTTAATTTTAATATTTATGGCGTTAACGCTCAGACAAAGTATCCTCTTGAAGCAATGGCGTTAGCAAACTATATTACATCAGAAAAAATCCAAAAACTTAGATTTGAGCAACGTTCATCAACTCCAGTATGTAACTCACTGGTTGAAGATAAAGAGCTTCTTAGTTCAAATCCTGCAGTTAGTGCATTAGCAGAGCAGGTAGCCCTTGCATCAACTGTTCAGACATCAAACCCACAGATTTCAAATTTCTGGTCACCAATGGAAGCATTTGGTCAGGATTGTATTGCTGG
>CAMJBT010000171.1 GCA_946403965.1 uncultured Pseudobutyrivibrio sp. | reverse complement strand
CCCGCACCTCCTGTAAGTAAAACTCTCATTTTTAAAAATATAATGCCATTTCTTCTTTCATTAAAGTGGATGAAATGTTCTCATAAAAAACTGTCGTCCAATCTAACAAAAAGTTCTTGCTATAAAAAACAACTTCTTCTAATAAAGCAAATTTGCATATTAACAAGCCATGCTTCAATTTAGTATTTCTGATAAAAACCTAGAAACTAGTTTTACAAACAATTCACATGCTGAATCCGTTTCTTAGTGCTGGCAACTTTGCTCTCTAGTACAAATACTTGAGCAGTTTCATTTTAGTGGATAGTTTAACAATAATATAAGATATGCTAATAGTGATAAGCACCGTTACTATAAATAAAAGTATCCCTTCTTGAATGTCGGCAAAACTCCTCATTATGCGTATTACAATACAATGTATCAAATATATCAGTATTGACATTTTTCTTAACAATCGCGATGTATCACCATTGATAGAAATGCTACTAGATATAAGTAACACCACTAAAACAAAAGAAATAGGATATAAAGACCAAAACGAGTCTGTCATTAAATAATACTGCTTGCCAATCAATAGTTCAATAAATCCCAATGACAAAAAGATAATAATTAGGTATTTGAGCCCACTTCTCCTTTTAATCAATTTATCTTCATTAAGTGCTATATATCTCCCAATAATGCAGTACGGTATTGCTGCAATAAAAGAATTAGATGCAAAACACATTGAAGTTAACTGCGTAAATGAACCCCACGCAGGATGATCAAAGAGATCAGCATAAAGAGCATTGGAAACACTCGTAAATGCACAGAGTGCGCCCACAATATATAAAAGTGCTTGAGAGCGCCTTGAGATTAAATACACTAATAATGTGGATTGCCAAGATGCTGTAATATACCAAGAAGCATAAAACGTATTATTGATTAGGAGTCCTTTTATAAAGTTTCTTATTCCTTCTTCAAACGAATATCCAATGAAGAAACGTTCATAAATAAAAGGTATCTCTATTACAAACCAAACAAGGTATAATAGCAAGAGCCTATTGACGTAACTCCAAATTGGTTTATTACTTCTAAAAAAGAAATAACTCCCTACCACAAAGAAAAATGGCACGCCTATTCTACATACCGATGTAAACCAATAATCCGCTTCAATATTTGAAATGAAAGGTCGCGTATGAATTGCAACTACCATTATAGATGCAATAAACTTGAAAAGATCAACAGATGTAAGGTCTTTTGCTATTGACATAAAAAAGTGCCTTTTCTTGAAGAAAAAGAATAGTACAACAATTTAATTACATTCTCAGTACTAATATTTTGCACACAGTACAAATTAAAAGCCACTCTAATGAATTAATCGATACAATCTTCAATTCCCTTGAAACCGTAAACAGGCGGAATACCACTTTTCAAAGGTGATGATAGGTCTGGACTATCAATTAACAACTTATTATTAGCGATAATCTTCTCGCCTCGAACTTGTTGAGCCCAAACAAGAATCTCGTCTATCGTGGGGGTTTCTATATCAAGCTGCTCTGCCATCCATTTAGCAATACAATTCCCATAATAGATATCATCCAAGAAAAACCGATGATTGCGGTCAACTTCCCACAGTCCATCAGCATTCTGGACAATAGGTGTTCCGATAGATGTTAACGTCTGGGATGTGACAAATGATTCCCGGATATCAGTATTGTGCGACTGATATGAGAAGCGCTCCAATGCCAAATAATCAAGCATATATTTAAAGTCCTTCTCGGGATACATTGCCTTTATCGCATTCCTGACTTTGGTATAGTCCTTATCTAAATCGGCAAGTAACTTTGCAGAAAGGTCATCATAATCACGATAAAACCAAGGCACGTCTTCTTTATTTTGCCATGTTTTTCCATGCACTTTGTACAAGCCCAGACAGCGCGAAGTGTGGATGATTTGATTATCAACTGATAACGTTAATGAAAGGAAATCATCACTCTGCTCAACCTTTCCTTTTCCAAACCACTTGAAACAGATATTTTCAAACAATTCACCATTAATCTGCTCAAAGTAATCATGAGGATATACTGCCGCATAATTAGCGGCTTTGCAGCCGTATGTCACACCTTTTTTACCGTAATTAATGATTCGGCATATCCAAGGAATTAATCCAAAAGCAAATGTAACAATATTGTCTAACTCATACTTTGCCTTCACCTCGTTCACCATCCAGTTCCAACCCCCTTGACCATAAACAGTGCCAATGAAAACTGTTTTTTCTTTATTGATAAATGGAGCTATTTCATGCAGAGCCACTCGATACCTATACACTGGCATACAGAAAACAACATAGTCTGCACAGGGTATTAATTGTGCTGGGTCATTTGATGCTTTTTTCAACTCACCAGAATATGAGCCAAGCACTTTGCCTGACGGATCATGCCATTCAAGGTCTATACAATGATTCCACTCCTCAGGACGAGACGTGTATATTGAAACATCAAAGTTTGAGCCCTTTAATAAGGGGATTAATGTGTGAGCACTACTACCACCCCCACAAATTACAAGTTGTTTATTAACCATATTATTTCGTCAAAGTGAATCAAAAAACTTCTCGTATTCTTCAACTAGTCTTTGAGTAGTTACGCGTGGAGAATTCTGTATCTCCGTTGCATACTGTTTTATTATCTCTTGATGTGCCAGCAACTCCTTCAGGCCTTCATAAATAGCATCATCTTCGTTGGGTACAATCATTCCAAACTTGCCACCCTCAAGAATTTCATCCATGCCTGAACAATCTGTCGTGAATACGGGAACTCCTAAAGCGACAGCTTCAGTTGTGGCAGTACTATAACCCTCTCGATAGGAAGTACATACAAAAAGATCCATTTTTGATACATATTTATATGGATTAGGGTCATAGCCTAGGAGATGTACTATTCCAGATAGGTTTCCTTCATTGATGGCTCGTTGCAAATTTCTTTTTTCATCCCCTTCACCAAGGATAAAGACCTCAACACCATCCAATAGCGCTTCAGATTTCAATCGAGCCAAAGCATCTATTAAACGATTAAAGCCCTT
>CAMJBT010000170.1 GCA_946403965.1 uncultured Pseudobutyrivibrio sp. | reverse complement strand
GCAAAATCGCATCAGGTGTACACCGATGCACTGCTTGCCAATTTGTGAAAGGCCATAAAACTATGATGAAAGGGAGGAAAATATGGGAAGGAATTACTTTGAAAATCCATCTTGTAATGTAGCTTTTGAAAGATGCATCGATGTACTTGCTGAGCTAATTGAAAAGTATGCCGGTAAGTTTGCTATGGATGATATAGGCTATGACTATTGCGTATATATTGGTAATACGCCGGTCACACTTGTTTATTCATACAAAAATTTGGGTGATCGACTCAAAGATTATTATAGGCAATGTTATCACAATCAAGACTCAGGGATGAAATCAGAAAAGAGCATGTGCCAAAAAGCAAGTTGACAGTGATACAGTGCGGAATTACAATGGTGTCAGAAAGCGAGGTGGCACAAGATGAAGATTACAACTCTTGATGAAGCCCTTGAAAGAATAAAGGAATTAGAAAAAGAGGTTGCAGAGCTAAAGGCGGAAAATGAAACGCTCCGTAGCCGTAACTTCGGTGGTCGCAAAAAACATGATGAAGCTTGGATGGCAGCATATAATGATTTTATGTTGAAGTATGAGAGTGGCATGACTCTTATGGAGATAGTTGCAGAGGGGGATGTCAGCAGAAGAACAGCTTATCGCTATCTGGCATATTATAAAGAACTGCAGAAAATTGCAGGGACTTCAAAAAGTGTTCAAAAATGAACATTTTAGATTTTAAGTTTAAGACGTAGAATCTTGAGGTCAAAAAATTTGACCTCAAGAATTGGAAAGGAAAATATGGACGATAAAAAGAAGGAAGTGGTCGAAAATACTGAAATAGTTCCAGTAGAAATCACGGAAGAACTTTTGAAAGAAAAACTATATGAGGTACGTGGAGTAAAGGTGATGCTTGATTCAGATTTGGCAGAAATATACGGATATACTACAAAAGCTTTGAATCAGCAGGTGAAAAATAATCAAGATCGCTTTGATAATGAGTTTACTTTCAAATTGACTCGAGATGAATGGAAGGACTTGAGGTCAAAAAATTTGACCTCAAGTTGGGGCGGCTCAAGATACCTTCCTAATGTTTTTACGGAACAGGGCGTTTATATGCTAATGACTATTCTGAAGGGAGAGCTTGCGGCAAAACAGAGTAAGGACTTAGTTAAAACTTTTAAGAAAATGAAAGATTATATTCTTGGAAATCAGAGCCTTATCGGTCAGCGCGAGGTTATGCAGATTTCGATACAGACAATGGAAAACACTTCAGAGATTTCAAACTTGCGTATGGATATAGGATCCGTTGAAAGGCAGATGTCCGATGTAATGGAACAGCTGGGGGAGGTAGTTACTAAATCAGAATTGGCAGATATGATGAATGGTTTTGTTAATAATGAAGATAATGGATGGCTTATGTTTAATACTAAGTATTGCAGTGCCGCTGTTGCTTATTCTTCCATATACAGCCAAGCGAAAAAGTCAATATACTTAGTCGATAACTATATAGGTCTTAGAACGCTGGTGTTACTGAAAAATGCGCCTGCAGGAACTGATATTAGAATATTCAGCGATAATATAGGGTGTGGTAAACTTCACAATGTTGAGTATACGGATTTCTGCAAAGAATATCCTAATATTAAACTCACCATGCAGCACACCGGTGGAATATTTCATGACAGATTTATTGTTCTTGATTACGGAACAAAAGAAGAACGTGTATTCTTATGCGGCGCATCGTCAAAAGATGCGGGTGGTCGAATCACAAGTATTGTAGAAGATTTTGGAATAGATAAGTATAAACCGATGATAAAGAAATTATTGCAAAATGGATTATTGCAACTTCCATAGGAGGATGTTCAAAATGAAGAAACAAACGAAATGCTATATCTACACTCGTGTTTCTACTGCAATACAGGTTGACGGTTATAGTTTGGATGCCCAACGTGATAAACTCACTAAATATGCTGAATATCAGGATATGGAAGTTGTAAAAGAGTTTTCTGATGCAGGTCACTCCGGCAAAAATATAAATGGTAGACCGGAGTTCTCAAGGATGCTTGAAGAAATTGCAAGTGGTACGGATGGTGTGAGTTACGTCTTAGTGTTTAAGTTATCAAGATTCGGGCGAAATGCTGCTGACGTTCTCAGCTCATTACAGCTTATGCAAGATTATGGTGTTAATCTGATCTGTGTAGAAGATGGAATTGACAGTTCTAAAGAAGCGGGGAAACTCATGATTTCAGTTCTTTCGGCTGTCGCTGAAATTGAGCGAGAAAATATTCTTGTTCAAACAATGGAAGGACGAAGACAGAAAGCAAGAGAAGGTCGTTGGAATGGTGGTTTTGCTCCCTACGGATATACGCTTGTTAACGGGGAACTCATAATTGCAGAAGATGAGGCTGAAATCATTCGTATTATTTTTGACAAGTATATTCATACCAATATGGGTGTCAATGGTGTAGCAGATTACCTAAATACGCATGGATATAAGAAGAAAAAGCGTCAGAATAATACACTTGATGCATTTGCAAGTTCTTTCATAAAGGGGGTGCTTGATAATCCTATTTATATGGGAAAGATGCCTTATGGCAGGCGCTCTAATGAGAAAATTCAAGGAACGCGAAATGAATATCATGTTGTAAAACAAGACGAATATGATTTATATGATGGAATTCATGAGGCTATTATTTCAGAGGATGACTTCAGACTTGCAGCTCAAAAACGAAAAGAAACTGGAGTAAAAAGAGAAAAGACGCATAGCCTTGAGCATGAACATATTTTATCGGGAATATTACGGTGCCCTGTTTGTCATGGTGCCATGTATTCCAATGTTAATCGTAAAAAGAAACCTGACGGTACATACTATAAGGATTTCTTCTATTATGCATGCAAGCATAGGCTTAAAGTCGATGGTCATAACTGTAGCTACCATCATCAATGGGGGCAGGATAAAGTAAATGCTGCCGTAGAAGAGGTTATATATAAGCTCGTCAATAACCCAAAGTTTCAAGATGCTCTCAAAACTAAAGTGGGAGCAAAAACAGATACAGAAGAGTTGGAAAAAGAAAGAGAAATCTGTCGGACCAGACTTCGACAGACAATCGGTGCTAAGAATAAACTGGCTGAGCAGATGGACGCTCTTGATGTTAGTGACAGGTTCTATGACAGAAAATATGATGATATGCAGGAGCGCATGAATAAGCTGTATGAGGAAATTGGTG
>CAMJBT010000169.1 GCA_946403965.1 uncultured Pseudobutyrivibrio sp. | reverse complement strand
GTCATCAGTTTTGTGCTGATGCTGCCCCGTTTTTTATCGGAATTGTATTGAAACTCATATTCTGAGAGGTAGGTCATTACAAATAACTATTTATCATCCATTACCTCATCATCTTCTCCACGCAAATACTTTTTTGAAAGTTCTATTTGATTAAATTCACCCAGCGAGGCAGGTAATCTTCCTTGGCTGTTCTTAAAAATGGCAGCCCTTATCAGATTTTTCAATCTCATCTGTTCTGATTCGTCCAGCTCGCCATTTTGGTATACGGCAAGCATTAATTCTAGCAAAGTTCCTAAATAATAAGAATTTTGACCTATAGTTTTCATATAATTTGTAATAGCATTTCCCCATCCTTCAGGTTGCTTATAGATGAGCAATGAGGCCAGTAGATGACGCTTAACTTTATCTTTCTCATTATTAAGTGCAGAAATAAATACAGGTGACAATTTTGAAGAGAAAATATCTTCCTTAAACATCATTGTTAGGTTATATGGTATTGTCACAAGGATTTTAATTGTACGGTCTTTTTCATCCAATTTATGAAACTCTTTTGATAATTTTAGAGAATAGTCTGTCAACTGGATGAAGCCCTGTTTTGAGAATAGTGGTGAAACCAAATAAATTATATTAGACAACACCTTCATTGCAGAAGAAAGTTCGGATAGTAACTGTTGTTTGATATTGGCATCCAACTGATCACTGTTTCTCAAAACCTTACTCCCTATTCTAATAATATTAACTAAATATCCAACAGAAAAATCTGAATATACTTTGAAAATTTCCTGATGAAAAGCTGCAGAAGGGTTAAAGGATAGATCTGCTGTATGATCTTTAACCGATTGTGGCAAGTTTGATTGTTTTACATCGGATCCTATTCTTTCTATGATTAGATTCTCTTGTTCCTTTCCTTGGTTGAAACGTAAAAAGGCAAATGGGTCATCTTGTTCTTTCATACCAGTCTTTGCTTGAATAGATTTAGCTGCCACAGATAAGTCTTTTATAAGAGTTTCAGCTGCGTTTTTGCGACGTCTATCTTTACCAGTATAAAATTCCAGTAACTCAGGATAATGTAGATATTTTTGGTTTTCAAGCATTTCTTTTGCATATTCTTCATCTGCTATCATCCATGAAGCCACAAAATAGTATACCCAGAAAGTAAAATGAAATTTATACAATCCATATTCTTCCACAATTATTTTATTGTAACAGAGAATGTCGAACAGTTGGTCTATTTCCACATCATAATCCTTCTTTTGACAAAAATTGCGGATATCACTGACAAAACTATCCCTACTAAAAAAATGGTTGTTTTTCATAATGAGTCTTGAACAAAAATACCCCATGCAAAAATCACAATCTTTTGCATCAGGTTTCTTTGTCCTATAATTAGGCAGTCTGGTATTATCAAAAATAATACTGAGAACATTCTCTAAGACATCTGTGCGATTAACAGGATTACGATCGAAAGAATCTTTGAAAACTGTCAGTAGCGTAACACAGCTATGAGGTGTGCGGTGAAGATTGAAATTTTTTATATCCTCATCCAATTTGTTGAGCACCTCATCACTATCATCAATAAATTTTGCCATATTATACGCGTCTACCATTAATCGTTCCTGTGCTCTTTTGAGGGGTGTTAGATATAATGTTTTCGATTCTATCTCTTCCACGTCAAAAGATTTACCTGAAATAAACTCACTTTCATGATAAGCTGTCATTAATAACAAGTGAGCCTCAGGAAATTCTTGTTCCAAATAAGCTTTTATGCCTTTTTGGTCTTTGCGGTATGGCTTCCAATTATCTATGACAATCCATTTAACTTCCTTTTTGTTTTTTCCATAATGAAGAAGTTCAGCTTCAATAAGCTTTTCAAACTTTTTCACCTTTACACCGTTGGCATCAACCTTTATGCCAAACTTATGTTCACTCTCCCATAATGTGAGAAGGAAATGACTTCCATAACAAGTCAGACCATACAGAGAAGGTGCAACTATATGGATATTTTCGCAATTTTTGATAATATCTAATTCAGAGTACAAAGTGGACTCCTGCATCTTGAAGACGTTATCAAGACGGTCGTCACTCAAATAACGATCAACCCAGATATATGGCTGTCCTACATACGACTCCATCTCCTTTCTCAGACGTTCCTGAATTAATATAGTGATTCTGTCTGTGTATGTAGTTTGTTTCTGTTCCTTTACTTCATTTGAAAAAGTTATTACACCATTACTCTCTTCATCCTCAACAAAATCGGAACCAGGTCTAAATTTATTCCTTTTCTCTTGCCATTGACGATAGGTAATTTTTACCACCTTGTCATCATCCAATTCGATGAAATTATATCCTAAGATATCATCATACTTATCCGTGAATAACTGTGGCGCCTCACAGCGAATAAAGCCCTCTTTGATATCACAATAAATGTATTGGTCATGTGTGTGACCAGACAATACCATATCATAATCGCTTCCATATAGTTTTCTCAACTCATGTTTCACCCAATCCATGCAAAAATACTCTGGGTGGTGCATTAATAGTATTTTCTTAGGGTGCTTGTCTTCAGTTAAAAAACTATGTAAGGAACGGGTATCAACTCCAAGATATCCTTGGTCATTAATATTCTTGTATGCGCCACAAGAGAGAATAGCTGAATTAACAATGTGTACGCTCCAATTATCATTAATGTTAAATAAATTTGCTTGAAGTGAATAATTATCCATACCCATCGTATTTACCATATATCGGTGGAATGCTTCAAATTTTCCGAAAAGGATCCCTTTTTGAGCATCTTTCCTAATCAAATCGTTGAATTTACCTTCATCATATTTATTATTGAAAATAGACAAAAATGAGTCTTCAACGTCTTTGACGACATTTTGTGACACATCATGATTGCCTGGAGCAATAATGAAATGATTCCTGTCAATACATAGTACTCTCATCAACTCTTTCACGATGGTTTTGTCAAATTTGGCATAACTCTCGTCAGATGGCGCAAATACCAAGTCGCCGCTTATCAAAACAAAGACATCGTCATAGTAAAATTTTTTTACCTGTTCTTCTACGTCAACAATAAACTTACTCAATACAAGCCCTTCATTTTCTGGCTTATCGTAAGACAGTATATGTATATCAGAAATGTTTAGAAGTAATACTCTCATTTTATATTGATTTTTATAATTATAAGAATTAAAAAAGCATATCAGA
>CAMJBT010000168.1 GCA_946403965.1 uncultured Pseudobutyrivibrio sp. | reverse complement strand
TTGTCCTTTGCTGAGCACCAGCGCGTCCTGCTGTAAACGGCAGGACGCAATAGTTCTCAAAATCATTACATATTAGAACAAAAAATAGGATATTTTTTTACATCTTTTTTATTGTAACAAATCCAATTCGAGTTCAAGTGTATTGCAATCTCTATACATTGGGCTTTTACTTATTATAGGAATCTGTATAAATGAAAAAACAGATGATGGTTTATTAAATAGCTGAACCCTTATTCCGTTGGAAACAAGTTGATAACTAACAGGAGAATAACTACTTTTAAATTTTTCAAAAGTTCCTTCAATCTCTATAATGCTATCAACATTTATTTCGGCACGCTCTCTAATTTGTTCTATATTGGGTATTTCTATTACCAACTTATTATTATTATATGAAACATTAGCAGTTAATTTACCTTCCAATGGATCTTCTATAAAAAAAATGGAACCACTAAAATAGCCTGAATTACTTTTCCCTAATGAACATAGCATCTTCTTGAAATGAAAATCAAAAGAATTTCCCTTCTCGATACATTCTAACGGATTGTTCTCGGCTTTTTTATTTTTGTGATAGGATATCATATCACCCTTGTCATTTCTATACATCTCAATGTAATCTAGGCAACTAGCTTTTAGTGAACCAATATAATGGAACACAAAAGTCCTCTTACCATCATAGGATTCGCAACGTAGTGTTGTTCCATCTTGTTTAACAACTTGACCAGTCACGAGTGGATTATATGGAGGTATCATAAATTCAAACGTTCCTTTATCGAACTTATAGTAGACATCGCGCTGTGTAGGACTATCAATAACCCTTACACCTTTTCTCCACAAGCAATTTCTAGGGGAACTAAAATGATGATATTCTTTACCTGAACCAATTTGATGTGCTTTAATAAAATAATTCTTAATATGACTTCCATAATCTGAACACATCTGAATGTTCATTTTATAACCATTTATTCCATAATCTTTTTCTTCTTGACCATAGAAACCTTCTCCATACTTTATCATATATGAGAATACTTTATCTGCAATAGAGAAATCTTTTGAGGGGATTCTATCAACCAATCCTTCAGAGAGATAATCAAGTTCGAAATCAATCTGATATGTACCTTTCAGATATAGAAAAGCTGCTAAATAAATAGCTTCAGCTTCAAGTGCTTTCGTGTCAAGAGCAGCATGTTTCTTAAGATCAGAAACACTTTCTCTAACATATTGTTCAACAAGGTCATTTGTTGAATTCATCGACTTTTGATCGTCGGTTGAAGATGGTTCCCTCCTAGGGTTGTCATCATGGTTTTCACCAAAGAGAAAATCAAAAAAATCCATACTAATTATACTTTTTATAGTTTAACACTCGATTTCTTAGCGATTTATAATTATAACGTAATTCATGTTGTATTATCATAAATAAGGATTCTATCTCTTCGCTTAACAATTCACCTCTACCTTCATATATTTTTGAATAAAATATATAAGCAATTAGTTTTGCTTGTTTATGCTTCTCTAATACTATCTCATCGTACGTTTTATCCTCAATATCAACATATCCACCTGAAACATTTGGTCTGATAGAAGCATGTTGATAATAGGTAAGAGATTTCATGTTATATTTCCACCTAGATGAATATGAAATCAACTCTGCCAATTCATTACAATAATGTGCATAATACATATCAGAGATATATAGTAATTCAGGATTTATTTGGATGGGTAAGACAGTTTTTGCTAAAGGATTCATGACAATAGACGCCCTGTTAACATATGCGTCTTGCTGAAAAACTTCGTCCTCAGTGGTACAAGCTAACTTGGTTAGATACATATAATCATATGCAAATAGTTTCCTATACAAATCAAGATGGCATATGGGACACATTAATAGAAGTAATCTAAATGTATTTGCAGCTCCGGCTAAGCCATAATCACTATTCCAGAAACGATTAGGAAAGTGTATCAACAAATTAACACTTCTGTAAAGATAATTTATTGCGTCATTAAATCTTTGTGAATAAATGTATATACTGGCAATATCTGCAAGGATATATGGGTGTTCCTTATCTTTAAACTCTAAAATAATGGAATTTAAGCTAAAAATGGGTATCTCATATAAAGGCAAACTTATTCCATTAGTTCGCCAAGGAGATTTCAAGTCTATGATTTTTGCATCTTTATTATGCGCTTTTTGTATTTTAATTATATAATCTTCGACGTATGAATCATCTATACAGAGACTTCTATCAATATGAGTAATTTCAGCTAAAGGAATATCTGAACATAAGCCATGGAGATATTTACCCAATTCTATTATAAGATTTGTTATTGTATCATTATGAATTGTATTGACATAGTAATCGAACAACATGGGAAATAGCCAATTGCTTTTTTTTTGGTAGAAGACACGATGGATAACTCGAAGAAAAATCTTCGAATGCTTTTGGATTAATAGATGCAATTTTATCCAATATTTCCTTTATGTGTTGATTTTGCATTAGAACAATAAAAATAATGACATAATATTACTCTGTTACATTATCTAAGTACTAATGATACTTACATTTATTTCTTTAACTAAAGTTTCCCACCCCCAAATAATCGGGTAAAAATAACAGTTTCTCAAATAATTGTTGTACATTTGTAGTGGCAAAACTATTAAATACCAACGAATTAAAGAGGAACTGTTATGTTTGCAAAATTAGTGGATTTTTCTGAATTATCAAAACTTCTGAGTGTTAAAAGTAAGGTGAGTGCTGATTTGCTATCCCTATTCGGTCGTTTTGGCCTCGGAAACTTGCTTCGAAGGTTGTCTTTGGAGAAGCATGATGGCATATCGGCGGTCCAGTTGATATTGTCACTGTGCCTGTTCAGGCTCAACGGCGAGAGTGTTCATTCCATATACAAGAAAAACTTCTATGAACTGCTTGACACAGGCAAGAACTGTTACTACAGGATGCTGACACGCCCGTCCATGGACTGGCGCAGGCTGCTGAACCACATGCTGCTTCGTTTCATCTGCATACTCCGACACGAGGGTGTGTGGAAGGAGAGCGAGAACAGCTGCCTCATCATTGACGACACGACGTTGGAAAAGACCGGCTATACCATGGAAAGAGCCAGCAGGGTCTTCGACCATGTGCAGGGCAGGTGCGTGCTCGGTTTCAAACTTCTTCTGTGTGTTTTCTTCGATGGAAAGAGCACCATGCCGTTTGATT
>CAMJBT010000167.1 GCA_946403965.1 uncultured Pseudobutyrivibrio sp. | reverse complement strand
TAATTTTTGATAGAGGATACTACTCTGAAGGAATGTTTCGCTATTGTGTTGAGCATAATCATCTTTGTGTTATGCGTCTAAGAGAAAATTTTAAGCTTTCCAAAAACTGTAAAGGTGAAACATTAACTACACTTCCTGGCAATCTTAAAGAAAACACTTACGATATCGATATCCGCGTCATCGAAGTATCTCTTGATGATGGAAGCAAGGAATACTTAGCAACTAATATATTTGATAAATCCATCACTGCACCTATGTTCAAGGAACTATATTTCAAGAGATGGCCAATCGAAATAAAATATCATGAACTTAAAAGCTCATTCAAACTGGAAGAATTCAATGGAGCAACACCTGTAGCTATCATGCAAGAGTTCTTCATTAACTTGATGCTCTCGAACATTGCTTCACTTATCAAAAATCATGTAGATGAGCTAATTGATGAAACTTCAAATCCTGCCAACAAATATAGATACCAAGCAAATCGTTCCTTTATTATTGGTCAACTAAAATATCGTTTTGCTAGATACATTAGTGCTCAACTTGATTTGAACACTTTTGATGACCTAATAGCTTTAGCTTACAAAAACAGATCTCAAATTCAACCAGGAAGGTCTTTCGCAAGAAAGAGAAATAAAGCCATCGGTCGAACTCACTTTAGGAATAAGAAAGTTGCTTTTTAACCTATAAAAATATCTATTACATTCATACCAGCTATGACATATGCTGCTGGCTTATTTTCTATGCCTTTGAGCTGCACTTTTTATTCTGTAAAATGTGTAGCTTACAGATTTTCTTTCTATGCAATGAATGTGATACTATTAGTAAAAGTAAAATCTAATGAGATTTTCCTTAAGTTGACGTTTAGTTGACCACATTGGGGGCAGGCACCAATGTTCGTTTCAAATGTTCGTTTCATGAAATCATCTGAATACAAAACCTTGTCATAGCGAACACGTATCTTTGACCAAATAAATTTTTCAGCCAAGTTGAACTTTGTTTTGAGCCCATTAAAAAGTTTAATAATTTTGTCACCATCATCTGAAATTTGTATTATCAAAAAGATAGCAAACAAAACCCAGATTACAATATTTGATATATGTGGTAAAAACTCTCGCAATAGATTAATTATATCTGCCATATATTCTCCCTAGTTAATACATTTTAAATATCCATAGCCTTTATTGTATCTTCTACAACCTTCTTCTTATCAAAGATTTCTACCATTCTTTCACGGCCTGCCAAGCCCATAGCTTTACGCTCATCTAAAGATAGCGCTAAGAACTTTTTCATACCCTCATATAAAGATACGGCATTCTGCTTCTCAATTAAAAATCCAGTGACTCCATCCTCCACAGATTCCATGCAGCCATGAATATTCGTAGTGATGACAGGCCGGCCTGATGATGCCGATTCAAGATTAGTATTGGCCATACCCTCATGCCATGATGGAAGTACGAAGCAGTCACATGCTTCGATAAAAGGTTTAACATCATTCTGGAAGCCATAATTTGTAAGCCAGCCCTCAGCCTGATACTGATTCAACGCATCGGTGTAGTCTTCCTCGCACCAGCCTACCACATCGAGATGGCAAGATATTCCATCTTTTAATAGCATCTGCATTGCTTGGAATAATTCCTCTACGCCTTTTTCTTTCATAACACGTCCAACGAACAGGAACTTTACTTCGTATGTATGATTAGGATATGGAACTAATGAATATAAATCTGTATTCACGCCTGCACCGTGAAGCACATGAGTCCTATTCTCTGTTATGATATGATTTTCCAAAAAGACCTGCCTGTTTCCTTCGTTTTCAAACAAAACTACTTTAACTTTTTTCAATGCCTTTTTATAAAGACTAACTACAAAGCTCTTTAGCAAACCATCTTTTTGAAATGCAGTTCCAAGGCCAGTAATATTTACTGCATAAGGAACTGCAGCCTGTTTACACGCAAGGCCTCCGTAGATATTTGGCTTTATTGTGTATGTTATAACCAAGTCTGGTAACACATCCTTTAATACCTTTTTATATAGCTTAAACAGTGCTATATCCTTCAGCGGATTCATTCCACGACGCTCGAGCGGTGTATCGATAAATTTACATCCCATCTGGACTAGGTCTTCTACTTTTTCGCCATATGGCAATGCAATGTGCACTTCATTATTCTTAATTAATTCTTTTATTAAATCTCGACGGAACTGATATAGGCCCACGTCGTTGTTTGCAATGATTAAGATTCTCATTATGTCTAATTACAAGAATTTGCTATATGCTTGTATATCTCCTTTATTTTTCGAAAAAATAAGAAGGATGAATAATCATCCTTCTTACTATTATTTCTATTGTATTATAGCACAAGATTATGCCGAGCCAAAAGATTTACCAAATTCATTTTAGGAAGATAAATGTATATAGGATATACTCAACAAAACTATTACCATTAAAATGCACTCTAATTATCAATAGAATTCTTTATTTGGAACTTTTGTATATCCTGATACGCTGAATCAGCCAGGTCTCTAACTGCCCAATTATCATCGTGTCTTGCTATTCTTTTTAACACTTTCTTAGCACTTTCTAATTCTTCGTCTAACTCATCATCCTCGTCAAAGTATGGATTAATTGCATACCAATCCTTATTCTTGCGTTTTATAATTATTTGCAAAAGTCTTATCTCAGTCAATTTACTGTCAACAGATTCTTCAACATCAATAATTCCCATTAAAGCATTCTGATCAATCTGTTTAATTATATCTGAATTAATATTTGCATTTTCTACTATTGCATTAAAAAATACATTTTTATATGAGTCATCATAAGCAAACATATAAAACCAATTTAATAGTATATCGACATCCAACTCTCCTATTGCCGCAATAGCATCCTTTACCAATTCTTCATTTTTAATATCAAAACATTTCTCTAATATATCTATCGCCTTTTTATCGTAAGCGCTTAGTATTACCCCGTAGGGGATGAATAAAGGCATCCTTCCGGATGCCAGACATTCAACATATGGAGCATTTTACTCCATTTTATATACCGCATGTTTCTCGAGTAGCTTCGCTCCATGGAGCTAAATGCTCAAGTTCCTCGTCTGACCAATCAACACTTGGACGATTCTCGAGAAGATACTCGAGATATTTTTCAGGGTCGATATCGTTAGCCTTTGCGGTTTCAATCAGTGAGTAGATTACCATGCTGGCATTAGCAC
>CAMJBT010000166.1 GCA_946403965.1 uncultured Pseudobutyrivibrio sp. | reverse complement strand
AAGATGACACCCGTATTGCGGCAGCCAAACTCGACAGCGATGAGCGAAAAAAGCATATCAACAGTACGCATGTCATAGAGCGTGTACTGGGATCCGCGTTGTCTGGCAGCTTTGAGAAACTGCTGTGCCGTAATGTTCGACGTGGGGATGACATCAGCTATAGAGCGCAGTAGGCTGTCAGCTCCCATATAGCCCTCGAAAGCCGATACGTAAACAGCGTCCAACTCAAGGCCGTCCTCAATAAATGCTGGGTGAGGACGCTGGCCCTTTCTCGAAACAACACGATATTCATAGCCATCAGCCACGAATTTCTCAACGTAAAATTTAGGGATACGCACCATAACATCGCCATTCGAGCCGTCTAAGGCAAAGCCTGGTTCATCGTCGTAAGTGACGATAGTCTGGCCGTTCTCTGTCTTAACGTTGCAGCGTCGTATCTGGCTCCAAGGGTACACTTGGTCAAAGTCGGACTTCCCGTTAAAGTGGCCAATGCCAAAGGTGGCCTGCAGCCCCACTGCGTCGAAACATCGCTCTCCTCTGTCGTAAGGGTTACCCTTTCTCCAGCGAACGCCATAACGCAACACCAACGTATCAGATTCCTCTTCAGGTTCATTATCGCTGACAATGTCAAAAGGTGTTGACGAACATGAGACAAAGAGAAACGCTGCCAAACAGAGTAGGGTCAAGGAAGTAAATGGAATGCTAAGACGAATGCACAACATTGTCAACATCGACTTGCTCACATTCACACTCAAACTACTCCATAGTTGGCGTGACATTCTACACCATTTCCTTGCGATATTGTTCATAAAGCTAATGCTTCTTTCATCGATATGCCTACAAGTGGAAATTCTGAATGTATTTATCGCATATTTTATCCCATGCATATTGTGGATTGAGACGATAATAGTTTTTTATGTTATTGGACATTATATCTCTTTTTCCTTTATCTTTTATCAGTTTGCGTATAGCTTGAGCTAAGGATTGCGCATCGTTAGAGCGAAAAAGAATACTGTTATCTGGGTTAAGTACTTCTTTGAATCCATCCAAATCCGATGCGATAACAGGAGTTGAAAAGACAAATGAAGTTTGGGGTATTCCACTTTGTGACATTGTTATATACGGGCAAACTACGGCATAAGCTTTCTGCAGAAGGAATACAATCTCTCGATTGAAAAGGAATCTTTGGATAAGGCAAAAACGTGAGTCCTCCTTTATCTCATCTATGATGGGATCATATCCCTTGCCTGCCACTACAACACGATAATCTCCCAGTTCTTCGCCAAGAACACGAACTGCTTCATACAAAACGGACAATCCTTTATAAGGCAATATATATCCATAAAAAAGAATGAATTTTTCGGGTATAGACTCTGGGAGTTCTGCCGCTGGAATATTTTTGAAAGAATCAAACAGCCCAAAGGGTATATAAAAAATGTTGTTGGGACATATTCCTTGTATCTTTTGAGCAGATTGCATGGTGTTCCGCGAGAAAACGACAAGAGGAATGCCTTTTTTTATAGCTTTCTTAAGAAGTGGATAAGGTTTATTGGAGAAACAAAAATGATCTGCCACTTCATGAAGTGAAAGAGCCACATTATCTGCAAGATAGTCAAAGAAATGACGATACCGGTCAAAATTGTAATTTGCCACTATATTAACCATCTCATATCCCATACTGTTGATTTTCCTTGCCACATGTTTTAACTGAATAGCAATTGCTAAATCAGCTATGTTACGAACGACAGGAATGGAATGGTAAGGCATAGTCAAACAAATAGTATACATCTGGAATAGAGAGGGAGATACATATTCCTTAATTTGCTTTATTTCCTTGGAGGGAATCTTACAGATGCCATAATGCGGAGAACAATAGTCACATTCGCAGCCTTCAGGTTCATGAATTTCATTTCTTATGAAATATAAATCCACGGCATATCCTCTACGGCAAAATTCTCGGGCTAAAGGAAGAGTGCTACCCAAAAATCCTTCTTCTATAAATGCTATTTTCTTCATGCTTGTACTTCGGATAAGAAAGAATTTGTAATTTCCTCCATCATTTGCAGATAATAGTTGTAATACTGATTGGAGAAATTCAAAGAGCGATCAAAAGGAAATTCTTTTATCCTCTGATATACAATATCTGGTCCAAGAGGATGATAATTGCGTGAAATACAACTTTCTCTCTGTGAAAGTAGCCCAGCCCGAGTCAGAATATGTTTTATTTTGCTCGATCTGTCGGTCGCAAGAATACCATTTAAATGTTTTAAACCATAGTTATCGAAACTGAAGAATGGCACACCACAATGTAAAGATACAACAATAGGATGCATGTTGTGACCAATATATCCACTTGAGTATTTAATAAGTGCAAACCATTCAAGTGGAGTGACTGGTAAATGTATGCTATGTTCTAATCTTCCAAAACTCTCTTTTTCAGAGAAGGGGAGATTTACACATAAAATATCCTCTTTTTGGGCTATCGTCTGGAAATCATCGAGCCATTTTTGTGAAACAGTTTTACCATTATGGAAACTAAACAAGAAATATTTATCTGGCAAACCGAATTTCTGTCGCAATTCTCCAAAAGAAGGAAGCATGTCTCCTGCGTTGGGCATGAAAGCAAATACAGGATCAGGGGTTATTGGGGGATTAATCTTATTCCGTGTGACATGACGGAACATTTCTTGTGTCCATTCATCGCGTACAGAAACATATTTAAAAGAGTTTATCTGCGTAGCCATCTCTCGACATAGTTTATTAGAGAAATAACTATAAACAGAATCCTGACATGAAGCAGATATCATAACTACAGGAATAGGGCGTGGGAGGAGTCGGTTCCATAATGCCCAAAATGGGTTGGGGAAAAGTCGATCGCTTGTGGACTTTTGGATAGCAATTATTTTGTGACATGGGAAAACAATTCGTTCGAGTAGTGTATGATGTTGACAAACTGCATCGCTTCCAATAATAACAGCTTCTATTCCGTTCTCAACAATCACTTTTGCAATTTCTTCCATCGTTCTGCATAATGGAGTCTCTATCCATATTTGTTTGCGAAGCTCTTGTTGCCTTTTATATTGAACGTCAGGAGTATGAACTTTATAGCCTTCCTCTAAATCCTTTGGAACCCAATTGATAATAATCGGCGTATGCCCATGTTTACGCAAATAACCACAGGTGGAAAGCAGTTGTAGCGTAGCCCCAAAGTTGCAAACCGCATGGTATGATAAAAGACCTATTTTCAT
>CAMJBT010000165.1 GCA_946403965.1 uncultured Pseudobutyrivibrio sp. | reverse complement strand
GCCCAAAACAGTGCGGCAGGGCAGTATAGAAACGAAAATGAAGAAATGTACTGCCTGAACCAGTGCAGTAGGGCAGTATAGAAACGAAAATGGAGAAATGTACTGCCCGAAACCAAGTTCCAGGGCAGTGCAAATACGATGTTAGAAAGATGCACTGCCATAGTCGTCCAACATAGAAGAAAATTCTGGTACTTTAAATACCAACACTACCCATTATTAGGAAAAATACACAATAATATATGCATCACGTTGCAAAATTTGTGCAAATCTATTAGAATAGTTATATAAATCAATAGAAGCTGAGGCGGAGATTAAGCTTCTATTGATTTTTGTAATTATAGAGGCTATTGAAGGGTAGTATAAAAAGGGAGGTAATGTTATGGCTCAAACAAATATGCTGGCTATGATATTAGCTGGCGGGCGCGGAAGTCGTCTGCATGAACTGACAAATAAGGTCGCAAAGCCGGCAGTTTCGTATGGAGGAAAGTATCGTATTATTGATTTTCCGCTGAGTAACTGTGCGAACTCTGGTATAGACATTGTAGGTGTCCTTACTCAATATGAATCCGTACTGTTGAATAGTTATGTTGCAGCAGGTGGCAGATGGGGATTGGACACAAAGGATAGTGGTGTTTTTGTTTTGACACCACGTGAAAAGGCTGATTCGGGCCTCGATGTCTACAGAGGAACAGCAGATGCTATTTCGCAAAATATCGACTTTATAGATGCCTATGACCCAGAGTATTTGCTGGTACTTTCAGGTGATCATATTTACAAAATGAATTATGATAAAATGCTGAGACATCACAAGGAACAAAAGGCTGATGCGACAATCGCTGTCAGAAGTGTTCCTATGAAAGAAGCAAGTCGTTTTGGAATAATGAACACAGATGGTGAAGGCAGAATTATAGAATTTGAAGAAAAGCCTGCAAAGCCAAAGAGTAATTTGGCCTCGATGGGTATTTATATTTTTACATGGAAAACACTAAGAAAGCTTTTGGTAGAGGATATGAAAAATCCTGATTCAAGCCATGATTTTGGAAACGACATAATCCCAGTGATGCTTGGAGATGGTAAGAAGCTTTGTGCTTATGAATTTAGCGGCTACTGGAAGGATGTTGGAACTATCGATTCTCTTTGGGAAGCAAACATGGATCTTTTGGATAGTGACAATGAGTTGAATTTGGATGATACTTCATGGAAGATTTATACCGAGGATTCTGGAATTGTACCTCAGTATATAGCTGCTTCTGCAAAGATTGATGGAGCATATATTAACCAGGGCGCAGCAGTTGGCGGTTCCGTTTCACGGTCAGTAATCTTCACCAATTGCAAGATTGCACCAGGTGCAAAGGTAATTGATTCAGTGCTTATGCCAGGCGCAATAGTTGAGGAGGGCGCCGTTGTAACCAGAGCTCTTGTGGCAGAAAATGTACGCATTGGCAAAAATGCCAAGGTGGGAGATAAGAAGAGCGAGGAAATCCTTCTCGTAGCAAAAAATGTAAAGGGGGAGGATTAAACTATGGCAAATAAAGCTTTTGGCGTGATTAATTCCGCAGCAAATTATATAAGAGTTGAGGGACTACATGATTATCGTCCAATTGGAGCATTCTCTTTTTTAGGTAGATTTCGTGTAATCGATTTTCCTCTTTCAAATATGAGTAATAGTGGTATCAATAGGATACATGTATATTTAAACAGCAGACCACGTTCAATAGTTGAGCATATTGGTGATGGACGTCATTACAATATCAACTCAAAACGCGGTAATGTACAGCTTTTGTTCACGCAGAAAAATGGTGCCAGTTCAATTTATAATACTGACATTAATGCATACATTGAAAACTGCGAGCAAATTGAACGTATGCCACAGGATTATGTGATTATCGCACCAAGCTACATGGTGTACAAACAGGATTTTCAAGTACTGTTAGATGCACATGTAGAGTCAGGTACAGATATTACGGTTTTGTATCATAAGGTTGACCAAGCAAAAGAATACTATAGAGCCTGCAATGTTATAAATCTCAACAAGCAAAAGGGTGTTCAGAGTATCGAACGTAACATGGGAACTGCTAAGGAGAAAAACATTAGCATGGACACCTATGTTATGTCAAAGCAGCTTTTTGTTGAATTGATTAGAAAGGCAAGAAGGGAATCCAGTGCATATTCATTGGCAGATATGATTGCTTTAAACTGTGAAAACCTTGATATCAGAGGGTATCAGCATAAAGGATATTTTGCAGCAATTACCAGCCTGGATGATTATTATAGAGCAAACATGGAGCTTTTGGATTATGAGACATCAATGGATTTCTTCAAGTCTGACTGGCCATTCTATACCAAGACAACAGATGCTTGCCCAACACAGTATTTCCATGGTGCTAATGTTACAAATTCGATGATTTGTAATGCCGGCTTAATTGAGGGAACAGTTGAGAATTCAATTATTGGTCGTAATGTTCACATTGGAAAGGGCGCAATAATAAGAAATTCAATCATCTTGTCCTATGCTGATATTGCAGATGGCACCTACATAGAAAATGCCGTGGTGGACAAATGGGTGAAGATAAAAAATGTGAAGAAAATTGTTTCTGAATCAGTTACTCCTGCATATGTGAAACGCAATGATGTATTGTAGAATTTGCTACAATAAATTTGTGAATGAGTAGAGAAAAAATAAATCCTGCTGAAAATGACTAGAGATTGCTAAAATAGGTTTACGGATTTCTCATTTGATGTTAAAATTAAACGGATTTCGATAATTTTTATCGTGTGTTGTTTTAAAGTTTTAAGATATAGAGAGGTTTTTTAAATGAGAAAAACAAAGATTATTTGTACTATCGGTCCAGCAAGTATGAATGAGGAAACACTCACAGCTATGGCAAAGGCCGGCATGAATGTTGCCAGAATGAACTTCTCTCATGGTGATCATGAGGAGCAGGGCATGAAGATGGAATTAGTAAAGAAGGTTCGTAAAGAGCTCAACCTTCCAATCGCTATCCTTCTTGACACAAAGGGTCCTGAGTATCGTATTAAGACATTCAAGGATGGCTCTGTTACAGTTAAAGAGGGCGACACATTCATCTTCACTACAGATGATGTAGAAGGCGATCAGACACGCGTTTCAGTTACTCACAAGAATCTTCACAATGATCTTTCTGTAGGTGACACAGTTTCAGTATGTAACGGTATCGTTTTCTTCGAGGTTACAGAAATCAAGGGTCACGATGTTATTACAAAGTGTACTGCAGGTGGTACAATGTCTAACAAGAAGTCTATGAGCTTCCCTAACAAGGTTATGTCAGGCCCATACCTTTCAGAGC
>CAMJBT010000164.1 GCA_946403965.1 uncultured Pseudobutyrivibrio sp. | reverse complement strand
TCCTGATAATAGATCTTTGCTTCCTGTGACATTCTTTTATCCTCCTACTTTTTAATATTACTAAAAACATTCTCATCCTTTTAAAGGGCTGGCACACCAGCATATGAGAGGTGTCTTATTTACAAAATTACTACATCATCTGAACCTCTTGTAAGACCAGTAAGACCCGTTCTTGCAAGTTCAAGGATGTCGTAGTCTCCAAGCATATCTAAAAATGCTTCCAGTTTTCCTTGGTTTCCTGTAACTTCGAGAATCATAGAATCGTGTGTTACATCAACAACCTTACCATGGAAAATCTCCACAATTGTAAGTACATCCTGACGGTCTGTATTTCTTGCAGAAATTTTAACCAGCATAAGCTCTCGCTTAATAGATGTACCGTGTTCCAAAACTTTCAAATCAACTACATCTGTAAGCTTTGAAACCTGCTTTTCAATTTGTTCGAGTACATTTGCGTCACCATGAGTAACGATTGTAACTCTAGTGTATCGTGGATCGGCTGTAACACCAGATGAAAAACTGTCGATGTTGTAACCCCTACGTGTGAATAAGCCTGTGATTCGGCTTGCTAGACCAGGTGTATTTTCTACTAATATAGAAAGAACCTTTGTAGACTCCATAATTTTCTCCTCTTTTCCACCTCACCATTGCTTTAGCACTGTGAAGTATAAAACTAAACTAAATTCTATCACAAACCATATATATGTCAACAAAAATTTTTCCTAGATTAAATAAGTTGTATCTTTAATAATATTTACCATCATATGGATTATATAAACCCATTTGAATTGGCTGTCGTCTATCCTCATAGCAAAGAGTAATATAATAATCTCTAAACTCAAATCCTTGTTTTGTCCATTCCGTATTGCCCTTCTCGCAATCGCAATATTCGCTATAATCAATCCACTGAAGAACCTGCATTAAAGGTCTATCCATCATTTTGCTGGTAGCCTCTTTAAAGGTCCAAACCTCAGTAAACTTTTTATCCACTTCATTCTTTTTACAAGACTCAAGGTACTCTAGGTCAAATCTTGTAAAAAATCTTTTAACAAGATCTTGATCGTATGGACGAATCCTCTCAACATCAATTCCAACTGGCTTGTCAGAAATTGCTGCCACCGCAAAAAAATTTGAATGGCTGATGCTAAAATCTACATTTTTTGGTTGTATGAAAATTGGTTTCCCCTGAGAAGTGCTTGAATAAACATAGGGTCTTTGGATGTGATTTTCCCACAAAAGTTTTTCTAAAAGATGTGCCGCACCAAGTCTCTCGCATTTTCCTTTTAAAGTTTTGGCCTCGTCAACATGAGCCCTCCGCTGAGGACTAATCAGGTCATATACTTCATCAAATATAAATGGATTTTGTAATGGTTCACAATTATATGCTGCCGCTTTAATCATAGACTCCCTCCATTCTTTATAATACAAAGTATATCATAGTGAGTAAAAAGTATGTTAAAATTTAGTTAAATCTTATGATTCGGGGGTTGTTTTATGAAATTTCTTATATTTGAAATGCGCACTGTTTGTTATAACTCATATCTTTATTTTGGCGATTCATTAGGAAACGCTCTTACAAAACTAGGTCACAATGTAGAATATTTCAAAGTAGATGAAGATGCTTTGGATGATTTAGAAAAATACATAGGCAAACATTATGATGCGATAATTGATTTTAATTCTGATTTACCAAGAGCTTTAATGGATGACGATTCATATTTTCTTGATCACGTGGATGCGCCTTTTTTTGATGTAATTTTAGATCACCCTCTATATCACCACGACTCCCTGAAACACAAACTAAATAATTTTCATATAATTTGTCTTGATGATAAACATAAAGATTATATACTGAAATATTATCCTCATATAAAATCAGTTTCCGTCACTCAAATGACTGGTGAATTAGCATTTGGAACAGAATCCATTGATTGGCAACATTGGGAAGCTCGTCCATATGATATTCTCTTTTCTGGTACCTATACAGATCCAGTAAGAATAGAAACTGCAATAAAACATATGCCCGAGCTTATTGTTGAAAACGTATTTGAGCTGATAGACATGATGAAAGCAGACAGCACACTTACAATAGAAGATGCTGTCGATAGGCTTGCAGCAAACGAAATATATGACTATATAAATTTAGATAAACCTCTTCACACTCAAACATTTTATCTTGCAGATACGTATATACGATGTCTAAACAGGAAAAAACTTGTAGAGTCACTTGATAAATCAGACTATAATTTTCATCTATTTGGAGGATTATGGGAAGAACTGGATTTGAAGCATGCAAAAATCCATAGAGAAATTCCATTTAATTTGACTTTTACCGTATTTGCGAAGTCTAAAATTACAGTAAATATAATGCCAAATTTTAAGGCCGGCAGTCATGATAGAGTTTTTTCTGGCCAGCTAAACGGAGCCGTAAGTTTAACAGATTCTACTGAACTATTGAAAAAGCAATACAATGATATGGAAAATATACTTTTCTATAATCTGGATGATATAGACGCTGTAACATCAAAAGTAGATGCTGCATTATCAAATTCTTCTGAACTAAAAAAAATAGCCCAGGCTGGCTATGACATAGCATCAAAAAACCATACCTGGACTAATATTGCAAATGTTTTTATAAACTCAGTAAAAGAACTGGTCCATTAATCCATATTCAGCATTTCCTGATAGAATGCAAAATAATCCTTTCTGCCCTGTTTTGTAAATTCAATAGCAGTACGTGGATGCTGATTAAGAAGACCTGTAGTAAGGTATTGCATGTCATAGCCCCAGACAACACCTTGCTCCTTAAGGGGAAGCATATAATCCTCCACAAACTTGATAGCATAACGTTCCTTATACTTAGGATTCTTCAAGAATCCTAATAATAATTCCATAGCACAGTTACCTGCACCACGTCCCATGCTACAGTATGTTGCATCAAGATAATCTACATTGTCACCAACAGCCTCAATTGTATTTGCAAAAGCAAGTTTTTGATTATCGTGAGCATGAATACCAACCCTTTTACCATACTTATTAGCAATTTCACAGTACATATCTGCAATACGCTCAGTCTGCTCAGGGTATAACGAACCATAGCTATCTACAACATAAATACACGAAATCGGAGTCTGACACACAATTTCAAGAGCTGACTTAATATCTTCCATAGAAGCGGTAGAAATCGCCATGATATTACAAGTTGTCTCATACCCTTTTTTATATGCATCCTCAATCATTTGAACAGCTCCTGGAAGCTGATGAAGATATGTAGCAACTCTAATTAAATCCACAGGGCTTTCAGCCTTTGGACGAATATCTTCCTTGTAAT
>CAMJBT010000163.1 GCA_946403965.1 uncultured Pseudobutyrivibrio sp. | reverse complement strand
TGCGATTTCAACGTGTCGCGTCCACAAATTTTATTTTTGAAATGGCATACAAGCCTACATGCCTACATAAAATTGCCTTAAGTTAAAGATTCTCAACAAAATACAATTTTTCAAGCATACATAAAGCCTACATAAAGCCTACATTGTGCCTACATGAAATCGTATCTTGAAAATCGTTAAATAGTAAATGCATGTATGTAGGCTTTGTGTAGGCTTTATGTAGGCTTTTATATGCCGTAATCCGTTTATTTACAGTTATTTAAATCGATTTTATGTAGGCATGTAGGCTAATTCCTCATTTTGAAAAAAAATTTTTCGTGAAAATTGAAAGAATTTTCAGGGCATACTATCGCTCTCTGAAGCATCAGCCCTATGTCTTTTCCCACAATCATAAAAGCAGGCAAACCATTATTAATCAACGTATCCTTCATAGCTAGAATGTTTGGTTCGTATTGCGTATAAATAGCAAGAGTTGATGCTAAACTGCTTATTTAAGCTGAAAAATCGAAAGAGAGGTCAATTTTTCAACGGATTTCGTCATTATTTATTCCATGTTTGCACTTCTTTTGAAAAATTTGTATCTTTGTACCATAATCAATCTATAAGAAATGGAACGCAAAAGAATCAATCGTCTGAAAGTTGTACTTGCAGAGAAAGGAATGACCAATAAACAATTGGCAGAAATCTTAGGCAAAGATCCTGCCGTCATCTCTAAATGGGTGACGAATGTCGCTCAACCTAACGTTGAAATGTTCATCCAATTATCTAAAATATTGGAGGTTAGTGTGAATGATTTGTTGTGGACAGAAAAAGAATAAACAGTCATGAAGAAAGAAGAAATATTGGAACTGTTTCAGCAATTCGAACAAGCTGCATGCGATATAAACAATGTGGAATGCTGGAGTGCACGCGAACTCCAGAAACTGCTGGGTTATAGTCTGTGGCAGAATTTTACTAACGTCATCAATAAAGCCAAAGATTCCTGCATGAACGTGGGACAATCCCTGCCAGATCATTTTATTGACGTCAATAAGATGATAATTGCAGGGAAAGGTGCTCAACGTGAGGTTGATGATATTATGCTCACTCGTTACGCCTGCTACCTTGTGGCCCAAAATGGTGACCCTCGCAAGCCTCAGATAGCTTTTGCCCAGACCTACTTTGCTGTGCAAACACGTCGTGCAGAGCTGATAGAACAACGTCTGTTAGAAGTGGAGCGTGTGAAGGCTCGTGCCAAGTTGCAGGAGACAGAGAAGAAGCTATCCGGCATCCTTTATGAGCGTGGTGTAAACGACCAGACCTTCGCTGTTATCCGTTCCAAGGGAGACCAGGCTCTCTTCCGCTTAAGCACCAATATGATGAAACGTAAAATGGGAATGCCTCAAAATCGTCCACTTGCGGATTTTCTGCCTACAATCAGCATTAAGGCTAAAGATTACCTTGGTGTATGGGAACAATTGCATAATCCGAAATTTAAACCCAATGGGTTTAGACAACAGGCAGGTCTTAACGCCTTCTCTCTACTCTCCCAAGGAGGAACTCCAGCGCGTGTTTGAGGAAGGTAGTAAACATGATAATAATAAAGTATCATATGAACAACAAAGAACCTGGCTACGTTTACATACTGACCCAAACCAGTTTCCGCGATAATTGGGTGAAGATTGGCAAGAGTTCATGGCATGAAAGTTCCTGTCCCCTTGTGCCTGCGTGACTTGATCTAAAAAGACAAAGATATGAAAACAGAAAATGAGTATATTGTCATGCATCATCCCTATAATTATTGGAATTACGAACGTTGTAATACTGAGGCAAAAAAGTATTCAAGACGCTCCCACTTTAAAAGAGATAGTCCCTCTGCTTATGGGGCCGCTCGGAAAAATGGGTGGCTAGATTCTATATGTAGTCATATGCAACTTAGTCTACATCAGAAGAAAGAACTATGGAGTAACATTGATGAGTGCCACAAAGAAGCAAATAAGTATAAGAACAGAAGCGGGTTCTTTGCAGGAAACAAAGTTGCTTATCGCATAGCAGAAAAAAATGGATGGTTGGATTTATTTTTCGAACCTCCTACTATCCTGAATGGCTGGTGGAATGATAAAGACAAATGTAAAAAGGAAGCTCTAAAATATAAAACACGAACAGAATTCTGCAAAAAATCAAATGGCGCTTACGCGGCATCGATACGGAATGGATGGTTAGATGAGGTCTGTTCCCATATGATTAATAAATGGGAAAAGAAATGGGCCAGTAAGGAGATATGTCATAAGGAAGCCTTGAAATATAATACACGGACAGAATTCCAAAACGGATGTGATGGAGCATACACCTATGCACTAAAACATGGATGGTTAGATGAGGTCTGTTCCCATATGATTAATAAATGGGAAAAGAAATGGGCCAGTAAGGAGATATGTCATAAGGAAGCCTTGAAATATAATACACGGACAGAATTCCAAAACGGATGTGATGGAGCATACACCTATGCACTAAAGCATGGTTTCCTTGATGAGATATGCAACCATATGGAAGTTTATGGAAATTATTTCAAGCGTTGTATATACGCTTTTGAATTCCCGGATAATCATGTGTATGTTGGACTGACTTGTAATCTGAGAAGAAGAGAACGCAGTCACCTAAGTAGTAAAAGATCACCTGTTTATAGACATATTGAAAAATTTGGACTTTTCCCCCACTTAATCGTTGTACATGACTATGTGGAAAAAGAGCGAGCAAAAGAATTAGAAGCTGAAACATTATGTATATATAAAGATAAAGGGTGGAGTGTTCTTAATCGTGCTAAAACAGGAGCAATGGGTAGCATTCCTAAAAAATGGACTAAAGAAAGGTGTATGTCAACTCTTAAAGTTTGCCATTCATTGGCAGAGTTCAAAAGTTGTTTTCCTGGAGCATACTATAGTTGCCAAGCAAACAACTGGCTTGGGGACGTGCATATGATTTATCCAGAGGACTTTACCATTGATGAAATTAGAAAGGAAGCATCGAAATATAAATATCGAAAAGACTTCTGGAGATATAGCAGGGATGCCTATAACTCCGCTTATAGACAGGGTGTTTTGAGTAAAATTTGCTCAGAGTTGGGTATGATTATAACCAATAATGATGAAAGCAAGAAAGAAATTGTCCATTCCGAGATATCTGAACAAGATATAGAGGATTTGATAGTTATAGCAAAGAAATATCAAACAAAATGCGCCTTTGAGAAAGGGGATAGAGCTGCTTATAACAAAGCCTGTAGAATGAAAGTGTTACAGTCAATATGTTCACATATGAAGAAACCGAAAATATGGACAACTGAAGAATGTGCAAATATAG
>CAMJBT010000162.1 GCA_946403965.1 uncultured Pseudobutyrivibrio sp. | reverse complement strand
CCCTCACGACAAACCCTCATAAACTTTGGCAAACCCTCAAAAACTTTGATTATCCGGATGTTTACATCAATCTCTATATAACGACCTAACTTACCAGACTAGACATACTATTTCCTAATGCATATCTAGAGAACTTGCTCAAGAATGAACTTCTAGCTTCAATTCCAATTTTTGTAGCCTCGTCGCTGCAGATGTATTTATTAAATATATCGCTTGTCTCTTTAACATCTTTATTTATATATATTGCATTAACTCCATCTTCTACATACATTTCAGCCAAAGTACTTGGATTAGTTACAAAGATTGGCTTAGACAAAGACATTGATGTCAAAAGAACTGTATCTCCAGAACAAATTGTTACATCATCTATTGGAATAACTAATGATGCACAATTAGAAATCCATGGATACTGCTCCTCGCCACTAACATCATTTATCAGCATGACATTTTCAGGCAAATCAGTTCTTTTATATTCGTCAGAAATAATAACTAGATTAGAATCAACATTTTTCCATGCATCAATAAGGAAATCATAGTCTCTGTTTGATCTACCAATCGATAATGTATAGTCTCCCTTTGGAGCTCTTTCTGGCTTTTCAAGATTTCCATACTTTCCAGCTAAATCGTCTATTCCGAACGGAGCTACAACAAATTTTTCAATAGGAAGATTAAAATCTTCGGCTGCAATCTTTGCATAATTTGGAGAAGGAACATGCATATAATCTATATAACCTGTACATATGCATCTTTCCATGAATCTTCTATAAATTTTACCAACGATTCCTGATTTCTTTTTATATGTAAAATTCACAGCAATTACTTTGTTCACTTTCTTAACGTGGAACAAACTACAATAATAACAATAAATAAGTGCATAGAACTGCTGCCAGCCAATCAGATAATCATATTCCTTTCTATGCATAAAAACCTGAAATGGAGCAATAAAGTATTTAAGATATCTTCCAAGATTACTAAACTTGCTAGTTCTACCACCATTTGAAATATAAGAATAGCAATCTACGTCTATCCCCTTATCTCTAAATGCCTTTATGAACTCAGCAAGTTCTTCTTCTACACAGTCTGTCATTATTAGATTCTTTCCCATAATCATATCCTCTCTCTTACCCAAATAACATTACTCTATTCTTCAATCATCTTCTTGAATATATCTCTACTTCGTTTTCTTTCTTCCGCAATAATCTGATTTACGCTATCAAAGTCTATCTTTTCCATCGCCAAATCCAAATTATTTGTGTCTCTCAAAATTCTCTCTGTCAAACCTGTCAACTCAAGAATACTAACATTTCTAGTGCCTGTCTTATTATTTGGTAATATTTCAACAAAAGGTGTGTTGAAGTTGATTGCAAATGCGGTACCATGGAATGAATCTGTGATTAAGCACTCTGCATTATCAATATATGACAAGAATTCTCCCATCGAAAAACATAGCTTAAGCTTTCCTGGCATTGCTGCATAGTGAAGAGCGGCACCAATACGGATAATAGGAAGTCCAGTCTTTGCACTAAGTCTTTCCGCATATTCACCAAGTTTCTTATCATTATTAATCTGATAAATCAGGATATATTTCTGCTTAGGAGCAGCTTCAAAATACTGCTTCCAATGATTCCTATCTAATAATAATGTTGGATCTAACACCTGATTAACATCAAATCCCATGGATTCAACTATAGACTTTGCACTGTTCTCTCGAACAGAAATATGACTATATCTGCTCAAATTGCTCTTATAAAACTGAAATACTTCATCTGTCATCTCAGTTCTTCCAAAACTAGACGCATAAGATATTCTCTTATCAGAATCATCTGTAAAGCTTAAGAAATATGCGTCATCATAATCGCCATTCTCTACAGGACCCCAAACCTGATCACTTCCAGTCATATAAACATCGGCTTTTGGCTTATTATTAATCAAATCCTGCTTATCAGAATATCTTCTGGTCATGCGGAGTAATCTATTGCGTTCCTTCTCGAAGCCTTTGCCTGCAAATCGGCTCTGTGGCTGTCTCAAAGCTAAATAAATCATTCTCTTTATTGGATTATTATTCCATTCAGGTTTACGTTTAATAGAATACTTCTCACGATTACTATAGTGTTCATCAGGTCGTATGTAATCAATTATTTCAGCCTCATGTCCCATTGATTCAATAACATCCTGTGTAGCGAGAGCCTGAAGTAATGAACCATAATTTATAATCGCATGTCTAGTTATAATATCTACTTTCATAAAAGCAATTCTTTCTCCATATATTATTCTTAGGGCGTAAAACGACACCTTGAGGAATTATACAATTTCAATGCATATTTTGACAATTACATTTTTAGTAAAAATTACTGTGTATTTTCCCATTATCTTATGTAACATTTCACAATTTATGATTATTAACACAATTAACTAAAGAAGCCGCAGGCATTAGCCTGCGGCCACTGGTAATAATCATTTCATCATTCATTAAATACTCTCTTTACAATTTCCATGGCATCTTCCCAAGAAATATCTAACCAGTCCAAAGAGTCCTTAACCTGATTTTTCACTTCATCCTGATTATTATTGAAAACTACTCTTACATACTCTTGCTGCTCTGATGTCATTGACTCCTTCCAGTTGCGTATATTCGTTTCAATATATGTTTCTTTTTCACCTCTACTCATTGTTGAAGGCTGAATTTCAGTCCATTCAACATAATTATAACCATGTTTTTTTGCATACTCTTCCGCATAACTCATTCTTGGCGCATAGATAGTATGACGCGCATCAAATGCATTATCTGCTATATATTTTACCGAATCTGTCATATATATTTTTTTTAAATTACTGCACCAATGAAAAGCGTTACGATCTATAGTTTCCACGCTATTCGGAATTTTAACTATCTCCAATCTGCCACATGCTTCAAAACAATTGTTACTGACCTTCGATAATGATTCAGGTAATTGAACCATTCTAATACCAGACATAGCAAACGCATACGATTCTATATTATCAACGCTATTCGGTATAATCAAATTTCCAAACGAGCAATTATAGAATGCCCTGCAGCCTATTGTTTTCAAATTTTTTGGCAATGATATTGCTTCTGCGCGACAAGACTCAAATGCCGCCTCCCCAATTACCTCAATTGAATCTGGCAGATTAACATTACGTAACTGTTTGCATGAAAAAAATGCCAGCTCCCTTATTTCTCGTAACCCCTCATTAAGCTTTACTTCTTTCAAATTTGAACACCCTCCAAAGGCGCCATCTCCAATTATAACCAAAGAACTTGGCATAGTAACCTTGCGTATTACACGCGAATAATAAAACACTCTATCTCCTTCCTAATGTTTCAAGCCTCAAATGCTTGAATTATAGGTTTTTTTTCT
>CAMJBT010000161.1 GCA_946403965.1 uncultured Pseudobutyrivibrio sp. | reverse complement strand
TGTACCATAGATAAAACCCTCATAAAAAATCTATAAGAATACAAGCGTTATTATAAAGCCTAGTTATGAAAAAAATGTCAAGATGCATATTATTAATTTATCTTCTCTTTAACAATATTATACAATTGTACGGTTTTTTGATAATAATTTTCTTCTTCAAAACCAAAAATTATGCTCTCAATCTCATTATCAATAAATAGTATTAACTCTTGATCAAAACTATCATTACATTGCAGTGTAGTGATTCTATTCTGTAATTCATAAATATCTATTTGTCTATTTATATAACTATTAAATAAATCAACTATCTTTGTATACATATTCTTTTTCCTTATAATTCTATTTAGTCATAACAGTAACATCATCTCCTCTAGGATTTGTTATTATCTTTGCCAGAAACATACGAAAAATTACCATTCTCCTGCACAGTTTTGATTCCATTTTGAATAACATCTTCAACATACGCAGGTGCAACGCCTCTTCCGTATGTATTTGACCTTGTAGGAGAAGCTTGATATATATAATTCCCATAGTAAGGCGACCAAGGATATCATTTTCAAGTGTAGTCTTTCCTAGCCAATCATTTATCTCATTAAGCTGATTTAATTTGTTATAAGCAAACTCTACACTTCTGCCATCCTCTACCTTTGCAGCTCTGCCCATAGCATCATACTCGTATGAAACTGTTCGTCCATCTGAGCCTTCAACCTTTGAAACACGGCTAAGAGCATCATAGCTGTATTTAATCTTATAACCGTCCGCAAATCTTCTTTCTGATACGCGTCCCACATTGTCATAGGACATTTCCTGCTCTAATCTATTTGCAATACGGTTATGCCTCACATTGGTGCACCTAAATAGACTTAAATATAACTAACGTTTTACTTTTACAAATTTTCATCATATATGACAATAGCATTAACACAAATAGAAGCATAACACCCTACTGTTATGTTCTTTTCAAGCATTGCTCTACTACTTATTTCAAAATCTATAAATCCATCCCCCATCTTGATAGAAATTAAATCTTCATAAATCTCGTCCACATAGCCCGTTATAATAATTTTGTCATTATCTTGTACTATACTTTCACTACATGTTGTACTAACAGAAATGTTATCTACACCAATAATATCATCACAAGATATCTCTACATCGTATGCTCTTATTTCAGGAGTACTTTTACTTTTCCATATTCCCCTTGCAATACCATATTCTGAAGTAAATGAAATCATCTCATTTTCAATATTTTGAACCTCTATCCTCATTAAAATCTCCTTTAGTTCTTTATTCTAATAAGTTTATTATAATAATGCAGTTCATCAACACCAGCATCATATACCCATGTTTCCTCATGAAAATGAAATTTTGTTGTACCCATACTGTCCATTTCATGTGGAGAAAATCTTATGCTTCTAGTACCATCAGAAGAAAAAAGTCTATCTGCATCCGTCATTCCAGTTCTAGTATTAATATTTGTTTGATTTGCTCCTAAATAATCATCCCTATAATTTGTAACCTCGCTGCTTTTAACTTGGTATCCCGCTTTAGTTTCACCATGATTAATGTAATGGTGTCAGGCACATGTTTTCCAGGCAATTTACTCGTTCGATTTATATATATCGGGTATAAATATACCATTCCTATCAATCTCTTCTGTTCCATCAATAAGTATTTTCTCTTCCCCATCGTATACCTTAAGTCTGTCTTCAGCATTTACTATCAACAGAAGTTTCACTCCTTGGCATTCAGGATTTTTAGTATTAATTGAATAATTATCTATCAAGAAGAAATATTTATTATTGGCAGTGCTAACATAATAATATGAGTCAATTAGTTTAATCTTATAATTTGAATCAAATGATTCATATGACCCTGCACTACTAGATTTTTCATAAGAAACTATTTCTTCATCAATAAAACTAAATAATTTTTGAATACTTTCATCAATGTCTCCACCTTTATCTATTGCATCTTTCGAAAGAATATTTTTTACACTATCTGCATCTTTTTCATTTATCGCTTTAATAATCTTTTCAACTGTTTTATCAGATATTTCCTGATCACTATCATCTAATATAAGCGACATATCCCCCGACTCCTTTCTTATGTACTTTTGTTGACCACAACCAGCGAGTATAATACTTGAACATATTAATACAATTATTACTTTAACTAGTCTATACATTTATCACCCTCCCACGTAAAACTTAATATGTACTTATTATTTGGATCTACTGACCATTTTCCTTGTGCTTTCATCCTGATATATTTATCAGTATTTATAAACCCTTCATAAAGATCATGACGACTTGAAAAATCAACTGTAAACCTCATATTCAAATCTCCAGCTTTCATTCTTTGATAATTCGAATTAAATCCAGTTATCCACCATTGCGGATTATTTGGCTTATAATCGATAATCACATTTCCGGATGAATCCACTATATGTATTGCCATTGGAAGAGCAAGATTTTTATTCACCTTATAATGTTTTTTACCCATGATATCTATTTGTTCTTCATAGATACCAAATTCTCCACCAGCACCAAGATTTAAGTAATCTCCTTTCCATCCCCATAATATATAATTCTTAGCTTTGCCATTTTCATCCTGAGATGAAAATTCAAACTTCGCCCGGTTCATTGAGGTTCCAAGTCCAAATCCAAAATCGTATAAATCATTGTATCCAAAATATTGTTGCCAACAATCAAATTTTGTATGATAAACACCTGTTGCTTTATCACCATTTTTATCTTCAAAAAAGTCGACCTTGTCATATGCAGCATCAGCATATCCATTTTGTGTAATATCAACTGCAGCTGGATTTGCCATAACATAATGTGCAATTTCTCTAGTAATTTCAGAAAAAGAAGGGAATTTTCCATTTTTATCTATGAGAAGCTTAGGGTTATTCCAGCAATATTCATATCTGTTTTGTGTTTCAGGTGTTTCAATAAATCCCTTAACATAATCTTCCGCTACAAATCTTCCATACTCAGCACTATAAAATCTTGCCTGTGCAAATTTAAGGCCAGATACTTCATCCTCTTGATAGCCTGTGAAAGCAAATGGCTGAATGATGTTGCCATCTGTTGTGTAGGCGTGCTTGTGGCTTGCTTCTTTGATTTTGCCTGTGAATGGGTCGATGTTGCGACCGAAATCATCAAATGCGTAAGAAGATACAGCAATACCGTCAGTTCCTGTAAGGTACATTGGAGAGCCTAGTTCATCCTGAAGATAGTAGTAGTTGTTACCTGACTTGCTCATGCTTACTACGTTGTTATCATAAATGAAGCTTTCTGTCTCACCATTTACTGTGCGCTCAAGAAGGTTATAGTAATCTCGTGAAAGGTCACATAAGTATTCAATTTTCTCTTCTGGTCGAGTTAAAGCTACTCTAAATCCCAGACCATTATACTGGTTCTCGACTTCACCCTTACTTGAGTCTACCACTTTTG
>CAMJBT010000160.1 GCA_946403965.1 uncultured Pseudobutyrivibrio sp. | reverse complement strand
CTTAAAATCCCTCGGAGTAAAATCCGTACCGGTTCGAGTCCGGTCACCGGCACCAAAAAGAGCAGTTTTTCGACTGCTCTTTTTCTTTTGCCAACTTTACTCAAAATGCTCGAAAATGGCTTGAACACTGTGTTTTTGAGTGTTCTTATAGTTAAGTTGAGTAAAGTTGAAATCTGTTAAAATAAGATAAATTACTGTCAAATTTACTGTCAATTCTCTTGGCAAAAACGCAGTGTTTATCGAAAAATCAAAGAATATCGGCATTTGAAATGCTGTCAAATTACCGAAAATAGCCTAAAAAGCGCTGAATCGTGCTTCTGATCAATAAAAAATTTCACTATTTTCGGAGGTAAAGACTATGACGACGACAAAAATATCTTATACACAGCAGGGTGATTATCTTCTTCCCAATTTGAAATTACCCAAACAGCCGAAGGTCGAAATCGGCGTATTCGGTAAACGTAGGCTTCGTTATTTGGAACACAATCGTAAAATTCTCTACACAAATCTGCTGACTAAAGGCAAACTCACCGCTCACCTTGCCGAGGTAGACAAGCAAGCCGAGAATATGTTTGATCGGTTGGTAAAACAGCTTGCGCAGCGTGAGGGTGTGACAGAACAGCTCAAAGCAGAAAGCCAAATACTGTGGGTTAAGAAGATGAATTCTATCCGCAACTGCGCCGAAGAAATTGTCAATCACGAGCTGATTTACAGCTAAAAAGCAATAGGCGCTTAAAATGCCCGTAAAGGGCATTCTACGCAAAAACGGGGGTTAAGGTATAAATTACCTTAGCTCCCGTTTTTTGCGTTTAAAAAGCCGCATAAACATTGACTTTTTGATGGTAACTTTTTCGACTATTTGTTAAATATGTTAGTTAAACCTTTACAGATTATAAAGCAATGCTAATCAATCAAATATCCTACTTTTGTAACGCCAATAACACCGCGTCTCAACATAGTGATGCCCAGTGTATCTGGCTTTATTGAATCAATCTCGAATGTATCAAAACTAAATGATTCAGTTTCAAATGTATCAGGTTGAAAAGAATCAAAATCGAATGTTTGTAATCCCATTTCTTCAATAATATCTTCAGGGAGTTTGTAATCCTGTTTAACGATACCAAATAGGGTAACTCCCGTATCAATGCAGAATGAAATTGCTGTTTTATATACAGTGTTGTAAACAAACGTTCCCGCAATCGAGCCGACAAAACTTCCAAGTAAAGAACCAGCTACAGAAAGAGCTTTTGCAATAGCGACCCCTGTGGGACCACCTATATATGTACCTACAACACCACCTACAATAGTACCTCCTGCTTTACCTAAGATACTCCCTGCTAACGCTCCACAGGATACAAACATATCACGAATCAATTCATTAGTTAATTCGTTTCTTGTTTTTTTACCAATAGAAACCATAACTGCATTTTTCAGCGTGTTCATTGTTAGCGCAACCCCAACACCAATAACACCAGGAGATAGATTTTTTAAACCTTCGCCCAGCATTCCGGATTTGCAACAATACGAAATTGCAGAAGCAACAGCTCCTCTAATAAAGCCTTCTCCGGCACCGGTAACTGCAGCAAAACCAATTTTCTTAAATTGTACCAAATTTATTTCACCGGTTTTAATAAGATAATCTATGGCTTTATATATTTCAGGAGCAACTTTTAACACCATAGTTATTGCTGCAGCAGTAAACCCATCTTTTAGAGCCGCCTTCATAATCGCTATTTCTTGAGAAGTTAGGTTAAAATCTTCTGCTTTAAATTTACCTTCTTTTGCAATTTCAGCTAGCTTATGCGCTTCTTCTTTAGACAATGGAATTGATTCATTACCATTATTATCTGTAAGCTTATTCCTTAACATATGTAAGGTGTCTTGATAACGCTTAACCTGATCTGGTCTTATTGTGCTTTCTTTTTGAATTTTCTGAGTGAGCCATTTTACAGCATCTTCCATTTGATCTTTAGGTATAACTCTAAATTGCCCAGAATAAATTGGATCGCTTAATACCGATTCATCCGAATAATTTCTTTTATTAAGATATTCAGCAAGAGAATCTTTACCACCGTGGCTTTGATATTCCTTGAATTTTTGGAAAACACTTATTGCTTGTTGCTTAGCACTATCAGTACCGGTAGCGTTATATTTCAAGCTGAAATTTTCACCTGATTTAAGTGTAATATCAGCAGAAGCATATTCATTACTTCTGTTTACTACAGCACGATTTATCGCTCCGCTTTTTGCTGCGTTAACATTAAATGTTCCTGCTGCCCAAAACTCGGCAATATCTCCTTTGAGTTGGGCAGACGGAGTCTTGTAGTCTTTAAACGCATTAATGCTTTCTTCCAGTGCTGTTAGTTCTTCGACATAGTTGCTTGTTTTTGTTCCAAATTCAGTTGCAATCTCAGCACTAAATAATGCATCAGCATTTCTTTGAAAAAATTCAAATCCTTCACGAAAACCAATAACCATAGTACTTATTCTGCTCCATCTAATCCAAGAAAACTATTTAAACCTTTAAGATAAAACATCAAAACAAGGCAAGTGTATTGCTGATCTTCAATATCCTTGCTTTTTGTTGCAGCATAAATATTGTCAGAAACTCTGATAAACGCTTTTACACCATTGCTGAAAACTTTTTTTATTGTCTTTCCGACGAAATGTAAAGGAATTATTCCGTTTTTAACTTCGTTATGTTCTGCTTGAATCATCTTTTTATCTTCTGCAACCTGTTCAACTTCAGTTGCGGATTCTTTCTCATTAGAAGTTTTTACGGTTTTAATATCTTTGACCTTTGTCGGAAGTAACTGAACAGCCTTGAGTTGGTTTCCTTCGTTATAATTATTTGATAGCAAATGATAGAAATCATCATATTCATCAAACGATAGAATATGATCAACAAATGCTACAGCTTGCTTTCCTAGCCAACCGTAATTCATACCGTGTTCGGTATATTTTTTTAACATATGATGTCGTTTTTCTTTTATTAAATTAGTATTTCCAATAAACAATATGTATTGTTCAGAAGAAATCTGTGCAGCATTGGACGTGTATTCCTTTTCAGTCCACACTTGGGCAACAGCTGCTCCATCCTTAACACCTACAATCATATTATCTGTATCGTCTGTTCGACTAATAAGTTGAGCAAGAAAATCTCCATATTTACGCAAACGCTCTTCGCAAACAATTATCAATTTTTTCATAGCCATTACCCCTTTAAAAGATTCTCTCAACGTATAAATATTGTCCGTATATTTTCATTTTTTCTTATCAAAATAAGCGTTGCGTCATAGCAAAATAATAAGCAAAAAAGCTTATAAATATAGGTATAGATTCAAAAAGTATAAAGTTTTACAAATGTGTTTCCAATAGATAAATTGATTTAAAAAGACCAGGATTTCCAATCTCAAATGACATTTGTGTTGATTTTATGACAAATATGTTGACGGTTATTATTGAGTGATTTGCGCAATGTATCATCTTAGCAAGCAGTGTATTTGTATCCACAAATACCATCTTCCATTTCAATACGCA
>CAMJBT010000159.1 GCA_946403965.1 uncultured Pseudobutyrivibrio sp. | reverse complement strand
ATAGTTGCTGTAACTGCAAATGCGTTTGATGAAGATAAAAAACTTGCTTTGTCTGCAGGAATGAACGGTCATCTTGCAAAACCATATGATATCGAACAGATCAGAAAGATGCTTATTGAACTTTTGATATGAAGTGTGTTTTATCTTTTTTGTTGTAAGCATCATTTTCACTCATTTGGATTTTGATGATCGGGGCTTGAAATCATAATGAATTCATGATATAATTCCCTGAAATCAAGTATTTATAATTAAGTGAAGTTTTGATACTTTTTGGTGTGAAATATTTACAGCGGCAGAGCACTCGGCTGTTAACCGAGTTGTCGCCCGTTCGAGCCGGGCAGGGGGAGCCAAAAATGAAGAGAGATACTCAATTGAGATAGCGTTTTTTATAGAGGTGCGGCTATCTTTTGGTTGAGTATCTCTTTTTTATATTTTATCATACTACTATTTAATTGTCAAGTTCATATTATAAAGTTAACGGACTCGGTTTTAGTGGTTTTCACGAAATGTGAAAGCACTGGAATCGAGTCCTTTTTTGTTTTCCAGAAAACCAATTGATAGTAAATCTATCAGCAATTTTTTAGCCGTTTTTAACGGGGGCAAGATCTGAATGGATAACGCCCTACTGAGAACGCTCAAAGCCACTGTGAGTGATTTTGAGCCTGTTTGAGAAAAAAGCCAGTCTAAAAAGAGACTGGCAATTTTATCCGATTTAAAGCCTTATACGAATACCTTTAAAGTCAGTAGTCAAATCCAATGCTGAGGTGTATGTCGGGAATTTACCAAAACAAGAGCAACTAAAGTTGTTATGAGTAATTTGTTAGAGTATGACGTAATCCTTTGCAAAGAAATACATTTACCTCTAAAGAAACATCAAGAGGGCTGAGTAATTGGCCCTCTGTTTTATTTACGAAAGGAAAATAAACTATGACAAAGAATGACAATTTTATAAGAAAGATCAGCGCAGGGCTTATGGCAAGCCTCTGCGCTGTTTCTATGTTAGCCACTCCCATGACAGGAATGATATCGGCGAGTGCGGCAAGTGCAGCAACAGAGAACGAGGCTTTCCCATCTGCAGATGAAGTCATCGCACAGGCGGCTACACTTCTCGGTTCACCCTACGGTTGGGGCTTTAAGGGTTACACCGGTGTATATTACCAGGGCAGTTATTCTCCGCTCTCTCTTGACTATGTCAGACAGCAGGGCATTGACTGCTCAGGTCTCATCTACTATACCCTTGCACACCTCGGCTACAGTACAAGTGGTTTTTCATGGAACAATCCTGTTCCAGTGGATACTCCTCACTGGCTGTCGGTCAACGATAACTGCACCATTACCTATAACGGTGTGACTTCCAAGATAGACATAGAAAAGGAAAATATCCCCTACAAGGAGCGTCCCTATTGGGAGTGTGCTGACGGCTCTACTATTACCCCAGGTTCTGTAGTAATTGCAGATAACCTTGACGGTGAGGATCACTCATGGATATATATCGGCGAGTTCAATAACCGTGACGAGGTGATCGCATATCTCAGGAAGATCGGCGTAAATGAGAACTATATCAATAGCACTACGGTTGGTGAAGGCAACGGCGAAGGCGGAACACACTGGAGGATCGAATCCAACGGCTCTCAGGGCTGTGTTATCAATAACCGCACAGATGGTAAACAGGCAATGGCTCTGAATATGTTTGCATTCCGTGTATCCAAGACAGACGTGGAATTCTCCGTAACAAAGCTCGATAAGGACACTCAGATGGTTATCGGTAAGAGCCCTGTCGACAACTCCTCTGCTGTATACGGCGTATACAAGGATAAGGAGTGCAAAAACAAGGTCGGTGAGATCACTATCGGCGAAAAGGGAAAAGGAACTATCAAGCTCCCCAGCGGAACCTACTATGCAAAGGAAATAAAGGCTCCGACCGGTTATGAACTTGATCCTACAGTTCACACACTTAAGTCTGGACAGACTATACAGTCCATAGAGGTTACTGAAAAAGGCAGTATCGTTGTAAATAAGACTGCTGAAGACGGCATATGGGAATGCGTCGTTTACTGAGATTTATAAACAAAAATAATATGCCATTAACCAAGAATTCAATTATCAAAAAAGCGCATGTGATTTTCCCTTTAACAGCTTCAAGAAAAGACCTAATTGAGATATTGCAAATGGTTCTTAATTATAGTGTGTCTGATGATAATGAGAATCAAAAAATATGGAATAAGGTAATTAGAAAATATTTTAAATTTATAATTAGTCCTGCATCTCCATATCCAACAGATGAACTAATAGCAAAAAGATTTGAGCAATCACTGTTAGTTATGGAAGAAGAATGCTTACCTAATATGAAGGAATTACTGAACTACTCAAGAATACTTGGGAATTCTATGCTTCGACATGAGATTTTATCTGACATTGGAATTAGAGTATGTCCTTACTGTAATCGTAATTATATTACATGGTATAAGAATGAAAATAATGATTTGCTAACAACTGCAGATTTGGATCATTATTATCAAAAAGATGATTATCCATTATTTGCTTTATCTTTATTTAACTTTATTCCATCGTGTCAGGTGTGTAACTCAAGATTAAAAGGGATAAATTCAATGGAAGAAACACTTTATCCATTTGATGAAGGGTTTGGTGATGATGCAGCATTCCAATTAATTTTAAATAATAATGATCGTACTGATCCTAATTTTGCAAAATCACTATTGAATTCATGGTTAGGAATATATTCAAAGGAAACAGCTGAATATAAAATATCAATTTCTATTGACAAAAAGGCTTCAGACGAGAAAAGAAAAAAGATAGAAAATACTATGCGGTTATTTAGATTGGAAGAAATATATAGTACTCACTTTGATAAAGCCTTAGATATTGCAATAATTGCTCGTAATTATGATAATCCAGATTATAAATATTACTGTGACAAGGTGATCCAAAAAATTAATAAACAACTTCAAGCCAGTGAATTGTCTATTTTTGAAGCTTATTATGATGCTCAATGGCTTATGTTTGGTTATCATTGGAATAATGATGAAAATGAGCCAAACTATGATGCTCCGCTTTCACGAATGACAAGGGATATATTTCGGCAGTATTGTAATCAGCATATTCTTTAAAGTTAAAGCTTTTTGAGTTGAATATCAACATATAACTTATGGACGTTTGATATAAATCGCTTGCAGTGGAATCTTGTTATGAAGGATATCACAAAAAGTGCACCAGTCGCCATAATTGTTGCTGTCGCATCTACACTCAGCTAGTAATTTACTACTGCGACAGTATACCTGAATTAAATTTTCCTCTTGATAATCGAATAATCATGTGATAATATTCAGATGAGAATTGTTTTCAACGACTCACATTATAATTAAGTAGGAAAGTTGCCTTTTACATCATTTTCTTCATTTGTATTTTAATAATTTGGCCTTGAACTTACATTTTATTTATGATATAATTACATTAATCAAATAATCAGAATTAAGTGAAGATTAGACACTTTTTGGTATAAATCACTTACAGTGGTAGAGCACTCGGCTGTTAACCGAGTTGTCGCC
>CAMJBT010000158.1 GCA_946403965.1 uncultured Pseudobutyrivibrio sp. | reverse complement strand
AGGGGAAACAAATGAAGCCCAACTTCTTTGTTTTCTGTGAAGGTGAGACGGAAATAGCTTATGTCAAGTTTCTGCGTTCATTGTATCGTGCTCCTATTCAAGTTATACCAAAGAAAGGTAAGTCAAACATCTCGGAAGATTTTATTGTAAAATCAAAAAATGAGTATGTGCAAACCGAGCAGGATAAAGTATTCTTGATGTATGATTTGGACGTTGATGGGATGTTGGAACAGCTGCAAAAGATACATAGTGCAGAACTATTAGTCTCAAATCCATGTGTTGAGCTATGGTTTTTGCTGCATTATCAGGAACAGAAAACGGAAATCTCGTCAGACAAGTGTATTAAGAAGTTGCAAAAGTTTTCGAAAGAATACAAAAAGGGGACTTTGTCTGAAGAAGAAAAGGAGGTATTTGCCAAGAATAAGAAATTGGCAGTTGAAAGAGCAAAGGCATTGGACGTATTTAGCAATCCATCAACGACCATATATAGACTATTAGATTTGTTGAAAAATAAAGAGCAATGATAGACAAATAATTAAGGGAAGTTGTAACAATTTATGATTTTTGTAGAAAAATTAAGGATACAGAATTATAAGTGTTTCAGACGTTTTGAAATAGATTTCAACGAGCATCTGAACATTATCGTTGGAAACAACGAGGAGGGTAAGTCTACCATTCTTGAAGCATTACATCTGTGCTTGACAGGCATGATGAATGGCAAATATGGCTTTTCTGATGTAGCTGAACCGTTATTTAACAAAGATGCTGTAGAAGAGTATATTAATAGTTTGGGGACTTCTAATCCATTGCAGCCTCCAACAATACTGATTGAGGCGTATTTGAAGGGAGAGGATATAGCTATATTCGAAGGCAATAACAACTCTATGAGGGCATCTGGTAAGTGTGGAATTGTATATAAGGTGGAGCTGAATGAAACATATCTGGAGTCTTATCAAGATTTAGTCAATAGCCCAGAAGGTGTTAAATCATTGCCAGTGGAGTATTATAAAGTAGAACGATATTCGTTTGCAAAGTCGCCACTAACCAATAGGCAAATACCTCTGAAATCAGTTATTATTGATTCTTCTTCAAATAGAAGCCAGAATGGCTCAGATGTCTATATCTCCAAAATCATCAAAGATAGTCTAGAAGAAAGTGAACTGACAGCTTTGGCGCAGAGTTATAGAAAATTGAAATCGGATTTTGGCACAGATGCTGCTATAGATGCAATTAATCAGAAAATAACTCAAGGTTCGGGTATTACCGATAAAGAGGTTAGCATTTCGGTAGATATGTCAATGAGAAATTCATGGGATACTGTACTCATGACTTACATTGACAAGATACCATTTCCTCAGGTCGGAAAAGGAGAACAATGTATCATTAAGACCAATCTTGCCCTTTCTCACCAAAGAACCCAAGTGTCGAATTTGATATTAATCGAGGAGCCAGAGAACCATCTGTCTCATACAAATCTAAACGTCCTGTTGAGTAATATCACAACGAAATGCAAGGAAAAACAGGTAATATTGACCACACATAGCAATTTCGTGGCAAATAAACTAGGACTTGACAATCTTTTTTTGTTATCAAATAAGCATTGCTTTTGCTTTAATAGTTTACACAGTGATGTAGTGAGATATTTCAAAAAACTTCCGGGCTATGATACTTTGAGACTTGTTTTATCCAAAGCTGCTATACTGGTAGAAGGTCCATCTGATGAGTTAATTGTTCAGCGTGCGTATAAGGATAAATATGGAATGTTGCCTATAGAGCAGGGGATAGATGTAATCTCTGTACGAGGTCTCTCTTTTAAGCGTTTTTTGGAGATTGCAGGGAGTATAGGGAGAAAAGTAGCAGTCATAACTGACAATGATAGTGATTATCAGCAAAAGATAAAGGAAAAATATAAAGATTATGATGCTGTGGATTGTATTGAGATTTTTGCAGACCATAGAGATGATTTAAATACATTGGAACCACAATTTATAGATGCTAATATAGCTAAAATTGATGATTTAAGAAAAACCATCGGACTAAGTGCAGATAAATACCCTGACAAAGAAAGTGTGCTGAAATATATGATTAACAATAAAGCTGAATGGGCTCTAAGTGTATTCGAAGGTTCAACACGATACAATTATCCCCAATATATTACAAAAGCTTTGGGCTGGGTAAATGAAAGATAATAAACTGATTATAGCTGCTGCAGGAGCTGGTAAAACCACATTCTTGGTGAAAGAGGCTCTGAAATGCCAGAACAGAGTTCTTATCACTACTTTTACTACAGAAAATGAGAAAGAGATAAGAAATAAGTTTGTGAGAGAATGTGGCTGCATTCCTGGGCATGTCACCATACAAACATGGTTCTCTTTTTTGTTGCAGCATGGAGTTAAACCTTATCAAGGTATTTGCGATGAAAGGTTATATAATATGGATATTAAAGGTATCTTACTTGTCAGTGAGCAAAGCGGAAGGAAAGGATTTAGCCCTCAATTTAACCGTTATATATACTATAAAGAGGAGGAAGAATTTATACAGCATTATTTCTCCTCAAACATGAAACTATATACGGATAAACTTGCAAAGTTTGTTTGTCGTGCCAATGAAAAAACTGAAGGAAGAGTAATTAAGCGGATAGCAAAGATTTATCCTAATATTTTCATCGATGAAATACAAGATTTAGCGGGCTATGATTTAGATATACTCAAATTGTTGTTTAATAGTGAATCAACAGTGCTTTGTGTTGGAGACCCCAGACAAGTAACTTATCATACTCATTGGGAAAAGAAATATAAAAAGTATCAATGTGGATTGATAAAAGAATACATCAATGCAGAATGTAATAAACCTAGAAATCCAAACAAGATTACGATAGATGAAATATTACTTTGTAAATCGCATCGAAATAATGGCATAATCTGTGAATATTCTTCAAAGCTTTATACTCAGTATAAGGCTAGTGAACCATGTGGATGTGATAGCTGCCATCCAAATAATGTTGAGCATCAGGGAGTGTTTCTCGTAAGACAAAATGACCTTGATTATTATATGAGACGATATCATCCTGTTCAATTGAGAGATAGTCGTCTCGTGAAGGTTGATGAAAAGCATCGAGCATATAACTTTGGACAGTCAAAGGGAATGACATGTGATAGAGTTTTAATCTATCCAACGAGGCCAATGGTTATGTGGTTAAAAGATCATGATATCGAACTAAAGCCAACTTCACGGGCAGATTTATATGTGGCAGTTACTAGAGCCAGATTTAGTGTGGCTTTTTTAGTTTCTGATGAGGTTTGTGAAGAAATTCATGATCTGCCCATTTGGGTAAATGAATAGCATTTGAGGAAAATGAAACTTCCTCAGATATTGTCTCTGAATACCTTTTCTGCTTGTTCTGCTTTTAATCGTCTTTCCTGATCGGCTTTTGCTTTCTCCGCTCTATCAACACTATCTTTAATAACCTTCTCTCTATTAGCCATGTTCTTTAGCTTATCAAATAGGCTATCTTGATGATATTCCACGCAAACGGCATGAAGGACATCTACTTCTCTTGGCTCCCAAA
>CAMJBT010000157.1 GCA_946403965.1 uncultured Pseudobutyrivibrio sp. | reverse complement strand
ACCCTGGGTGCAGCGTCGCCATCCGAGGCCCCGCCCTCAATGTCAAACCCTCAAAACTCACGATTATGCATTACATCAGAGATCAACAAAACATAAGATAAATTAATAAGCAAAAAAGGATTTGTCATACAGAGTGGTAAATCCTTTTTTTATTCATTTCAAATCTAGATGCGCTCCTACATACGCTACATACATTATTCTTTCTTCTTCATTAGGATATATATGCATTCGTATGTCCCCCAATTTTACATGATAAAAACAGTATTGGGAGCCTATTTTCTCTGACACCTTAAAATAGCGTTGCTCCATTAATCGAGGTGTTCTCTTCACTGTATCAGATTCATCTGAGATTGTGACATTATAATCTTTTTGTAGTGCTCTTATCTGGAAACTACCTGTATTCCACATATTTGTATTATATGAATCTAACGAACAAATAGCATCCATAACTTTCTTGAAATCTCCTCCACTTCCAAGATCGCATATCTGCTCCATCGCATCCCTTGCTATACGAATTCTGTCAAAAAGTAAAGAACTTATGTCGCTAAGATTTGTTCCATTGACTATACCTTTTGCAATGGCTCTTCTATTTGAACAAAAGAAATCGTAAGAACTAATATGATTCCTATCTTCAGCAACAAAGCAACCCCATAAACAATTTGCCCAAGCATCAGGATATGTGGTATTTAGAATTGTAAGATCCGAGGAAATATTTGTTGTAGTATGCTTCATCCTCCTGAGCATCGACGGTATAATTCGATTAGACAAGTCCTTATGAGACTGTGATAACTTTGCATACAAAGTTTGGCCATTGGAATACTCTGTTATGTAAAAAGTGTTGTCATCGTAGAATGTTTCATTCCTCTCATTCTTTAATAATGCCTTATTTAAGTCATCAATACAATTCTTTATGAGAGTAGTGTTAGTCTCTCTAAAGGAAGCAGGAAAAAAGAAATAGTTAATCATTACTATTCAGCTTTACTTCTTTCAATATAGTTCTTTTGAGTCTGATCCATAAAGCCATCAGGCCATTCACTATAATCACCATTCTCATCCAATGTAATAGGCGTGATTAGCGGTTCATCTGAATCTGTATTCAACCCGTAATTGTTTATGGTAACATGTCCATGCCATTCCTTATTTCGCACGACAAACAATTGAATTCCGTCAATAACATGGTCACTGTGTGTTTCAACAATAACATTAACACCTGCATGTGCTACTGTTGCCAAGAAATAGCCAATTGCGGTTTGTGCAGCGGGATGAAGATGAGCTTCAGGATTCTCAATTATAAAGAAACTTCCTTTTTTTGCGACAAGTCCATCAACAATGATAGGCAAAACAAAACTAACACCAAATCCCATATTTGGAGCATGAACGCTTTTTGAATATGTATTGGACACTTTTATTGAAGCCCGCAACAGCGAATTGTCAATGTTTGCACTGATTTTGATTCCAGGAAATATGTAAGAAAGCCATTCGTTTACTTGCGCATCAAGATTTGGGTTTTTCGAACTCTGAAAGATTCTGTCATTTTCAACTTTAGTAAGACCACCTTTCGTTGCGATAACTTGAGCCGTTCTTTCACCTTTTGTCCCAACAGACAAAAATTCCATTGATGCTAAAGGCTGAGAGATTCGTGGCCCAATGCGCTCAGCAGAAACATAATAAAACTCCTTTTGTTCCAGTTTTTCTTCTTTATTATCTGTAGGGAATGTACAATCGAGTGTCAACTTCTCATCCCTATCTTCTATATCAAAAAGACATTCTGTGCTATTCTCTTTTGTTCCTTCATTTGTCAACGATAAAACAATTTGTGGCTCGGAATAGTTTTGATTAATGACATCTATCACTTCACCAAGTTCCAAGCCGTAATCGCCATTAAGATTTACATACGAAGCGTTATCTACAGCTTGTTTAAAAAGCAATAATGCCTGAATGGTAGAACTCTTACCATATCCATTTGCTCCGACCAAAACAGTCATGTCATTTATACAGATGTCAGTGTTCCTAAAGCACTTGAATCCTTTTATATTGAGAATTTCCATGTCCTTACTCACTTATGTTTGATTTAATTAATTCGTCTGCTACCTCAAATGCCTTAAGAATATTCCATCGTCCGTTTGTACCATACGATAGAGCACGATAATAATCAAGGTCTGTAGTTATTTTCTCGCCCAAAATAGAAACGAAACTATACTTTTCTATACTCTTTTTAATTTTGTTATAATCGTAATCAGCAAGAAGCACTGACCAACTAACAAATAGGGCTTTATTTACGAGAGACCTCGGACTATCTTTTACTGTATCAACAAATACTTTTCGGAATGCATGCCGACCAAATAAATGGCGAGCACTCTTCATGGCAGAATCAAACTCTGAGACATATTTGTCAAACTCGAAGTCTCCCATTTTGTTTAACAAGTCAACGAACTCATCCAAGTCAAGGTCCATATTTCCCGTATATTTCTTAATGGCCCCTTTCTTATAATGGAATCTGAAAAAAATATATCTTAATGCCAATTCTTGAGCATCCATTCTTGTGTCAGAAATACTATTACCTGTTGCCGTTTTAAATGAAGGCAATGCTGCCATTTCCCTTAAAGCCTTACGAACTTTCTCTTTTGCAAGACAATTTCTTAGTTCTTGAGCATTGAGAGGTCGTCCCCCCGTATTCAACCGTCTAAAAATATCATACTTGACTTTAGACGGTGATTGAGGGTCAATGACGTTAACAGACAATTGGGTCATATTAAACCATCTATAATATTTTTCCTCTATCTTATTACCTTCTTTATTGTATGTCTTTCCCTCACATGTACCAGACAAATACTCCAAATCTCGCAATACGAGTTTATTATCCATAAACTCTTTAATAGCGGTTAGTCGCTGTAATCCGTCCACGACGAACAACTTACCCTCTTCGTCTTGTGAAAAATAGAACATCGGAAGTGGTATGCGCAATAATATCGATTCAATCAACCGTGACTTTCTAAAAGAATCCCACACAACATTTCTCTGGAAGTCTGGAGACAAGTCTAAATCTCCATCCTTAATCATATCATAGATTAGGCGGATTGAAAATGTTTTGGATTCAACGCGAATTTGATCTGGATTATACGGTTTTTCCAATGCCCTTTTGCTTAAAGATATTGCCGACAAGTCAATACCCATCTGAATTGATTCGACAACTTTAATAGCCAAATCATTCAATTTATCTATCAAATCCTCTTCTGTCTCTTCAATTTCGCGCTGACTGACAATCTTGAATTTATTTTCTTCAGTCAATTGTAGAGTCATAAAGGGATTTGCTATATCATCTTCACAATATACCAAGACAAAGTCCCTGGGCATGCTTCTAGTTCCTTTGTTTTTGTCATCTAATGGTAAAACAGAAAGTATCGTTTCACCATATCCTCTTAAATTCAGTGTGATCTGCATATGCTGTTTTCAAATTTTGCTTGCAAAATTAGTGATTTATTTTCAGAATAGCGAATATTTTGTGGAAATCTTCACCTTATTTATATTATATAGCACTTCTTCGACGGTTTCCGCACCTCTCACGAGTACCACAAGATTGAACTGCTCGATCAGGAGGATGTTCGTCCTCTCGTAAAGGAAGAGTACATCAAGCGCTTCCGCGACCGTGCTATGAGCCCCGAGCGTCCTATCACCCGCGGTACCGCTGAGAACCCCGAGACCTTCTTCACACACCGTGAGGCTTGCAACCCCTACTACGATGCAGTGCCCG
>CAMJBT010000156.1 GCA_946403965.1 uncultured Pseudobutyrivibrio sp. | reverse complement strand
ATTTTTTATAGGAGGATTAACATGAAAAGAAAGATTTTAGCTCAATTTCTTGCGCTTGGTCTAGCTCTAACATCATTTCCAATCTCAGCATTCGCCGCAGAGATTCAGGAAAATGTTGAGACTAAGGCTGAATCCACAGATGATACAAAGGAAGAATCTGTGAATCAAATTGTAGATGAGTCTGAAAAGGTGAAGGAAGACTCTGACAACAAAGTAACAGAGATAGCTGATGAGGGAAAAGCTACCTCTGAAAATGAAAAATCAGAGACAATTTCTGATTTAAAATCTGATTCAGAAAATAAAGAAGATTCAGCGGAGGATAATGCTGTAGAGACTGAAGATGCAAAAACAAAATCAGAAGTTATTGTTCCTGCTGCTCAAAAAAATAATCCTGAATCAGAAAACATTTGGCCTGTAATAATTAAACAGTTACAAATTATACAAGCCTAGGTATTCAAATTCCTTTTTGGTAAATAAAAATAACATTGTCAGCAAGAATCCTGCTTTGCAGGACTCTTAGCTTCTGAAAGTGATTTAAAAAACTTGCTATCAAAAATTTTCATCCTTATAATAAGAATCGCAGCACAAAAAAGGAGTGAAGATTTATGAATAAAAAAGAAGTTAATGAAATAAAGCGTCGCTTTAAAAAAGATTCCTGCAACTTCGACAAGATGGTTGGCTGCTATGTTGATGCCAACAAGGAAATAGTACTCACTTTCAAAGAGACATTCCTTAATCTTGAAGATGAGGAATTTCATAAATATTTAGAAATAGCAAACAAATCACTTTCAGGAACTATAGGAAACAATTTGCTTGAGCTTCCATTTAACCCTGAATCTGAGATTGAGGGAAGCGGACACGACCTTTTAATGAGACTTCGTGAAAGCCGTCTTCAAGATGAAAAGCTTCTCATTGAATACTACAACAGAATAATCGAGTCATATGACTTTGTAGGAAATTTCCTGATTCTTCTTTATCACGATACCTACGATATTCCTGTAAAGACTACCGATGATTTGAAACTGGATGAATCCGAGGAAGTATACGACTATATTATCTGTGCCATCTGTCCTGTTGCCCTTTCTAAACCAGGTCTAGGCTACCGTGAGGACGAAAACCGAATCGGTGCCCGCCTTCGTGATTGGGTTGTAGGTCCTGTAGACACAGCATTTACATTCCCTTGCTTTTCAGAGCGTACAACAGACTTACATGCTTGTTTAGCATACACTAAAAACACAAAGGAACCTCATGTAGAGTTTTGGGAAAACTGTATCGGTTGCGGAACTAAGAAAACTTCCACACAAAAGAAAAACGCATTCAATAATATGCTTGATCAGGCTCTTGGTGAGGAAACAGACGAAACAATTGAAACAAAACTGGATATCCAACAAAACCTTTCTGATTTCATTACAGTAGAGACAGAACGTCTTGGTCAGGACGAGCCTATCATCCTTGAACCACAGGATGTTGCAAATATTCTTACAGATTCTGGTCTTTCAGATGTAAAGGTTGAAAAAATCCAGGCTAAGTTTGAAAACTACTTTGAGGAACAACTTCCTCTTGCAGAAGAAATTCTTGATGAAAAAGCTTTGAAAAACAATGAGCTAAGAGTTGAGAAAAATGTCCTTAAAGAACGCGTGGTAGATCTTACACAGCAGCTTAAAGAAGCTACTGGAATCACCTCAGACGGAAAGGTTCCTGACATCGTCGTAAAAGTTTCTGATGAAAAGGCGGCAGACGTGACCACAGCTTATGTTGACGGCAAAAAATGTGTCTGTGTACCAATTGAACCAGATGAAACCTTTGTATTAAATGGATCTCAAATATAGAATCAAAAAGACTAAAGCCTCTAGTGTTGATGCTAGAGGCTTTTTTTGTTATTCATTATATATTATGAAGGGAGGTTAATGATTGAGTATGGTTCGTGAAGAACCACAATCGAAGATTTCATCGTCTGCTCCGAAAGCAATGGTGTGATCCTCATCGTCGATTGAGACTCCGGTGATATCTACAACCTTGTTTTCTGAGTCTGACTCAATTTTTGCATTGGATGTATTACCTGATACTGTGTTACCAGCGCTGTTTGCTCCAAAACATTCTGTGTATAGCTCAGCTGCATTCTGGGCTACAAACAGATTGTTTGTGATGATATTGGAAGAATCACATGCATATTGGATTACAAAGGTGGTTCCATCAGTATTGTAGACTGTGTTATTGGTGAAGGTGCAATTTTTTGCACAGCCTGTATCCTCTGCATCATAACCGCCGAAGCTGATTCCAGCCCAGCCGTTATTATTCACAAGTGTATTATTGGTTACTTTGATTCCTGAAGTGACGGTATCCTTATGCTCACTGGCAATTTCAATACCAATGTCACAGTTGGAAATAAAATTGTCATAAATGCTAATGTTTTTTCCACCATCTACATATATTCCACCTGCACACTTGCTGTCGTAGGTAACATTTACAGCTGGGTCGGAAGAAATGCTTTCTACAACATTTTTACGAATTTTTCCATTTCTTGCTCTGTCTAAATCATTGTCAGAGTCTTTTTCAAATCCGATTGCGTCAATTCCAATGTTATCGCAGTTGTGAATATAGTTTTCTGAGATATCAAAGTTTGACACATTTCCATTAAGAGCGAGAGCTTCACTATTTCCTAGGTTAAGCTTATACAACTCGCATTTTTTAATAGAGATATTCTCAATTGGTTCGTCTACCTCAGCTGAAACCAAAATACCATGAGCATTATACTCATCTGAATCCTTGGTGTACAAGCATCCCATATCATGTATCTTGCAATTTGAAATACTGATGTCGCGTGAGCCAGCATCTACTTCGATACCAATAGGTGTAATTGAAGAAGAAGGGTTTTTAAGCTTTAAGCCTTTGATTTCAAGATTGTCCAATGTGATGCCGGACGCTTGAATGTAGACCATCGAGCTGGCGCCTGATTTAGGCTTGATTCTAGAGCCATCAAGGATAGCACCTTTTTCTGCTTTAATAGTGATACCATCTGTCTCAACAGAAATCTGTTCAGCGTAAACTCCTTTAGGAATAATGATTGTATCACCACTATCAGCCATATCAATCGCGTCAGAAATTGTTGGGGCATCAGAGCCTACTCTGATAGAACTTGAGGCTGCATATACATTAGAAAATGTAGGAGTGCAAGCTATTGCCAATGATGCAGCAAGTACACCAGGGGCTATCTTTCTAGTAATTTCGTTCATAACATTTCCTTTCTGTCCCAAAATTAAGCCGTATCCTGTGAACGCTACTCGTGTTCACAAAATACTAATGTGTAATGTCCTGATCAGTTAATTACAGATAGTATCTTAACACATATTTTCGCAAAAGTGAAGCAAATGTTACAATTAATTTACATATGTGTAATTTGAGAGCAATAAAAAAGGAGTATTGCATAGCAAAACTCCCTTTTATCATTAAACTAAAGCTTCTAACTCCTTCACAATCTCTCCCATCTTTGCAAGGGCTGCCTGAATAGGTGCGGGTGTTGTAAGGTCTACTCCAGCAATCTTTAAAAGCTCCACTGGCGCATCTGTACAACCACTTGAAAGAAACTTCTTATAGCGTGTTACAGCAGGCTCTCCCTCCTTCAATATCATCTCAGCAATTGCAACTGCTGCACAGAAGCTAGTTGCATACTGATAAACGTAGAAGTTGTAGTAGAAGTGAGGAATACGTGCCCACTCGTATGCAATTTCGTCATCAGAAATCATATCTGGACC
>CAMJBT010000155.1 GCA_946403965.1 uncultured Pseudobutyrivibrio sp. | reverse complement strand
TAGAATAATTTAATCCGCTTCCTCAGAAACTTCTAATTCTATTCCAATATCGTTTATCGTCGGCTAAAACCTCCTGATAAGAAAATATTTCACAAGTTCATATTTTCTAATCACTGTTTCACTATATTCATGGAATAGAAAGAAGTTTCTTGAGTAAGCTCATTTAAAGTTTTCACTTTATTAAAACTCCAAGGTATAAAGTTTACCTTGGAGTTTACGATTTAACGGAAGTAATCTACACCAGATTCGAACAATTTCATATCCTGATTTCCGTAGATGTTAAGAGCAACACCTTCGCCCTTACGCTCTGCATGACACATCTTTCCATACACTCTACCATCTGGGCTTGTAATACCTTCAATAGCACAATAGCTTCCGTTAATGTTCCATTCTTCGTCCATTGTAGGATTTCCGTTTTCATCAACATACTGTGTAGCTACTTGTCCATTCTCAAAAAGCTTCTTTATCCACTCTTCTGAGGCAACAAAACGACCTTCACCATGAGAGGCTGGTGCGCAATAAGTCTCACCAAGATGTGTACCTGCAAGCCATGGTGACTTGTTGCTGACTACCTTTGTATATGCAATTTTTGAAATATGACGTCCTATTGTATTGTATGTAAGTGTAGGAGCATCTTCCTTCTGAGTATGGATCTCACCGTATGGAACTAATCCAAGCTTGATGAGGGCCTGGAAACCATTACAAATACCAAGCATAAGACCATCTCTGTTATCAAGAAGACCATGGATAGCTTCCTTCATCTTTTCATTTCTAAATGCTGTAGCAAAAAACTTTGCGGAACCCTCTGGCTCATCACCAGCTGAAAAACCGCCTGGGAACATAACAATCTGAGATTGAGCAATCGCTCTTGAAAACTCATCAACTGATTCTCTTATATCCTCTGCAGTCTGGTTCTTAAATACTTTAACATTTGTGATAGCACCAGCATTTTCGAAAGCTCTTGCTGAATCATACTCACAGTTTGTTCCAGGGAATACTGGAATAAACACTCTAGGCTTTGCAATCTTATTCTTGCAAATGTAGAAATTCTTCTCCTGATATACACCAGTATCTACAAGGGCTGTATCCTCATGAGAACGTGTTTTAAATACTTTTTCGAGAGTACCTGTCCATGCTGCAATCGCCTCATCTACTGGAATCTTGGCATCCTTATATGTAAATGTAGCATCGTCAGTAACCTCACCAACCTCAAATCCACAATCTGAAAGACCGCGCTTCTCAAGTTCATTGATAATAGCAAGTGCTCCATCTTCTGATACTTCTACAACGATATCGCCAATTACACAACCAAAGAGCAATACTGACTGACACTCATCATAAAGCTTAACACCAAATTTGTTACCGAAAGCCATTTTTGAAACAGCTGGTACAAGTCCATATGCATCAAGTGCATATGCAGCTTTGATATTACCCAGCTCAACCATATTTCTAACAATTTCAAATATAGCCTTAGCCTGGTTATAATTTGGCTGATCATAATTGTCACGAAGAATTCTAAGTAAGAAAAGCTTATCGCCTGCCTCTTTTAACTCTGGAGTAACAATATCCTGCTGCTTTGCAACATCAACTGCGAAAGATACAAGTGTTGGAGGAACATCAATCTCATTGAAAGTTCCTGACATTGAATCCTTTCCTCCGATTGAAGGAAGTCCAAATTCCATCTGAGCCTTATATGCTCCAAGAAGTGCTGCGAATGGTTGGCTCCATCTCTTTGGATCTTCGCTCATTCTTCGGAAGTACTCCTGGAATGTAAATCTAATTTTCTTATAATCACCACCAGTTGCGACGATTCTTGAGATAGATTCAAGTACTGCTAGCTGCGAACCGTGATATGGTGACCAAGAACTTACGTAAGGATTAAATCCATAAGCCATCATTGTAACAGCATCTGTTTTTCCATCTGCAACTGGCACCTTAGCTACCATAGCCTGTGTCTCAGTAAGCTGATACTTTCCACCGAATGGCATAAGTGTTGAGCCTGCTCCAATAGAACCATCGAACATTTCAACAAGGCCCTTCTGAGAACAAACATTCAAATCTGCGAGAGCATCAAGCCAAGCTGCTTTAAAATCACCGTTTTCAACGTCCTTGGCAACCTTTTCAATACCAATTTTGTCAATATATTTATCCTTATTATCAGGAAGTTCTACATAAACATCTGTCTCCTGATGTGCACCATTTGTATCAAGGAAAGCTCTTGAAAGATTAACAATTTCCTTTCCTCTCCATTTAAGTACAAGACGAGGTTCCTTTGTAACCTCAGCAACCTCAATTGCTTCAAGGTTTTCTTCTGCGGCATACTGAAGGAACTTGTTAACATCACTAGGAGAAACAACAACTGCCATTCTTTCCTGTGACTCAGAAATGGCAAGCTCTGTACCATCAAGACCTGCATATTTCTTTGGTACAAGATCAAGATTAACTACAAGACCTGGAGCAAGTTCTCCAATTGCAACCGAAACACCGCCTGCGCCAAAATCGTTACACTTCTTGATAATATATGAAACTTCTTCTCTTCTAAATAGACGCTGAATCTTTCTCTCTGTAGGTGGATTACCTTTTTGAACCTCTGCACCACAAACAGCAGTAGACTCTGTATTGTGCGCCTTTGAAGAACCTGTAGCACCACCAATTCCATCACGACCTGTACGTCCACCAAGAAGGATAATCTTATCTCCTGGATCTGAATTGAGACGCTGTACGGCACGTCTTGGAGCAGCTCCCATAACAGCACCAATCTCCATACGCTTTGCAACGTAATCTGGATGATAGATTTCCTTAACATAGCCTGTAGCAAGACCAATCTGATTTCCATATGAACTGTAGCCGTGAGCAGCCTCACGTACAAGCTTCTTCTGAGGAAGCTTTCCTTCAATTGTGTCCTTTACAGAAACAGTAGGATCAGCTGCGCCTGTAACACGCATTGCCTGATATACATAAGTACGACCTGAAAGTGGATCACGGATTGCACCACCAAGACATGTGGCTGCACCACCGAATGGCTCAATCTCTGTAGGATGGTTATGAGTCTCATTTTTAAAATTAATAAGCCACTCTTCTTCTGTTCCATCTACATTAATTGGAACAACAATGGAGCATGCATTAATCTCATCTGACTCTTCCTGATCTGCAAGTTTGCCATCAGCCTTTAGGCGCTTCATAGCAAGAAGAGCAAGATCCATTAAACAAACGAATTTATCATCTCTATCCTTGTAAAGAATCTTGAAGTTATCAAGATAGTCATTATAAGTATCCTGAATAGGAGCCTTGTAATAGCCATCCTCAATAGTAACGTTCTTTAATTCGGTAGAAAAAGTGGTATGTCTACAGTGATCAGACCAATAAGTATCAAGAACTCTAATTTCAGTAACAGTTGGGTCTCTATGCTCATCCTTTGCAAAGTAGTTCTGGATATGCAAAAAATCCTTAAAGGTCATTGCTAGATTTAATGAATTATATAAAGTGCGTAAATCATTTTCAGCCATAGAAGTGAAACCGTCAAAAGTATTGACGTCGGCTGGCTCATCGAAATTATTAGATAGAGACTCTGGCTTGTCTAATGAAGTCTCTCTAGAATCAACAGGATTAATACAATGCTTTTTAATAGCATTAAATTCGTCATCAGTAATGCTACCCTCAATAACATAGGTAGTTGCTGTGTGAATAGTTGGCTCTTCATTTTCATTTAAGAGCTTAAGGCACTGCTCAGCAGAATCAGCACGCTGGTCAAACT
>CAMJBT010000154.1 GCA_946403965.1 uncultured Pseudobutyrivibrio sp. | reverse complement strand
ACGAAACGAAGCCATTGGGCCGCTGATAGCCTTGCCAGCGATTTTCTGTGGTTTGTTTTTCTTGCCTACTACGACCTCAGCAAGTTCGACCACTTTATCTTTCATAGTGACTGTCAGTTGTTGCCCGTTGGCGTATGTTTCGTAGGGAACGACGGCTTTCTGAAATGACACATGAGTAAACACCAAGTCGTTCTTGCGGTTTGTTGGTATCTCTAACTCAAAGTTTCCGTTAGCATCCGATATAGTTCCGACGCTGTCCTCTTCGAAACCAATACTAACGTATTCAATCGTTTCACTTCGTTCATTGACAATACATCCTTTGACAATGGTCTGTGCCGATACTGGCGATGCTATTGTCATAATGGCAATTAGCATCGCAAAAATAATGGTCTTTTTCATCTTTTTACTTTTCGCTACTATAGTCCAATATATCTGCTGGAGTACAATCTAATGCCTTGCAAATGGCATCAAGTGTAGTAAAGCGTATGGCCTTAGCCTTACCCGTTTTCAGTTTCGAAAGATTTGTGATAGTGATGCCAACTCGCTCAGATAATTCATTAAGCGAAATCTTCCTTTTGGCCATCATCACGTCTAAGTTTACAACTATCATCTGCTGCCTCCTTATACCGTTAAGTCGTGTTCTGCTGCAACCTGATAGCCCATCTTGTACAAGATGCCAAAAACGAGTAGAATAAGAGACTGCACGAATGGATTTGAAGTAAGGTCTATTACTGCAGGACCTTCAGAAATGAATGCCTGATCAAGATTGTCTGATGCAACAGTCTGAAGGAATAGCAGAATGGCAGCAATGAAGATAAGCCTAATATTCTTTTTAGGGAACAATTCCTCATGCCGGATTCCTTTAATGAGGTTGATAAAGAAAATCACACATATCCCTATAACAGCCAACGTCAATACTATATATAATAGGAATACAGTAGAGACAAACAAAACTTGATTTTGTTTTGCTTCCCAATGAATATGGCTGCCTGTAGTATCAAAGACCTGATGATAACTTTGATAACACAGGAAAACAAACCATACGGCACAAAAGAAAAGTGCCACATAACTGAGCCATTTCAGTGTCGTAGTCAAATTCTCATTCATAGCGTAAATCAATTAAATAATTATTATGGGTGCAAAGGTAATCATATTTGTCGAAAAACGACAAATAATATATGATAATTAACCATTATTTAACTGAATTCGTACTTTCTTGTGTATTTCGAAAGGTGATTTATCGGGAACAGCAAGATAGTCCTTTCTTCCTATTATATAGTAGGTAGAAAGCGAAAAAGTTACAGGATGAAGTCAAGAATCCGCATGGCCGTAGTATGCTTGCTACCAAAGGGATGCAAGAGTGATCGACAGAAATAACCGCCAAATTATCCGAAATTGTAAAAAAGACATAAATTTGGCATTCATTCCGAATCAAATTGAAGAAAGTTTTGTATCTTTGCATATAATAATTAGAATATCATTTTTACTATCTCTGACTTATTTTAGTTGTCTATAAAAAATGAATGCAGCTTTACAATCATATTTAGATTTAACAAAGATCCTTGGTCAATTATGCCAAGTAAATAATTCTATTGATTTTTTAGATAGTGTAAAACAATTGGAGATAATTTTACATAAAGTGGATGAATATAGGTTCTTTCCCTTGGATTTGAATCATGAATTCGTTGACTCGTTGAAAACGCCAATTCAGGATTGGCAGACTGATAGAAACGAATTGTGCCGTCAGTTATACATAGCATTAGCGACTCTGTTGTTTCGTTTTGAAGCTTCAAATATATATAACAGGGTGTATTTTGACTACATGCTTGAATATGCAAGAACAAGCCTTCCTTATGAAATAGCCAATGAATGGGGTAAGGAATTTGTCGAAAACATGAACTTCTCTCATGAAGGATTCTTTTTTGCTATTAATCGTGATACGCGTTTCCTTCATAGGTCAAAAGATGAGTACGATGAATATGGAAAGAAATTGCGTGAAAAAACAATACCTAATCGTCCCACGGAAAAAGCTATACCAGACAGAATTCTAAAAGATGTAGAATCTTATTATCGTAAATATTACAATGAATACTGCAATAGTATAGAGGTTCTTTATCCTGAGATTAAAGATCTTTTTTTGGAATACAACATGCATTTGCGCATATACCTTTGTAGTTACGATGTAAGTAAGGAAAAACCTAAGGTGGATTTTGTTCTAGCAAATTATTATAGAGCAAACGACCGTTGTGTAAGTGTTTTCCCCAATTATGTAGATTTAGCGTATCGTTTCTGCAATATTGAGGAGTTCAAAGAACAGCCCGTTAGCGGAATTATAAGTATTTTTATGAGTGATGATAAGATTTTCAATTTTACGGATGTTTCTTCTATATATCATCAGGTAAATGAGTTATTCGTAAAATATGCTAAACCAAAAGTTCTTTGTGAATACGCATGCTATTTCTTAAGAGGACAGCTAAAACCAATAAAAGTCCTAACTGATGACATACTGCAATATGCAGACACAAAGATACTACTTTGTGAGGAGAATGTTTCATTTGAAAAAATCAAAAATATTCAGCAAACTACTTCAAATGTTCATTTCCTTTTTACAAATCGTCCATCTTCATCAATTATCGATTATCTTAAAAGTAAAGATGTGCCATGGTCATGTGTTTCAGATTATGGTCGACAAATGATAAATAATGAGAATGCCAATATGGTTCATTGGTTTATTCGAAATAATCTGATGGAACTGAACGGTATTCATGTAGAGAAAGGGGGAAATCTTCTAATCGAGAGACTAAACAATTGTAAATGTGGAAAAATATATTGGCACGAATTCGAATTGATTGGGGCTGATATTTTCGATTATCTATTCAAAGAAGAGTTCCTTGATTATCAATCAAAACTTCAGTCGACAACAAATGACAAAATTCAACGAAGAGACCTTGTTGTTAACAATAATTACAAAGACCAAACATCCTTCTGGGGCAGAATGCACATGCAATATGGATGTAATATGATTATAGTAGATTTCAAAAACTATAGCGATGGCATTGATTCGGATTGCCTATTCAATGTTACAAAATATTTGTCTAATTTCATAGGGCGTTTCGTTCTTGTTTTTTCACGAAAAGGTGTAAGTGATTCAGGTCATACTGAACAATTAAGACTTTTTCGAGAAGGTAAACTTGTTCTGTGTCTTTCTGATAGTGAATTAATGGAGATGATTCAACTCAAGCGTGCCAATAGGAATCCTTATAATGTACTGGACAAACTGCTGTTTTCTTTGATGAAAGAAGTTTAGATTAGAAATAAAAGGCAGTCTGATTCAGATATTTCTTGTTATACTGTGGTTATAGGGAAAAGCTGTTTCTATTCATTTTAGAAGTAGCATTACCACACCTCCCGTAAGAAAAATATGGTTAAAATTCAAAATATACGAGAGAAAAGAATATTACGATCACACGGCAAGTGTTCATTACCAACAATGTCAGCGAAATTGCCTAGTTGAAGAGCCTACAAGAAAATACAGATGCCACAGAACAGATAGAGAAACTGAACGGCAAGATTCGTGAACTGGTAGAACAGGAGTCACCTCGCCTTGTCAGGGGCAAGATACTATACGATGAAATAAAAAAAGACGGCACCACCTCGGGTTGGTCGAACGACGACTACAAATGCTTCATCGACTACTATAAGGCCATCGACTTCCCCTTTATCTGCCGCATCCAGAAGAAATACGCTCCCAATACCCCCCACAACACCTTCTTCCT
>CAMJBT010000153.1 GCA_946403965.1 uncultured Pseudobutyrivibrio sp. | reverse complement strand
AGCAAAAAATCAACGAAAGGACAGGTGTAGAACTTACTTCTACATTCAAGCAAAATGAATTTAGATTTTTTAAATGACAAGCAACGAGAAGGAGTGGTTACCACAGAAGGGCCAGTGCTTATTTTGGCAGGCGCCGGCTCAGGAAAGACTAGGGTGCTTACTCACCGCGTTGCTTATTTAATAGAACAGGGTGTTATGCCATACAACATCATGGCAATTACCTTCACAAACAAAGCGGCTCGTGAGATGCGTGAGCGTATCGATAATATTGTAGGTTTTGGTTCAGATGGTGTATGGGTTGCAACCTTTCATGCCAGCTGTGTTCGCATACTTCGTCGTTTCTGCGAGAATCTTGGACAAGGCTACAGCAGTAACTTCACAATATACGACACAGACGATTGCAAGGTCCTTATGAAGGAGGTTTGCAAGTACCTTCAAATAGATACAAAACAATTCAAGGAACGAACATTTTTAAATGTTATTTCAGATGCCAAGAATAAATTGATAGGTCCTGAAGAGTTCACGAATCGTGCCATGGGAGATTTCAATATGTCTCGTCAGGCATCTGTCTATCGTGAATATCAGGCACGTCTTCGTCAGAATAACGCATTTGATTTTGATGATTTAATTATGAAAACTGTGGAGCTTTTAAAGCTGGATGGAGATGTTCGTGCATACTATAACGACAAATTCAAATACATCATGGTAGATGAGTATCAGGATACAAATGCTGCGCAGTTTGAGTTGGTACGCCTTCTCACTGGAGGTGCGCAGAATCTTTGCGTAGTTGGTGATGATGATCAGTCCATCTATAAGTTCCGAGGTGCAGATATTTACAATATTCTTAATTTCGAACAGCATTTTCCTGCTGCTCATGTTATTAAATTGGAGCAGAATTATCGAAGCACAGGCAATATTCTAGAGGCAGCTAATTCCGTAATAGCAAACAATGAGGGGCGAAAGGAAAAAGCTCTTTGGACAGAGGCTGAGGATGGAGACAAGATACAATTCCAACAATTTGACAGTGCCTATGAGGAGGCAAGCTATATTGCAAGCAATGTGGCAAGTCTCGTTAGAAAAGGAGAGGCTGACTATAGAGACTGTGCAGTTCTATATCGTACAAATGCACAATCTCGTCTCATAGAAGAGAAAATGATTTATGAGGGTGTACCATACAAAATTGTGGGCGGAGTAAACTTCTACAGTAGAAAGGAAATAAAGGATGTTCTTGCCTACCTTAAGACTGTAGACAATGGGAATGATGATATTGCAGTTCAGCGAATAATTAATATTCCAAAACGTGGAATCGGAGCTACTACCATTTCAAAAGTTACTGATTTTGCTAGAGAACGTGGGTTTAATTTCTATGAAGCGCTTCTTCATTGTGAGGAAGTTCCTTCTATTGGAAAGGCAGCTGCAAAGATACAGGGCTTCACAGGCCTTATTGAAAAGCTTCGTAAGATAGCACAGGAAGAGTCGGTGTCAGCTCTTGTTGAAGAGATTCTTGACCAGACGGACTATGTTGCAGAACTAAAGGCTGAGGGAACTGACGAGGCAAAAGCACGTATTGAGAATATTGACGAGCTTCTTACAAAGGCTGTTGCTTATGAAAAGGATGCCAGAGATGATGGGGAAGAGCCAACACTTTCTGGTTTTTTGGAGGATGTTGCCCTTGTTGCAGATATAGATAGCTATGAGGAAAGTGATAATTATGTTGTTCTCATGACTCTTCATGGAGCTAAAGGTTTGGAATTCCCACGTGTATATATGGCAGGAATGGAAGATGGTCTATTCCCAGGTCAAGGCGCCATATTTGATGGAGGCGGAGCAGATTCCGAAATGGAGGAAGAACGTCGTCTTGCATATGTGGGCATTACAAGAGCAAAAGAACATCTTACAATGACTTCTGCTCGTATGAGAATGATTCGTGGAGAGACAGCTTTTCACAAGATATCTCGTTTTGTTAAAGAAATACCAGAGGATTTAATTCAGGGCAATTTATGGGAGCCAAAGCCGATGGAAGACTACTCTTCCACACCGATTGGAGAATATTCGGTGTATCAAAAGCCAAATGGTTTTGGGAAGCCATTTTTAGGAACTACTTACGGGGGCGCTGCCTCTAAGCCAGCCAGCAGTTATAGCAAGCCGGCCAGCTTCACCGTTGGAAGTTCAACTACAGCTGTGGCCAATAAAAATGGTACAAAAATAGAAAAAGGAAATCTTGAATATAGTATTGGTGATCGAGTAAGCCATATCAAATTCAAAGAAGGAACTGTAAAGGATATTATTGATGAGGGGCGCGACTATGAAGTCACAGTTGATTTCGATAGTGTTGGCGTGAAGAAGATGTTTGCTTCCTTTGCAAAGCTTCGTAAAGTTTAATGAGGTGTATATGAAACGTGGAGAAATAGTTCAGGGAAAAGTAATAAAAGTAAGCTTCCCTAATAAAGGTATAGTAGAAACAGCAGAGGGGGATCGTCTTCGTGTAAAGGGCGTTCTTCCTGGTCAAACTGTTTCTGTGAGAGTTAAAAAGTCGTCAAAGGAAAAGGCACAGGGAAATCTTCTTTCTGTAGATGCTTCTTCACCACTTGAGATGGAAGTACCAGCATGCATCCATTTTGGTAAATGTGGAGGATGCACATATCAGTCTCTGCCATACGAGCAGCAGCTAAAGATCAAAGAAGACATGATTCATGATCTTATGTCTCCTGTGATTGGCGAGTCAGTTTGGAATGATACCTATGAAGGAATCAAGGCTAGCCCCAAGCAGTTTGAATATAGAAATAAAATGGAGTTTTCTTTTGGTGACGAGGTAAAGGATGGTCCACTTTCTCTTGGTATGCATAAAAAAGGAAGCTTTTATGATGTAGTTACTGTAGATGGATGTCAGATTATTGATGCTGATATGCGTCGAGTTCTCACCATTACACTAGACTACTTCGTAAATGCGAATCAGCCATACTATCGTAAAAATAGTCACGAGGGTTATCTACGCCATCTCCTTGTACGTAAGGCAGCAAAAACTGGAGAAATACTTGTGGATTTGGTCACCAGCACACAGATAGATTCTGCTTTTGAGGTGGAACTTCTGACAGGCTGGAAACAGGCTTTATTAACATGTCCTGACTGGGAAGGAAAGCTTACAGGCATCCTTCACACCAAAAATGATAGAGAGGCAGATGTTGTTTGTGACGAGGGGACAGAGATTCTTCATGGACAGGACTGGTTCAAGGAGGAACTGCTTGGCTTATCATTCACAATCACACCATTTTCATTCTTCCAGACCAATTCCCTTGGAGCAGAGGTGCTTTACAGCACAGCACGTGATTTCATTGCAGCAGGTGCAGATGGAGCAGAGGTGTACGACCTTTACTCGGGCACAGGAACAATCGCTCAGGTAATTGCTCCAGCAGCAAAGCATGTTACTGGTGTGGAAATAATTGCTGAAGCAGTAGAGGCAGCAAAGGATAATGCAAAGCTCAATGGCCTTGATAATTGTGATTTCATCGCAGGTGATGTTCTTAAGGTTCTTGATGATATTACAGAAAAGCCAGACTACATTATCCTTGACCCACCTAGGGATGGCATTCATCCAAAGGCTCTTGATAAAATTATCGATTACGGTGTAGACTCACTTGTCTACATCTCCTGCAAGCCAACCAGTCTTGCTCGCGACCTTGAGGTATTCCTTGCTCGCGGCTACAAGGTTACACGCCTTGCTTGCGTGGATATGTTTCCAGGTACTTACCATGTGGAGACTGTGGTTCTGCTAACAAGGCAGAATACCTGACAATCCTTGAATT
>CAMJBT010000152.1 GCA_946403965.1 uncultured Pseudobutyrivibrio sp. | reverse complement strand
ACGGCGGTTCTATGAACGCTTCAAACGCTGCTGAGCTTCTTAGCAAGCCAAACATCGATGGTGGTCTTATCGGTGGCGCTTCACTTAAGCCAGACTTTGGCAAGATTGTAAATGCATAATTAAAGACTCCTAAAGTTTTTATTGCGCACCAGTTTTTCTGGTGCGCTATTTTGTTTCTATACCCGTTTTTTCATTATTGACAATTTATACATAAGATAAAGAGATTCTACAGTTCTTTCATTGATTATTATAGTTTTATTCCTAAAATTTTTATGATATAATTTGCGCTGATGGACGGTTTTTGGTCCATTTACAATTGGAGGTATTATGAAACGAAATATTCGTTTGATTTTGTTTGCAGGTATTACAGCTTTATCCCTTATGGGATGTTCAAACAAAGAAGATGAAAAGACAGAAGAGGAGCAGGCTACTACAGAGCAGGTTGCCTTTGATGATGTAGAGGTCGAAGATTATACAGTTCTTTCATACAGTGAGCTTGAGGTTTTGGCTTACGAGGGCGATACAGAGGCTCAGGTTATGTTGGGCAGAAGCTTGGAATACGGCACTGAAGATATAAAGCAGAATTTTAATGAAGCATTAACATGGTATCAGATGGCTTCTGATTCTGGAAGTGCAGAAGGAACATGTGCTTTAGGATATTTTTATCTTAACGGAGCTGGTGTTGAAAAAGACTTAGATAAAGCACAGGAGCTTTTTACAGATGCTATGGAGCATGGCTCAATTAATGCAAAGGTTGGTCTTGCAAGGGTTATGCTTGAAAATGGTGACTACGAAATGGTCTCTGAAGAAGAGAGTCTTACATCAGGGACAAATGACAAAGATAGTCAGGATAAGCAAGCTGATAAAAAGGATACTATTTCAGAAGATAAAAAAGAATCTGATGATGAATCATCGGATGAAAGCCAGGATGAAAGCGGTGCAATAGGTTTGCTAAAGGTCGCTCAGCAGGCTGGTGATTTAGATGGCAGTTATTATCTTGGATATATTTATGAGAATGGAATAGGTGTTATTCAGGATTACAAAAAAGCATTTGATTACTATAACAGAGTTGCAAAATCATCAAGTACAGCCTTGAATGATCGAGATGCAATAAATCAATCAAATATTGCCCTTGGACTTTTATATATAAAGGGCAACGGGGTTGAGGCTGATTCGAAAGCTGCCTTAGATTATTTTACAAAGGCATCAGATAACAATTCAGCAAAGGCTAGCTACTACATCGGTCAGATGTATGAAAGTGGTGTTGGTGTTGATAAAGACTACGAGCAGGCTATGGAGTATTACCTAAAGGCTGCCGAGTTGAATTATGCTCCAGCGCTTAATCAAGTGGGTTATCTCTATTATAATGGTTTTGGTGTTGATGTTGATTTTGCGTCAGCAGTATACTATCAGAAGCTTGCCGCTTTACAGGGCTATCCTATAGCGCAGGTAAATTTAGGCTTTTTATATGAAAATGGATACGGGGTTGAGAGGAATTTGGTGACAGCTTTGTCTTACTACGAAATGGCTGCTGAGTCAGGCTACGAGGGAGCTACGGAGGCTGTTGTCCGAGTTAAGGCACAAATTAATGAGGGTATGTAAATATTTTACAGCTTTATTTTTATCATCGGCTTTATTGCTAGTTGGCTGTGGAAGAAGTTTTGCAGCAACATATAATAATTCAAATAACGAAAAGCTTCCTCAGAAAATCGAAATAAAAGATTTAGAGGATGCTTGGGAAAACATATTAAATAGTAGTACCAAAAATTTTATTGGGTCTCATCCTATAGATGAAAGTTTTCTATCTATGGTTACAGCAGAATACGGAGATGAGACAATTCAGGAAATTGCCAGTTTTGCAAATTATGAAACACCTGATATTTGGTACGAACTTACTGGAAAAAGCATTCATGTTTTATGGTATGATTACTGTCTTGCAACCGGTATTCAGACCTACAATTTAGGAAAAACCTACTATGTTAATAAAGAAATCGATGGTGATATAGTTTTAGATTTCACTGGAGATTTATCTTTGGCTGATGGAGTTGCAACCACCAGCTTTATGGATCAGCAAAAGAACGGCATTGAAGATTGTTTTTCTTCGAATCTTCTAAATGAGATGCGTTCTGCTGACATTTTGATGATAAATAATGAGTTCGCTTTCACAAATCGTGGAGCGGCCATTCCCGACAAGGCTTACACTTTCAGAGCAGATCCTAGCAGAATAGAACTTCTTAGAAAGCTGGGTGTAGATGTTGTTAGTGTTGCCAACAATCATGTTTATGATTATGGAGAAACAGGTTTATTAGATACTTTAGACACCCTTAAAAATGATGGAATGCCATATATGGGGGCAGGTCAAAATATCTACGATGCTATGCAGCCTGTATACTTTATAATAGATGGAAGAAAAATTGCCATATGCTCTGCTACGCAGATAGAGCGTACATTAAATTATACCAAGGAAGCTACCACCACTGAAGCAGGTGTTTTGAAATGTCTTCATCCGGAATTATTCTGTGAGGAGATTAGAGAAGCACGAAAGAATGCAGATTACGTTATTGTTTTCCCACATTGGGGAACAGAGGGAAATGCAAATTATGGTAAAGATCAACGAGCATTAGCCAGAGCTTTTGTAGAGGCTGGAGCTGATGTGATAATTGGTGGTCACACCCATTGCTTGGAGACAGTTGAGTATATGGACGATGTTCCTATTTACTATAGTCTTGGCAACTACTGGTTTTCAATTACAGGAACCATGCCAAGTGATTACAGTACTGGGCTTGCCCAGATTCACATTACAAAGGAAGGCGATATTGAAAGCTATTTTATTCCTTGTTATTTCAGTCAAGGCGTCACAAGCCTATTAGATAAGAACGATAAAGCATATAGCGATATCATAAATGCCCTTAATGGTCTATCTGGTTCTGCCACTATAGATAAAGAGGGGCACATTAGTAAAAAATAATAGTGAAATACTAGCGAAGCTAGTTGTTAAGGAGGAATTTCTATGAGTAAGAAACCTGTAGTACTTATGGTTCTCGATGGATACGGCATCAACGAAAATCCAAAGGGAAATGCAATTGCGATGGCAAACACACCTGTTATGGACAAGCTTATGGCTGAGTGTCCATTCGTTCAGGGCCAGGCATCTGGAATGTTTGTTGGTCTTCCAGACGGACAGATGGGAAATTCAGAGGTTGGACACATGAATATCGGTGCCGGCCGTATTATTTACCAGGATTTAACTAGAATCACAAAGGCAATCAGCGATGGTGAGTTCTTTAACAATAAAGTTTTATTAGAAGCAATTGAAAATTGCAAAAAGACTGGCGGAGACATTCATCTCTGGGGTCTTCTTTCAGACGGTGGTGTTCACAGCCACATCGAGCACCTTTACGGTATGCTAGAGATGTGCAAGAAGAACGGTCTTGAGAATGTTTATGTTCATGCATTCCTTGATGGACGTGATACTCCTCCAGCATCTGGTAAGGATTTCTTAGCTCAGTTACAGAGCAAGATGGATGAAATCGGTGTTGGTAAGATTGCATCTCTTTCTGGTCGTTACTACGCTATGGATAGAGATAACAACTGGGATCGTGTTCAGAAGGCTTATGATTCATTAGTTAAGGGCGAAGGCGTTCAGGCTACTTCAGTACAGGATGCTATGCAGGCTTCTTACGACGAAGGCGTTACTGATGAGTTCGTTCTTCCTACAGTTATTACAGATGCATCTGGAAATCCACTTTCAGTTGTAAAGAATGGCGATTCAGTTGTATTCTTCAACTTCCGTCCAGACCGTGCTCGTGAAATTACTAGAGCAT
>CAMJBT010000151.1 GCA_946403965.1 uncultured Pseudobutyrivibrio sp. | reverse complement strand
CTATACCATTTTGATATAGAGATCTTATTCCGTCATCTTATCTTAATGACATTGGCTAATTGCCTCCCACGTTTTTTTATAATCAATTTAAAAATCAACTTCTAAATCATAGTAGCAGCATTTAAGAAGTTTTTCCATTTCTTCTTGACTTGGCTGTCTAGGATTTGAACCTGTACAAGCATCAAGAATAGCATTTGCCGCTATATCATGAAGTCTTTCAAGGAAAATACTCTCAGGAACGAATCCCTGCTCTGCAGGAAGACCGTCAGGTCCATAATGATTAATGCTGTGAGGAATGTTAAGATCATCATTCATCTTTCTTAGATAATCAATTAAAAGCTTTACTTTCTCATCATCATTAGAACCTCCAAGATGCATGTAATCAGCAATTACACCATAACGCTTTTTAGCCACTGGATCCTTAGCATTGAACGCAATAACCTTTGGAAGATACATTGCATTTGCTGCTCCGTGAATGATATGTGCACCCAAATCTGCAAATGCAGCACCAGTTTTGTGTGCCATTGAATGAACTATACCAAGAAGAGCATTAGAAAACGCCATTCCTGCCAGACACTGCGCATCATGCATTGCATCTCTTGCATCCATGTCCTCATTATAAGATTTCACAAGTGTATTCATAATCATCTCGATTGCATGAATTGCTAGTGAATCCGTATATGCACAATTTGCAGTAGAAACATATGCTTCAATAGCATGAGTTATTGCATCCATACCTGTGTGAGCAACCAATTTCTTAGGCATTGTATGGGCAAGCTCTGGATCTACTATAGCTACATCTGGTGTGATTTCAAAATCAGCTATTGGATATTTAATACCTTTTTCATAGTCAGTAATAATTGAGAAAGCTGTAACTTCTGTAGCAGTTCCTGAAGTAGAAGATATAGCACAAAATTTTGCCTTTGTACGAAGCTTAGGAAGTCCAAATACCTTGCACATATCCTCAAACGTAGTCTCTGGATACTCATATTTAATCCACATAGCTTTGGCAGCATCTATAGGCGAACCACCACCAATTGCGACTATCCAATCCGGCTGAAATTTTTGCATTTCTTCAGCACCTCTCATAACAGTTTCAACTGATGGATCAGGCTCAATACCTTCAAAAAGCTGGATTTCCATACCTGCTTCTTTCAAATAGTCTTCAACTTTTTGTAAAAAACCTCCCCTTTTCATGGAGCCGCCGCCAGTACAAATGATAGCTCGCTTACCCTCAAAGGTTTTAAGAGCTTCAAGTGCCCCTTTTCCATGATAAATGTCTCTAGGTAAAGTAAATCTTGCCATAGTAAATAACCTCCCTTTTATTATTTTTACCTTCTAGTATATTATACCTAATTGTTATAATATGTTCCATATTACTCAGCAAGTTTCAAATTTACAAATATATAAATGTGGGTATTTTTGACTTTATTTAGACAGTTATAACTGCTAGACTATATCTAACATATCTTTTGTAAAACGCATATGCGATATTAAAATTTGATGTTAGACCAGTATTATCAAAAATTGATTGCCCAAAATTTATAATATCTGGTAGCTGTGATAATTTTCCTTCAGAAAATATTGGTCTTTGTCCGGTTTTTGATTTATCTATCTAAATAAACACATAATAGAGGCATTAAAATATCACGTTTAGTAAGGAGATTAGTAATGAAAACAATAGGATTGATTGGCGGCATGAGTTGGGAAAGCACCGTTACATATTACCAAATAATTAATGAAACAATTAAGAGGGAGCTAGGTGGACTTCATTCTGCAAAAATTCTGTTATATAGCGTAGACTTTGATGAAATTGAAAAGTATCAGGCAGCAGGTGATTGGGATAAGAGCGCAGATATATTATCTGATGTGGCAATAAAGTTAGAAAAAGCAGGAGCTGATTTTATTGTTATCTGCACAAATACAATGCATAAAATTGCTCCACAAATGAGCGAACGTATTTCCATTCCAATAATTCATATTGCGGAAGCAACAGCAGATAAGTTGAAAGAACAAGGAATTACGACCGTAGGACTGTTGGGAACAAAGTATACAATGACACAGGACTTCTATAAAGCAAAACTTATAGAGGCTGGAATTAATGTACTAATTCCCAATGACGAAGATGTCAAAATAGTCAACTCGATTATATATAATGAGCTATGTTTAGGAAATATTCGTAAAGAATCAAAAGATAGTTATCTTACAATCATTAAAAAATTGGAAGATGCAGGAGCACAAGGAGTGATTCTTGGCTGTACAGAAATAGGACTTCTTATTCAGCAAGAGGAGACTGACTTACCAGTTTTTGATACAACGATAATTCACGCAGAAAAAGCTGCACTTTTGTCCATAGATTAAAACATTTAACTACAAAAAACAAATAACCAAAGGAGCTGAAAATTATAATGCATTTTGAAGCTGAAATCATAACTTGTAAGAGTGGTAAAGAATTAAGGATTGTATCTATAGGTCCTGATTATGCGGAACAATTTCTTGATTTTATGCATCAAGTATCTAATGATACACATTTTATGTCTAGATATGGGAATGAAGTTGGACAAACAGAGAAAGATATTCTTGCTGAAAGAGAACGATTAAATAGACTTTTCGAGGATGATCGTCAAGGTATGCTTTCCATTTTTGATGGAAATAGAATCATTGGGAATATAGCTATTAGAAATGTAGGTAAAGGAAGAAAAACTAAACATCGTTGCAGTATTGGCCTTGCTGTTCGAAAAGAATATCATGGAGAAGGATTAGGTACCATACTTATGGAATATGCAATTAAATTTGCTAAAACTGCAGGATATCAGTATATAGAACTCGGTGTCCTTTCAGATAATAAAACTGCTCAAGGTCTCTATAAAAAAATGGGTTTTGAAGAATGGGGACGACTTCCTAATGCATTTATACTTGATGATGGAAGTACCCTTGATGAAATCACTATGTATAAGGCTATATAGTATAAAATCAAGTTTGTCGAGGAGGATATTTTCAATGGCTTCAAGTAAAGTTATGCCAAGCATCATCAAGCATTACAGTTCTTATTTACCAGCCACTTCGTCCATTACTTAAGTGAAATAACTAATATAGTAATTCGTAATATGTCTAGGAACTTTGCCTAGGCATATTTTTTCCTTCTTTATCTTTATTTATATATTAGAAACAGGTAAAATAAAAACGTTACCAAACCCCGTAAAATGGGGCAAAAATGGTATGTAAAAGGGTTTTTACATCCGTATTTTTGGCTAATGTAAAAGCCTTTTGATGGAAGAAGCATCGCCCTTTGGGTAGTATTTAGACAACAAGGAGAAAGCAAATGGAACTTGGAAAAAGAATAAAGGATTTAAGAAGCGCACACAATTGGAATCAGGATGAGTTAGCTGAGAAGATGTTCGTATCTAGACAAACAATTTCTAATTGGGAAAACGAGAAAAGCTATCCTGATATTCAAAGTATTCTTTTACTAAGTAATCTTTTTGAGATTTCTCTAGATCAATTAGTCAAAGGAGATGTAGAACAAATGCAAGAGATTATTAATGATCAAGATGTAAAACAAATGAAGTTTTACGGAAAAATGATGCTAGCTTGTTTGGCTATTATGATTGTAACATTCGGTCCATTATATTTAGTTACTGGATTATGGGGACTAATTCCTGAAGGTATTCTTGCTATAGCGATGTTTTATTTCGCAACAAAGCTTAATGGCATTCAAAAAGAGAATGACCTTGTTACTTATAAGGAAATTGTTACTTTCATGAATGGAAAGAATCTTGATGAAATCAGCAAGCAGCGAGAAATCGGAAAGCGCAATTATCAAGTTGTAGCAGTAATGATACTTGCTGGATTTATTTCCGGAGTATTGAGTTTCACAGTAGTATTTATTTTTAAAAGAGTAATTGGTTTATAAAGTTTACAAAATAGCTTCCTGTATACTTTAAACACACCTAAGAATTGACTAAAGAAAATACC
>CAMJBT010000150.1 GCA_946403965.1 uncultured Pseudobutyrivibrio sp. | reverse complement strand
TTCTATCAGATGTGGGGTGTCACTACACCTGATGAAGCAGTAGCAAAACTAGAAGAACAGAAAGCTGAAGCTATCGCTGCCTTGAATGGTCGTGAACCTCAGAATCTCGAAGAACAAGCTCTTTCATTGGTTGGCAAGGACATTTTCGAAAAACTAATCAAGGAATATACCGAAAAACAATGGGGACGAGAATGCAAAGACCTTCCAGCATTCATCATCAAGCGTCTACCTGTTCGTTTAATTTTTGACAATAATTATTTCAATGACAAATATCAAGGAATACCTATCGGAGGATACAATAAACTCATCGAAGGGCTCTTGAATGGTATTGAATGTAAAACGAATTGTGACTTCTTTATCGAGTATAAAGATTCATGGAGAAGCATTGCGGATCGTTTGGTATATACTGGTCCTATTGATGAATATTTCGACTATCGATTAGGAAAACTCGATTGGCGTACTGTTTCTTTCAAGACACGCATTGAAGATACTCCCAATTATCAAGGAAATGCTGTAGTTAACTATACTTCCCACGACCAACCATATACTCGTATAATAGAACACAAGCATTTCGAAATGTTTGGTGCATCTGTATATGAGTGTCCAAAAACAGTAATAAGTGAAGAATATTCCACAGAATATAAAGAAGGAATGGAACCTTATTACCCTGTAAATAATGATCGTAATAATGCTTTAGCAGAAGAATACCGCAAATTAGCCACCCTTGAAAAGGATGTACTGTTTGGTGGAAGACTGGGACAATATAAGTATTTCGATATGGCACCCATCATCGAACAAGTATTGAATTTGAAGATTTTATAAATATGAAATTACTGACTTTGGCAGTTGCTTCCTACAATATGGAAGCTTTTCTTGACCAATGCCTTGAATCTGTTACCAATTTTGATATCCCAGATTCTCTCGAAGTATTAGTGGTCAATGATGGAAGTAACGACAAAACTTCTAATATTGCCCACGTTTATCAACAACTTCGTCCTGATATAGTAAAGGTTATTGATAAGAAAAATGGTCATTATGGTTCATGTATCAATGAAGCATTAAGTGTTGCAACTGGTAAATATTTTCGTCCTCTCGATGCTGACGATTGGGTAAATACTGACAGTTTAATACAATTGTTAAAAAAATTAGCTACATGTACTGCTGATCTTGTTATAACAGAAATCTGTGTTTATAAAATAGATGGTAAGGATAATCTTACTATTCCTAAAAATATAGAAATAGATAGATTATATGATGCTAAATCATTCGATGTAGAGAAGAATAAGTGCACATCCCTTTTTGCTATGCATGGTATGACTTATCGTACACAACTTCTCAAAGATCTAGGTTTACATCTTCACACCGGCATTCATTATACTGATACAGAATATATTCTGCTTCCATTGGATCATATTAATAAATTAATCTTTTATAAATTAAATATTTATCAATACAATACTACACGCGAAGGTCAGTCAATTCAAAAGTCCATACAGCATCAAGCCATTGATTCATTCTATATCTTATCTTATGATTTGATAAAACATTATAAAGATAGAACTCCTTACAATAATACCATTGTTAGGTCCAACCAACGATGTATTCTCCGAAGAGTTTTCTTTTATTTCTATGTTTCTGCTTTGATTTTTGCTGATTTTTCAAGTCCTCGTCTTCAGGAAGAAATGAAAAATATAGAAGAACTTATAGACGACAATGAAGAAATCAAACATGATGCATATAGTTTTTCTTACAAAGGTATTCCTTTTGTCAAAATCTGGTACAAATATCATATCAGAATTTTTGACTATCTGCCTTTCTTGAAATAAATAACAAAAAATGTTCATATTACTGATTCCCATAATAATAGCCTCATTTATTATTCTAAGCATACTCTTTTTTATAAGGCGCTCGCTCATAGCTGGCGCCATTTTTTTATTTGCAGCCATTCTTCTAAATTACTTTACTCAAACTTTTCCTCTTAATTCATCTTATTTTTACACTTCATCCAGCAAAAAAAATAATCAGATAAGAATACTATCATATAATATAAAATACAATAGTGAATACCTGCGTAACAATAAGGATAGTCTTTCTGCTCTAATTTCATTTATTAAGCAACAGGATGCAGATATATTGGTGCTTCCAGAATCAAGGATCAACAGTACCAATAAAAAATTACGAAAAAAGTTAGACAAAATATATCCTTATAATCTTGGTTCAGTATATAACGGTAATGAATTATATCTTGAAACATATGTTTTCAGTCGCTATCCCATCAGTAATGTGAAACAATATGGTAACTACTATATATATGAAGCTGATATCAATTTATCCGATAATTTTACAATGAAACTGATAGCCTGTCACCTCGAAAGTAATCAGTCAAACAGCAGCTTGAGGAATGGTGAAGGTTTTATAAATAATATCAAAAAGGGATACGAAACAAGAAACAAAGAAGCAAAAATGATTTGTGATTCTCTGAGTCAGTATCAAGGTCCTTTAATTATTGCAGGTGATCTAAATGACATCAGTGGATCGAAATCATTAAATACTTTACAAGAAGAACTTGATCTTAGTGACGCTTGGTGGAAATCCGGTTTCGGATATGGAGCAACATCTTTCTCAAAACATCTCTATTTCCGATTGGATCACATTTTATTTTCACACCATTTCAAATCATCATCTATTGAAATTCCTAAAATAGATTTCTCTGATCATTATCCAATTGTTACAAATATAGAAATACAATAAAAAGTATAAACAATATGAAAAAGGCTCGCAGCAAATCAATGCTACGAGCCTTTTTTATTTTATAACTAATGAAAATTAAATCTTGCAGTCACCCCACTTTACATACATTGCTCCCCAGGTGAATCCTGAACCGAAAGCAGCAAGAAGCAGACGATCACCCTTCTTCAATTTACCTTCGAGAGCAGCCTCATGCAATGCTATGGGAATAGATGCGCTGGAAGTATTTCCTACATTTTCAATATTGCAGATTACCTTCTCTTCTGGTGCTTTGCAATGCTGACGCACAGCATCGATAATACGTTTGTTGGCTTGGTGCGTACAAATCCAATCGATGTCATCAAGAGTCAAATTTCCTTCTTCCATCACTTCAGTGACAGCACTTGTCATAAATGTTACAGCATTCTTGAACACAAACTTACCATCTTGATGAATGAAATGCATACCGGCATCTACGGCTTCGTGACTTGGAATGTTAGCCGAACCACCACATAGGCGAATAAGATGTTCGTTGCCTGCTCCATCTGAATGAATTTTCGATACCAATACACCATAACCTTCTTCATTTGGTTCAATAAGGGCAGCAGCACCGCCATCTCCAAACAAGGCACATGTTGTGCGATCCTTATAATTTACGAATGAAGTACACTTCTCAGCAGAACATATGATGATTTTTTTGTATATACCCGACTTGATGAAAGCCTGAGCCTGCTGCAGACAGTAAAGAAAACCAGTGCAAGCTGAAAGAATATCATAACACATGGCATTGCGTATGTTCAATGCATCAGCAATGATACATGCTGTGCTTGGCCAAGTGTAATCAGGAGACGAAGTGGCACAGATAAGACACTCTACTTTCTCTGGAGCCGTTCCAGTCTTTTCGAGCACATCACGCACTGCAGGAATTGCCAACTGACTCGAACCCGCATGTTCATCCTTAAGGACACGACGTGACTTGATTCCTGTACGTGTGGTAATCCACTCGTCATTGGTATCAACCATCGTAGCAATCTCATCATTAGTCAACACATAGTCGGGAAGATAATGACTGAGACCTGTTATAGCTGCGGTAATCATAATCGAAAATATAATTGCAGAAAAAATAATTGCTCGTTGTTAAATAAATAAGAGGTTAGAGGGAGGTATTGAACTCTTTCCTCTAACCTCTGAATTTTAAGCTCCTAATTTAGAGAGCAGCTTCCTTCTCGATAGCCAGTTTGCCACGGTAATAACCGCACTCAGGGCAAACGGTGTGAGAAACATGCCAACCACCACAGTTGGGGCATACTACTACGGCAGGAACAACTGCCTTGTCATGTGTAC
>CAMJBT010000149.1 GCA_946403965.1 uncultured Pseudobutyrivibrio sp. | reverse complement strand
CCATATACCAAGCATTCGCAATCATATCATCTACAAGCTCTTCAAATGATATTTCTTTGGTACTAGCTATTACTTTTTCAAGGATTGCTTTGAACCAGAAGAATTTGTAGCACTCACTGATATTATCAAAAAGTCTATTAAGATATTCTATATGAAGTTCATCAGAATATGGCAAATTCATTAACAGTTACCCTCCCAGTAAATGCGCTCTTTAAAAGCTCCACGCTTATCAGACTTTTCTTTCCGTACTTGCTCCAGCTCCTCCAAAGAATGTCCTCTGGCTTCACATATAGCGCATAGTACTTCCAATACATCGGCCATCTCCTCTATGGATTTATCCGCCTGGTATTCTGCCACTTCCTCATTAAGTTTTATATCTAATTCCTTTAAATATTCCTCAGTGGATAAAGTCCTAATTATTGGGCACTTCCCATCGTCCTTAATTATCTGAGGAATCTTGTCCCTTACTAATTTTCCCAATATATTATCCCCTATAATTCATTATATTTTGCACTACTGCCTTTGGCCTTCTCCACAGGATACTTAGCCTCATTCTGATCCATCTTTTTATTAATAATTTCATCAGGATCTACACCAAGCTTATCTGCTAAATTCTGGCAGTAGACCATAACATCAGCAAGCTCTTCCTTCACATGTTCAACATCGTACTTATCATCATCCCATTGAAAGCACTCAAGTAATTCAGCGGCTTCTATAACTATAGATTTTGCCAAATGCACTGGCGCATGGAACTGGTCCCAGTCACGGTCTTCTGTAAATTTTCTAATTCTAGCAATTGTTTGTTCTGTCATTATTCTCAATCCTTTCAGTTAATTGTAATATCATTCGCATGCGCAATATATTTCTTAAGATATTCTTGCAAATTTGGATTACATGCAAATACGTAACACCCCTTAATTCCTCTAGCAAGTATTGTAGTATATGTATTAATAATCAATTGCTTTACATCCTCTTCATCGGTGCCGGCCTTTACTTTCTTATCCTTAAAGTTTTCTAACCTAACAAATATCTTGCCTACTACAGGATCATAATCGATTTCTTCACCAAAGATAACGCCACAGTAATTCATGTCATATCCCTGTGAAGAATGAATGCAACCTATTGTATAAGTAGAATCTTTTCTATTTACCCAATCGTTGTTTGCAAGATTCCAAATATACTTATGACCATCTATTTCAATGTCATATTCACCATTGGCAACAAGACGATTATAACAATCCATGTTATCTTTAACTGCACCCTTTTGCTTTGTTTTCCAATCCCATGCAAATCCTGCAACAGTTTTACAAAGTCCTATTTTCCTATCTTTGTCACGTAAAGTTTCCACCATACGATTTACATCATCAAATACCAGGAAGTCATAATTCTCTATGCTCTTGAAACTAGAAACTGTCCCATCCATTATCTGTCTAACGTACTTGATATAGGAATCTCCCCCTTCGCATCGCATCTGCGTTTGAAGAACATGGTGCCAAATCGGATTAGCACATCTGGTATAAGTTGACTTAAAATCCCTATAAGTGATATCTGAGGATTTGACACTTTGATTTTCATCATAAAATAGCACAACGTGCTTTGCCGACTTTAAAATCCATTCAAGCTGATTAGTTTCATACTTATCAAGTCCAAGCTTCTCACAAACATTATCATATGCAGGATATTGCGATAGGTTCTTTCGACGTTTCAATCTATGAGCTTCATCTACAAATAGCACATCATACTGCTTTTTCACTACATCATTAGGACCAATTACCATATCTGGTGTTAGTCCATTTCCACATGCCTTGAATACTTTTCGTACAGTACCTCGAATTCCTTCCATCGGAAAAACAAATCCTATGCTTAAAGGCTTGCCATTTCTTTCCATAAGTATAAAATCTTTGACCTTCTTCAAAGCATCAAGCTTATTCAAATCCATTTCATCATATTCATAAACATCATCAATGTCAGATTCATCAATATTTACTGCATTTACCAATGAATTAATAATACTAATTGCAAGAACCGTTTTTCCAGTACCAGCGCACCCGTTAACCAAGCTTAGACTATGGACATCCTCACCTGGTAAATGAAATGAATCCACTACCGTTTTTAGAATTGTAATCGCTGTACGATTCTGCTCGCCAGTAAGAGAATTATATGGGGAAAACTTAAAGATATTATCGTTTTCAATTACTTCAATCGATTTATCAACAAGCTTCTTTTTTCTCAACTCATTCCACAGAGCAGGAAATTTACTACGATAGCCCTTCCTATCATAATAATCATGAGCTGCTTGTTGCCCTTTATTCTTGTTGAGAACCTTATAGCGACCATCTACTGAAAAATACTTTATCAGCCTTTGCTCATAATCAAGAATAACGGACTTGTTATATTCATTATCAAAAACAATCTCAACAACATCTAATTGTTTTTTCTCTTCATTCTTCAAGTGCTGGCTCATTCGATAAGCTGCACTAGTTGTCTCTCCAATATAGATGCATTTATCATCATGTATTAAATATACAACTGGCCAATTTATACCATGTGAAGATTCCTCTAGTTCTTTTACACCATCTTCATCAAAAGTATATGTACGAACCTTTTCTAGCATATCTGCCCCACTCATATACCAAATTTCCTCCTAAACATACTGAATTTAGTATACCATAGGCGGGGAGATTTAGAGCATAAAAACTACTCTAATTAGGCATCTTGATAAAAATATATAGTGTTCCACAGTTTTTATTCTACTCTGTAAAAATTACTCAAAAAGGGTGTTCAGACATTAAAATAATATCATCTACACAACTAGTCCTAAAAATTGTATCCGCCCTCAAGAACTATGGCTACCCAAATTTTATCTTAGAAGCCCGTTAATAAGTGTTTCTTATAAGATTTACAAAGATTTTTCAAAGTCTTGCATTCTTTTGAGCTAACAAGGACACCTTTTCACCTTCACCCAGAATTTTATTTTTAGTTTTATTACTCCTCTGGCCAAACATCTCCTACATCTAATCCATTATTTGTAAGCCACTCGTCTTCCACTGTTACGTAAGATTCATTACCATCTTCATCTACAAGTGTTATTGATACAGTAGGCTTTTGGTTGCCTGTTTCTTCGCAGCCAAAATCCCCATCAAAAATATGTTTTATTATTTTCATGACATTCCTTTAGTAAATCTTTTCTATTTCTTCTTTTATATCATACATTTCTTTGAAGACGGTAAGATCTTCAGGAGTTTTAATCAACATTACATCTTCAAATACTCCTGTAGAAATATCTTTGAAACCCGCTACCTGTTCTCCCGTGCATATGCTAGCCTTAATCACTGGTTTCTTGGTCGATTTATCATATTCTTTCTTCTCAACTTTTTTCTTAAAAAACATATGTAATCGGCTAGTCCTTTCCATCGTCTAAATCCAAAAAACTTCATCAGCTCTCTGGCTTCCTCATAATCCTGGCTATAGAAATTCACATGATTTATATCTGTGCTTCCATTAGTAAATGCTGGATATAGGAATCCCACTTCCGGCGAATGGGGCACCTGCCCCTCATCCACTGAACAAATCACCATTATCAGATACTTATAAATCTATTCTGATTCATCCTGATAAGACTTGTCGCTGCCCTTTATTGGCACATCATTCTTCAATTCGCATTTACGAATTGCATATATCTAGTTTGATTGCATTTCTACAGAATATAAAGCAACGCCATCCTAATGACTTCAATCTTTATCTTGGATATATTATAAGGATATCCTTTTAAAAAAAAATTAGCCATGTTATCATGAAAATAAGAATACAAGGTTTTTGGAGGTAGAAGAATTCGTCCACGTCTACACGCCGATGGTTTGACAGGAGATACTCCGAGAGATGCGGGAGGTATTGGACGCCCGCCCAAAATCCTTGTTGTTTGTTATAAGTAATCACGCCCAAGAGAATTTCTCTAGGGCGTTTTATATTTTATCATCATCCCAATGGAAGCATTCAAGTAATTCAGCCGCCTCTATAACTATAGATTTCGCTAAATAGAGGCTTTGAAAAAATCTCTGTAAATTTAATATAAGACTTGGGTCTTCTATGATA
>CAMJBT010000148.1 GCA_946403965.1 uncultured Pseudobutyrivibrio sp. | reverse complement strand
ATGCCTTAAAAAGGACATCTGTTTGTAATACTAATTATACTCTATTTGATATGGAAAAGAAGAAGGAAGAAAATACAGAAAAGGAGGAACTGACTCTTCAGAATGTTCCTAAAGCAGTTAATTATCTAATCAATGAGATTGCGGAGATGAGGGCCGTTTTAGAGCATATAGAATCTCAGCTAGGCCTCGGAGTTGACAAACACCGACCGATTGATGAAGAGAGAGCAGCAGAAATCCTGGGACAAACCAAAAATGTAATCAAGAAAATGGTTCGTGCCAGAGAAATCCCTTATTATGACAAAGGTAGGAAAGTATACTTCTTTGAAGATGAACTTGTGAAATGGGTCGAGGAATCAAGAGTGAAAACTTGGAGTGAGGAATACAAAAAGAACAAACGACTTTACTGATTTTGGAAAGATGGAAACAACAAGAGAAGAATTATACAAATTGATTTGGAAAGAGCCTGTAACTAAAGTTGCAGAGAAGATGGGTGTTCCCGCTCCAATTCTAAGGAAGTTTTGTCATCGATTGAATATCCCTACGCCATCAAGTGGTTATTGGTCAAAACTTCAGTTTGGCAAACCAGTAGAGATACCGCCTCTCCCAGCGTTTGAAGATAAAGAGGTTCCCACTTTGGATTCGTTTCAGAAGCCCAAGAAGAAAGTAATAGAAAAAGCCCAGAAGGAATTAGCTAAGGAGAAAGAAATACCCTCAAATGAAGAATCTGCGGGAACACCCTCTAATTCTGATGAGCCAAAACAAGAAACGGTCTATATCATGGAAGAACCGCAAGACCCACGTGAAAAGATTCAATATGAATTGAAAAAGATGGATCAAGCGCTATTTGTCGTTCCTGAGATATTATACGCAAAGAATCCTCTTATCATTGATACAAAAGAATACTTTAGAGGAGATAAAAATGCTAAGTATTTAGACAAGAATCCATATAAGTGCAAGATTAAGTCGCCTCTAAACATTCGTGTACAACCTGAAAATCTGGACCGTGCATTACGTATCTTTTCTACAATAATAAGAGTGTTGGAACTCCGTGGACATCAAGTAGTGGCAAAAGACGTTAACAATACATATGTCATTGTCAACGAAGAAGAAATACCCATACTACTATATGAGAAAAACAAGCAAATACCAAATACTGAATCCGACTACCCGAAATTCCTAACGGTTCCATCTGGAAAGTTCAAGTTTGAGATACCACGGAAAAAGCTTTTTTCCATTTATACGACATGTATAGAAGATACTTCTGCTACAAAACTAGAAGAGAAAATAATCAGTATTATTACTAAAATTGAAAGCGAGGCTATTTCCATTAAAGAAGATCGTGAAGAGATGGAAAGGATCAGGAGGAAACAAGAAGAAGAGCAAAAAAGAAGAGAACTTGAAGGGCAGAAAAAGAGGGAATTTGCAAAGAAACGAGAGAAGGAAAGGACGGAATTGAAGGCTGCATTCCTCTCTGCAGAATGCTATTCGTGGGCTAATATCTTAAGAGCCTATGTGGAAAAATATGAATCTTTTCTTAATGAGAAAGAAGCCATAGATGATGAAGACAAAGAAAAGCTAAATTGGCTTAAGAGAAAAATTGAGTGGCTTGATCCTTTCATCGAATGCGATGATGAATTGCTGACAGAAGAAGACAAGCGAAATATTATCTATCCTGAAATCGATATGAAGGATAATATAGCTACTTTCCATTCATATTCTGAAATGCCTCCAGAATTCACATTTTGGAACAATCCGTTTAGGAGAAGAAACTAAAAAGGCTCTTTGCTTGTATTCCTTCTTTTGCGACTATTGAGGAGGTCATTATTTGTATCATAGCCAATATGATTAGTTAAAATGCGACTCGCGCAAAAATATTTGCGCGAGTTATGATTATAGAAAGTTTTATCATCGAATATCCAATACCGGGAGTATGCATCTTTACGTTAAAGGATGAAAGCACTCGTCGCACTACCAACAATTGGAGCTTTTGCGTAAACAGAAATTTTTAGTGAAAACTTATCACGGATAGTTTGGAGTGTTCTACAGGGAAAATACAATTTGTGTGGAATGTTAATTTTTCAAAGATTGTTGGTGGTTTTAACCTAATGATAATCATCTATATACAAGAAAAGACTTGCATAAACAATACGTAAACTCCTTATTTCTGTTAGGAGTATTTTGTAAGATCATAAGCATATAGATGAGGTCGTCATATCATAAAAAAAGTTATTATTTTGCATGTTTTTGATTTACATCTTGTGTAAATCAAAAATTATTCCTATCTTTGCAGCAAAAATACAAGAGTTGTGAAAATTTCATTTGGAGATAAGCGGCTTGAAGATTACGCTTCAGACGAGAGAAAGCGTGTGAGAAAACTCGGTGCCATAAGAGCCAAGTTATACAAGCAGCGGCTTGATGACCTCTACGCGGCAAATACGTTGGAAGAGGTCAGGTATCTGCCAGGTCATTATCACGAATTGACAGAGGACAGAAAGGGACAATGGGCTTGTGACCTGGATCAGCCATATAGACTGATATTCACTCCGACGGCCCAGCCTATCCCAACTGATCCTGATGGTAAGTATATATGGATTGAGATTGACAGTATTGAGATAGAAGAAATAGATAACTACCACGGCAAATAGTAATAACTAAATATAAACAGTATGGCAACAAGAAATTTATACATCCCTGAAAGTGTTTCTCATCCAGGCACTACATTGGAAGAGAAACTGCAAGAAATGGGTATGTCTGTCAAGGAGTTCGCAGTGCGTTCGTCCAAACCAGAAAAAACTGTTATTGCCATTATTAAAGGCGACAGTTCTATTACCCCTGAAATGGCTGTGGCTTTTGAAAGTATCACCAAAATCCCTGCTAATTTTTGGATGAATCGGCAGCGCATTTATGATGAGTGCGTTGCTCGTTCTAAGCGTCAGGCACAAATTATTTCTTTCGCTGATTGGGCAAAGAAGTTCCCTTATGCAGATATGGTAAACCAAGGTTGGATAGAGAAAAAGACCAAACAAGTAGAAAAAACTGCTGTCATTCTTGATTTCTTTGGAATCAGTTCCCCCAATGCTTGGGAGAACTATTATATGAATCAGCAACTGAAGGTTGCATTCCGAATCTCGCTTGCCACGACAAAGGAACCATACGCCATCTCCGCATGGTTGAGAAAAGGAGAACTCCAGGCATCGGAAATTCTTGTAAAGGAAATTTATACAGACACTCTGTTGAAGAGCAAGCTGCCTCTGATGAAAGACCTCATGCGGAAAAATTCAAGTGACTTTGCAAAACAACTACAGGTGTTATGTGCTGAGTGTGGCGTAAAGCTCATTTATACACCATGCCTGAAAAAGGCACCTGTCAGTGGCTCTACAAGATGGATAAACAATATCCCTTGCATACAGTTGTCTGGTAGAAGCAAAAGATATGACACTTTTTGGTTCTCGTTCTTTCATGAGATAGGACATATCCTGTTACATGGGAAGAAAGAAATTTTTCTTGAGGACATCGAATATGACGATGCTCAGAAAGCCAAAGAGAAGCAGGCCGATAAATTCTCGTCAGATATATTGTTATCTGAAAAAGAAGAAAAAGCAATACTCGAAGGAAACGATTTTTCTCAACGCAAATTGAAATATTATGCAGACATGTTTAATACCCATCCTGCCATTATCGTTGGAAGGCTACAGCATTTGGGCATTCTTCCATTTGCTAAGCATATGGAAAGTCTTGAGCTCTTCGGTTAGTACAGAAATAAGTTTTGGGAAAAGGTCGGAAACTGTATTGTTTACCTGCCTTTTTCCATTTTGCTGTAACAACAATTCCCAATAGACAGTTCTCCTTGACACCCAATCACTTCATTTTTGAATATGCAATGACGAAGTGAGCTAAAGATTATAGCCTGCTGGTTACCTATTTTGCGTAAACAATGCGTAAACATTTTATTTCAGTTAGGGGTATTTTTATAAGATTCTGTGAAAATCACAAAAGTATAAGTTTTTGAAAATCAATATAGTTACATGTCATAGAGTATCATAAAAATCGTTATTTGCGGCTCATAATCTGGAGGTCACAGGTTCAAGCCCTGTCTGGTCCACGATAATCATCAA
>CAMJBT010000147.1 GCA_946403965.1 uncultured Pseudobutyrivibrio sp. | reverse complement strand
AAGGAAAAATGCCTAAAATAGGGCACTTCCACTTCACTAATCGTTCTCAAAGAGATAATCATTCTGCAGATGCAGATTCGAAACCCCCAGATTTTATCTGGGGGTTTTCTTATATTAATCAAGTAGTTCAGATATTCTACGGCCGTTCTAAATCTTCATCGTTGCCTTGTTCTTAATTATTACGGTATTCACGAGGTGAACAGTGGAACAGTTCCTTAAATGATTTAGAGAAATAACTGTTGTTATCAAATCCACATAACTCATAAATTGTTTGAACTGAGTAAGTGCTGCTTTTAAGCATATATGCCGCATTTTGCAATCTGAAATTCTTAAGATATTTAATTGGTGAAATATTGATAATTGACTTAAAGCACCTAAGAACTTCACTTTTACTAACATTTGCAGCATTAGCCAGGTCATCTAACGTTATATTTTTAGAATAGTTTGAATGGATGTAGTTTAGGATTATCTGTACGCGCTCCTCTAACAGTGGATTTACTGTGTGGGTAAGCATACTTTCTGTTAGATTCATATGATTTAGTACAGCAAAAAAATCAGATAATTCATTTCTGACTGATATCTCGTAATCCTCTGGTTCATGATTTATTATTTCCCATACAGTTTTGATAATATTGTCCAATTTGCTAAAGAATATGGAATCTGACTTCAGTATAAAATCTCTAATACTTGCGCTATGGATGATAGGATGTAAATACTTTTTATAATAAATACTTTCTGTATTGCTGCTTATAACAGAGCTGTCAAATATGACAGATTTAAAAATTGCTGCATTGACGGGGGTATGATTACGCATGGAATGCAAAACATTGGTATTTATGAAAAATAAGTCTCCTTCTGAAAGTATATATTTTCTGTTACCGCATTCTAAAAGAATAACACCCTTTTCGACATGGCCTATCTCAATTTCAGCGTGCCAGTGCCAGTTGACAAAATCTTCGGTGATATCATCTCTATATATGGCAACTGGAAACTCTACAGTTCCATGGGTTCCAGTTTCATCTATATTGAATGGAGTTGCTTGTTTTGATAATGATATACATGATGAGAGTGCCATAATTATTCCTCTTGAAGATATAGTTATACTATTTGACCATTTTATTCCTTTTATTATATTAATAATACGATATAATTACAATAATTTCTTTCGATTAACAAAAAAGCACTAACAAAAAGAGGAGGCTGTAGATTATGTTTGATAATTTTAAATGGATCAATAAAGGTGAGATAAAAATTGAAGAGAATAAGGTTACAATAAAAGCACCGGCTTTGACAGATTTCTTCTGTGGTGGAAGTACAACAAGTGAAGAAGGAATTCTTCCTGAATCACTTTGTAATGCTCCATATTTCTACACAGATGTTAAGGGCGACTTCGTTCTTAATGTAAAGGTATCTCATGATTTTAAGGAAACTTATGATTCTGCATCTGTAATGGTTATGCAGGATATGGACAACTGGGCTAAATGCTGTTTTGAACTTACTGACTTTGGAACACACGCTGCTGTAAGTGTTGTAACTAAAGATGGTGAATCCGATGATGCTAATGGATGCGATATTGAAGGACAGAATTTTGCATATCTTAGAGTTTGTCGCGTGGGCAGAGCATTTTCTTTTCATTACTCCCTGGATGGAGTGCATTTCCACATGACAAGATATTTCTTAATGAAAGATGCTGAGTCTGTGAAAGTAGGTTTACTTGCTCAGGCACCTACAGGCCAAGGTGGAGACAGAATATACGAGAATCTTTCTATTGAAAGCAAAACGGTAAAAAATATCAGGGCCGGGGAATAAAAATGGAAGTAGAAAAGAATTATAAAAAAACACAGCTTGCATGCTATCTGGGATTTGTAACACAGGCCATCTGCGCTAATTTTGTACCGCTATTGTTTATAACATTTCATAATACATACAATATATCATTTGGAAAGCTGGCCGCTATTTCAACAGTATTCTTTGTTACACAGCTTGTAGTTGATTTTTTATGTGCAGGTATAGTAGATAAACTGGGTTACAGAGTATGCGTAATAGCTGCAGAGATTACATCAGGATTAGGACTTGCAGGACTTGCTGTATTACCTGACTTATTGTCAGTACCATTTTGGGGAATCCTTGTGTGTGTATTTATATATGCTGTTGGAAGTGGATTGACAGAAGTGCTGGTAAGTCCAATTGTAGAAGCATGTCCATTTGAAAATAAGGATACAATGATGAGTCTTCTTCATTCCTTTTATTGCTGGGGATGGGTTGGAGTTGTCTTGGGCTCCACAGCCTTCTTTACGGTTTTTGGTATAGAAAAATGGAGAATAATGGCACTTATATGGTCGGTCATTCCGCTTTATAACATTTTCAATTTTGCAACCTGTCCAATCGAACCACTGGTAGAAGATGGTAAGAGCATGACAATGCCCCAACTGTTGAAAACAAAAGCATTTTGGATTTTTATTATACTCATGATCTGCGCAGGTTCTTCAGAAATAGCGATGGGACAGTGGGCATCCGCCTATGCTGAATCAGCACTACATGTTTCCAAAACAGTTGGAGATTTGGCTGGACCCTGCGGATTTGCAGTGTGCATGGGAATCAGTAGACTTCTTTATGGAAAGTTCGGTGAAAAAGTTGATCTGACAATTTTCATGATGGCATCCGGAGTAATGTGCCTTATGTGTTATCTGGTTGCCGGACTGGCAAATATACCATGGGTTGGATTGATTGGATGTGCATTATGCGGATTTTCTGTAGGTATAATGTGGCCAGGTTCAATTAGTATATCATCACAGATACTTCCAACTGGAGGTACAGCAATGTTTGCACTTCTAGCGCTCGCAGGAGATTTAGGGGGAGCAATGGGCCCTGCTATTATTGGAAGTATATCTGAAAAAGCGGCTAATAATTTGCAGGCAGGAGTATTGGCAGGTATAGGTTTTCCTATCATTTTAGTAATTTCAGTGTTCTATATTCGAAATAAGTATCGATAGATATTCAAATTGGTGGAAGTAATATAGCAGGCAATATCGTCATATTATAAACTTTCGTTGCTAACAGCCTCGCACAGTAGCCCTGAGCTTTCTACCGTACGCAGCAGGTAAACAGCAACTTGAAGGAGAAATGCCTAAAATAAGGCACATTCACTTCATTAATCGTTCTCAAAGAGATAATCACTGCTTCGGCAGATTTCAAAAGACTCGGTACAATGTACCGGGTCTTTTTTGTATGCCGTTGAACAGGATGGTAGATATAGGTATAATTATAAACAGTTGCAGTCAGATAATTATGATTTAAGGCATAGAATAATTATGAGTCTAAACGAAAAAGTAATTACACTTGAAAATGTCTCAAAGGTATATGATGGTAATTATGTGATAAATAATATTTCACATGAATTTGCCAAAGGAGAATCCATAGCATTATGTGGACATAATGGATGTGGCAAAAGTACAATGCTTAAGCTATTAGCTAGCATTGTTTCGTTAAGCTCTGGGAAAATAGTGTATCAAGAGAAACTTAAATTCGCTTATGTACCTGAAAAGTTTCCAGGTATGGAAATATCGATGATTGATTATCTTCAAGGCATTGCCAGGATAGAAAGAGTGGATTTTTCGATAGTGAATGAACTGATCAGTGAATTCTACTTGGAATCCATGATCAAAACAAGATTAAACAAACTATCGAAGGGAAGCCTTCAAAAAGTAGGAGTTATTCAGGCTATTCTTGCACCGCGGGATGTGATTTTTCTTGATGAACCTCTTTCAGGTCAGGATGCAGACTCTCAGAAACTGTTTATAACAAAAATGAATGAATTGAGGAACAAGGGAGTTACGATCTTCATGGCTTGTCATGAGAAGATGCTGATAAATGAGTTGTCTGACAAGGTCTATACGATAGATAAAGGAAAACTCATGGAAGTAAAGAACCCAGGAGAGTTACAATATTTGGTCTATGTTAGAAAAAGCCCCAAGCTAAAAGCTTGGCTTGGTATGAAAAGTAATGGTGATAGGTATGAAATTACGGTAAAGGAAGCAGTGTTAAAGGAAATGGTGCTAAAACTATACGATGAGGGTTGGGAAATTGTTGGGATTGAGAAACTTGATTGAAATATATAGATTAAGGTTAAAAATGCTGAAGAAAAGCTCTA
>CAMJBT010000146.1 GCA_946403965.1 uncultured Pseudobutyrivibrio sp. | reverse complement strand
AAATAGATTGAGTATGAAAGAAACATTATAGGAAAGACTTGACACTGAGGAAGTAAATAACTATACTTTACTCAAATAAAGAAGGGGAACAGTCATGGCATTTACATCTATGCTCAACAATCTCAATAATAACAATAACAATTCCGTGAATAATAATCAGGGGATTTAATTTTATTGTTTTGATGAGATTTGAAGATTGTTCAAATATGTAAGAATTAGAAAGCCTCATCAGACGTTAGTTTGATGGGGCTTAATTTATGTTATGTCATTTAATAAGGAGAAAGAAAATGAGCGTTAAAACTACAGACGTAAGAACACTTTCAAGAAATTTTAAAGATTATGACGGCAAGGAAGTTACAGTTTCTGGATGGGTACGCAACATGCGTGATTCAAAGACATTCGGTTTCTTAGTACTTGCTGATGGTACATTTTTCAATCCAGTACAGGTTGTTTTCAACCAGGACAAGATTGACAACTTCGATGAGGTTTGCCACTTAAATGTAGGTGCAGCAGTATACGTAACAGGTACAGTAGTGCTTACACCAGAGGCTAAGCAGCCATTTGAAATTCAGGCTACAAAGGTAGAGGTTGAAGGAAAGTCTACACCAGATTATCCAATCCAGCCAAAGAGACATACAATGGAATACCTTCGTACACAGACACATCTTCGTCCACGTACAAACACATTCCAGGCTGTATTCAGAGTTCGTTCTCTTTGTGCATATGCTATCCACAAGTTCTTCCAGGAGCGTGATTTCGTTTATGTTCACACACCACTTATCACAGGAAGTGACTGCGAGGGTGCAGGTGAGATGTTCCAGGTTACAACAATGGATCTTAACAACATTCCAAAGACAGAAGATGGAAAGGTTGATTTCTCACAGGATTTCTTTGGCCACGCTACAAACCTTACAGTTTCTGGTCAGTTAAATGGCGAGACTTATGCCCAGGCATTCAAGAACATTTATACATTTGGACCTACATTCAGAGCTGAGAACTCTAACACAACTCGTCATGCTGCAGAGTTCTGGATGATTGAGCCAGAGATTTCATTTGCAGATCTTGAGGATGATATGATTCTTGCTGAAGATATGTTGAAGTATGTTATCAACTATGTACTTGAGCACGCTCCAGAGGAGATGCAGTTCTTCAACAACTTCATCGACAAGGGACTTCTCGATAGACTTCATCATGTAGCAACATCAGACTTCGGTCGTATTACATACACAGATGCAGTTGCAGAGCTTGAGAAACACAATGATGAGTTCGATTATAAAGTTTCTTGGGGATGTGATCTTCAGACAGAGCACGAGAGATACCTCACAGAAAAGATTTTTGGAAAGCCTGTATTCGTTACAGACTATCCAAAGGAAATTAAAGCTTTCTATATGAAGTTAAACGATGATGGAAAGACTGTTGCGGCTATGGACTGCCTCGTTCCAGGTATCGGTGAAATCATCGGTGGTTCACAGCGTGAGGACGACTACGATGTACTTGTTAAGAGAATGCAGGAATGTGGCCTCAAAGAAGAAGATTACCAGTTCTACCTTGATCTTCGTAAATATGGTTCATCACGTCACGCAGGATTTGGACTTGGCTTCGAGCGTTGCGTAATGTACCTCACCGGAATGGGTAACATCCGTGACGTCATCCCATTCCCACGTACCGTAGGTAACTGCGACCTTTAATACGTTAATCCGCCAGTTACGTCGACAAGCCTAATGATTTCTTCGCTCATCTAACACGATTCGCTCCAGAAATATTAGAGCTTGTCAACTACTGGTTCATCTAAATAAATAAGGCGACCACATAACCTTCGCAAGCGCGAGCAAGGGGGCCCATGGCTTGCAACAGAGGGGACCCACGCCGGCGGGGAGTTTCTGTTGCAAGTCAATGGGAGATGACTTGCGGGAGCATGAAACGATAGGATGTCGCCGTACTACATATGGAGGAAATGTCATGAGCAAGATTTACATCCCAGATGGATACGCCTCGGCGTTAGATTTAAAAGAGACACAGATTGCTATTAAGAAGGTTAAGGATTTTTTCCAGGCACAGCTTACAGCAGAGCTTAATTTACATCGTGTAACAGCTCCACTTTTTGTTGAACCTGAATCAGGTCTTAACGACAATCTTAATGGCGTTGAGCGCCCAGTTGCTTTCGGTGTAAAGGAGCAGGGAGATAAAGAAGTAGAGGTCGTTCACTCACTTGCAAAATGGAAGAGAATGGCACTTGGCCGCTATGGTTTTAATGTAGGCGAGGGCCTTTATACTGATATGAATGCTATTCGTCGTGACGAAGATACAGATAATATTCATTCTATATATGTAGATCAGTGGGACTGGGAATGTATTATCGAAAAGAAGGCTCGTACAGAGGAAACTCTTAAGAAATATGTTAAGAGCGTTTATGCTGCACTTCGTGTTACTGAAAAGTATATCGCAAATTCATATGATTATGTTCAGTGCATTCTTCCAGAAGAGATTCACTTCATTACTACTCAGGAGCTTGAAGATAGATGGCCAAATCTTGATGCTCACCAGCGTGAGTATGAAGCAGCCAAAGAATATGGCGCTATTTTCCTTATGAAGATTGGTGATTTACTTGAATCTGGCGAAAAGCATGATGGCCGTGCTCCTGATTATGATGATTGGCAGCTAAACGGTGATATTATCGTATATTATCCAGTTGATGATATTTCATTGGAGCTTTCATCTATGGGTATCCGAGTAGATGAGGATAGTCTTGCTTCTCAGCTTAAGAAGGCAGGTTGTGAAGATAGAGCAGAGCTTCCATTCCAGAAAGCTATCCTTGATAAACAGCTTCCATATACAATCGGAGGTGGTATTGGTCAGAGCCGTATCTGTATGTTTTTCTTGCGTAAGTGTCACATTGGAGAAGTGCAGTGTTCTTTCTGGCCAGAAGAAGATGTAAAGTATGCTAGCGAAAAAGGTGTTATTATCCTTTAAAAGACATATTATGCGAAAGTGTCTTTCTGTCGCAAACAAAGCCCTTTACATTTACAAAATTATATCGTACAATACTCTTCGGCTCTCAAATATGGGAGCCGATATTTATGTCTAAAATTATTGTTACTGCTTAGGTAACAATATTTTTTTGTTGTGAACCTTTACTTTAAGACTTTAGTGTGTTACAGTAATAATGTAGTAATCTGAAAGATAAAAGTGGGGGAAATATAGGAGTAGTTGTAATAATGAATAAGAAACTTGAAACAGAAGAGATGGATGAGCTTTTAAGAGCCATTCTTAGCCTCGAAACTGTCGAGGAAGCTTACGAATTTTTTGAAGATTTATGTACTGTAAATGAGATGGTAGCCATGAAGCAGCGCTTCGAGGTGGCAAAGATGCTTCGCGAGGAGCGTACATATCAGGATATTGCTGACGAAACAGGTGCAAGTTCTGCAACAATTAGCCGTGTCAATAGAGCACTTAACTATGGCAATGATGGGTATGACATGGTACTTAAGCGTATCAGTAAGTAAATCAGATGTATTAATGCAGTCGCAGTCATAACATATTTATGATAAAATGTAAGACGTAGTTCTCGTAACTACGTCTTATTTTTGTTGGAGGTATAGTATATCATGGACAATTCGAGAAAAAGACTAAACTCAATATTACATCAGTTGGCGGAAATAGATTATGTTCACCCGGAGGATATTCCAAATATAGATTTGTATATGGATCAGGTGCTGACTTTTTTGGATCAGGAGTTGGGCATGGTTCGAGAGGCCACTGAAGACAAGGCGATGACCAAAACTATGATAAACAACTATACCAAGAATCAGCTCATGCCACCCCCTGAAAAAAAGAAATATTCAAGGGATCATATGCTGAATCTTATTTTTATATATTATTTCAAAAACTTCCTAGGTTTGAAGGATATTAAGAGTATTCTAGATCCTATCAATGAAAAGTATTATGGTGATGGAGATGGTTTTGATATTTTTGACATATATTCTGCTATGGTAGGATATGAGCGCAAAGTTGCAAAAGAGGTTACCAAGGACATCATCAAAAAATACAACATGAGTCGCGAAGCCTTTGATGATCAAGATGAGGAAAGTAAGGATGCACTTCAAGACTTTACATTTATCTGTCTGCTTTCATTTGATGTGTTTGTTAAAAAGATGATGATTGAACAATATATATCAAATCGTAGAGAGGATGAAAGTAAGGCTAAAGCAGAGGCTGATGGTGGAAAAGGAAAAAGTACCAAAGAAAACTCACATGATAAGTAAAAATTCAGATAACTACTTTTATATTGATATGATAAAATAAATCAGAACAAATTTTCGAAAGAATTATTAAGGAAAGCTACAAAATGAATTTAGGGTAGATTGCTTTTTTAACTTCTACTATGCACTATTAAATTCTACACCTGTAGAA
>CAMJBT010000145.1 GCA_946403965.1 uncultured Pseudobutyrivibrio sp. | reverse complement strand
ACTTACCAGCATGTCTTACACCAACTATCACATAGTTTCCATTTTCCTCAAAGTCTATGGGACGGTTCACAATCACCGCCTCATCCACCTCACGCTGCTTACTAATCAGGCACTGCTTTATGACATCCTTACTGATACTCATATAAATTATATTTAATAAGAATTACGCAATTTTATTAAGTTTGGTTTGCAAAGTTAGGCATTTTCTATAAAACAAAATTAATGAACTCGGAATTTTTGCAATATTTTCACACTTTTTTATCGCAATTTCATGATTTTTACTCCAAAGTCAATTATCACCATATTATCCTTGTCTAAATATAGCTGCATCATTCTTGTATTTTTAGAATCTAAGATTGCCTCGCAAAACCATCTTATTTTATAATAGATACTATTCAATACACTTATGCGCACGCAAGACGTTACAAGTAGTTAAAAACGTTAAATCTTCATCTTTTTTTCCATATAAAGAATCTTCGTCATCACTTTTCTACCGTTTTAATCGAAAATCTCTGACACACAACAAGTTGCAAATACTCATTCTGTTTTGGTTTGACACATGTTTATTTATCAGAAGGGCTAATCAGTATTGGTCGTGGAGCTTTTCATGATTGTAATAATTTGACTTACATCGATATTCCCCGAAGTGTTACAGATATAGGGAGTCTGGCATTTGCGGGATGTAAAATGCTAACAAATGGCTCGATTCCAAGATAATAATGTTCCTCAAAAGACTATCAAACAATAATCAAACAGTTGCGCACGACACGAAGAAGTAGTGCAAATTAGTATACTTTATTTGATATTGTTATGTGGGAAATACTGAAATTCGTGGCGATGGCTTTCCTCATCTTGGTTTTTCTGGTAGTTATTGTACCGCTTTTATGGCTGGTCATTCAGATGTTTGGATGGTTCTTCGGGGATGCCTTTACATGCTTTGCAACTGATAATTTTATATGGATTTGTATTACCGTAATAAGTATAATTGCCATTATTGTAATGGCATCAGAATAGTACAACTATGAGTTTCTGGAGAGATGCGGCATTTACAGCCGCATTTCTATCAGAAATTGCAAAAGATAATAGACAAGTATCATGATCCATACGCATAAGAATATGAAGTGGGACTACGAAAAAAATCTGCCTGTTGAAGGCACATACCAGCATCGGGAATACGATAAAGAAAAATTGAAGTCGTATATCGAAGAGCATTTCCCTTACGATGTGGTAAGACTGGTTTTTGAATCCGTTGATTGGAATTTGGAAGCACTGATGCTTCGAACGGATATTGACTATGGCGAATCCTTCTATATTTCGGTATTGTTGAACTGGAAGGATTGTCTTAATGATTACTGGTTCGACATAGCGAATGGGCATATCTGTACAGCCGATTTTAAAGGACAAAAATGGAGAGGAACTTCATCTCCTATCTATGTGTGTGACTTTCTAAAAAGATGTTTCTTCTGTGAGACGGAAGAGGATATCTGGGATTTGTTTCATAATCTGCCATTTTGGGCGGAAAACGAACTTAAGGAATGCTACTATGGATATTCTCCTATTCCTTGGTTCCCGGTCTATACTAAAGACCCTTGCAAGGCAATAACGATGCATGAGTATTTGTATGGCAAACCCAAAGACCTTGGTATCTTATTGCACTTGGGGAGCAAGATGGGGGTGCTAGATGAACATGAGTACACGGGAACCATCGTAGGACTGGCAGAAGATCATATTGCAGTTCGTATTGATTACCCATTGGAGTGTACCATAAGTTATCACGTCCCAGGGGATTCTCGGGATAAGATAAAGCTAGCAGTTGTTATTGACAATCAGTACGTTGCTACTGAATATACGCACAATGTGGCTTTGGGGATGTTGTCTGAAATCCATTCGGAGGAGAGATTTATTCTGAAAGATGTGGAGAAACTGCATGATATGTTTGTAGAATATCAACAAAAGAAAGATACAAATGTTAGTTTTGGGTTTATCTCGGAGTTAAAGAAAAAGTATTTCCCTGTTGGAGCAGAAGATATAGAATTCAATGAAGATTTAATGAGCCAAATAGAGTCGTATCTCGAAGATAATTACTGTGAGGATTAATCTACCAATGAGAACAGCTACAATTACATAACTATCACCTTATGTGAGCAACCACCATCAATCTTGACGATATAAATGCCTTTTGACGGTACGGATATGCTCACACGCTCTTGCACATTATCAATTGTGGTTACGTGGCGACCATCAATGTCGAATACTGATATGGATTTCTCCATAGCACCTTCAATGATGATACAACCCTTATTGGAATAAACCCGTGACACATCTATAAGATCTGTATCATTTATTCCTTCCGGGCATCCAACTTCATTTAATGATCCAGCATATACTGACCATTTCTCATTGAATGAAGAAAGACTCCCACAAGGGATATTGGTGATTCTATCAGTTGCGTTATCGGCAAAAACATTCTCTCCAATAGTGGGTGCTGTTGCACCAAGCATGTTTACAGAAGAAAGATTGTTGCACCCGAAGAAAGCAGAACTTTCTATCATACTGACAGATGCTGGTATGGTTACAGATTTCAAAGTTCGATACACATAGAAAGCGCCATAGCCGATGGTATCCACACTTTCGGGTATAACGACTACACTGTCAGCACCAATATATGCAATCAGTTTGTGCTTCGAGCTGTCTGCATAAGCAAAATCTCCATCCTTATATCCATTCATAGAAATAGCACTCCAAGGTGCGCCAGTAGCATTGCCAAAGTATTCTATATGTCGTACAGCGTTGAATGCGCTATTGCTGATTGATGTAACCGACTCTGGCAGATACAGCGATTGCAGCGCAAAACATCCGCTAAATGCCCAGCTGTTAATACTGGTAACTCCACTACCTATAGTCACCGATTTCAATCTTGTACAATCACCAAAGCAACAATATGGAATGCTGGTAATCGTGGAGGGTAATACAACCGATGTTAGGCTGTCACAATATCGGAAGGTTGAGTAATACAATCCGATTACTGGATATTGGATGGTATCTATGTAGTGGACAATGCTGTCATGAAAGTGTTCAATCGTATCACGGTAAACGATTGTTGAATCAGGGAAGGAGAAATCATCAACCCATTCATAATAGCTCACACTGTCTAAAACACAAATAATAGAGTCTGCATCAAAGGTGTGTATTACTGTATCAGGAACAATAAGATCTCCCGATACGTATGCTGCACCACCTTCTGTTCCATGAGGATTGATCACGTTTACACCATTCAAGAAAGTGCTGTAATACAAAGTCTGTCCGCTGGGTGTGACCGCTGTGAAGTCATAGTGTAACTGCGCACTTGCCGTTTCTATTAGCGAGGCTATCAATAAAGCTAATATGAACAAGTTGTATTTCATTCCGTAGGGTCTTGATTGTCTTATTCAATATGCAAAGTAACGAAGAAATGTTGAGACAACAAAGCGCATTTTGAAATTTTAACGCAGTTCAATCCGTCAGTGAAGGCAAATTAGGAAAAAACACTTGCAAAATGTCAAATCAGCAAATCTCATATTAATAAGATTTGTTGTTCAGACTTACATTTGTTTCGTGCACTAATAATTTCTCTAATAAAAAGAATGACGTTTTTTCTAATGACCGATTTGGGCTAAATTGGAGCTAATTAAGGGAGAAAAGGGAGGGGATTGAGCTGAATGTGTGTAGTATGTAGTTGAATTTGAAGAAAAAAATACTCGCCTGGCACTGATTCGTGACGGGTGCGCTCTTCCTGTTTTCCGCAAGTTTTTGTCCTAAAAAAGTCATCTATCTAAAAATGAAGCATATACAATTTGCAAAAAGGGCGTTTTGGGACAAAAACTTGCGGAAAACAGGACGGGAACACCCGGTTTTATGGAATATTTTTGTAGCAAGCTTTTGTGCCATAAAATGGGGCGTTTCCAAGGAATGAACCAAAAGGACATAAGTTCTGCCTTGCTGCAAAAATACCAAAAAAATCACGATACTACTTCCGAAACGCCTCATTTTTTGCCGTTACGGAAGTAGAATCGCCACTTTTTAACATTTAGGGTGAATCTCAATTGAAATCATCCGCATCAGAAATGACCCCATCGTTACCTTTATTTTTAGTCACTTTATTATAAGCCTTCTCGAAACCCTTCAATGCCCATGAGAGGCCGCTGCTGCCAATCTGTTCCGGAACTTCCACAAGAAGTCTTGGAACCTGACCCAGAGCTTTCATCTTGGCCTTCAGCTTAACCCGTCTGCTCTTTGCCCCCTTTAGTTCCTTTGAACCTTTCTGGAGATAGTACTTGGCAATATATCCGATAGCGATGGTCATAACGGCGTTGGCAAGACCGTCGGCAAGAGGGCCTAATGGAACGCCCGGTATATTCAAGTTCTTCACGTACTGGGAATAATCCACACATGAAGC
>CAMJBT010000144.1 GCA_946403965.1 uncultured Pseudobutyrivibrio sp. | reverse complement strand
AAGGCTGTTGCCTGACTCCTCAGCTGCTGCACAGAACATCTTAGGTCCATCAAAGTGCTTAGCAAGAAGTGTCTCAGAAATTTCTGGACCAAAGTTTCCAAGGTATACGCAAAGTGCGTTACATCCAGCCTTCTTGATATCCTCAAGAGCCTGTACCATGTGAATCTCGCTCTCAACAATACATACTGGACACTCATAAATGTGCTCTGCGCCGTACTTCTTTGTATATGCAGCGATAAGTGCCTTTCTTCTGTCTACTGATAAGCTTTCTGGAAAGCAGTCACGAGAAACTGCTACTACACCAATTTTTACATTTGGCATGTTTGTCATTGTTATTACCCTCCTTAATACCTGGCCTTCCAATTTCTAATAAATGAAAAAGCCTCTAAAACGTTTTCTTTGATAGTAAAATAATATCAAGAAAATACTTTTAGAGACTTTTAAAAATTTACTACGTGATGGTTTATTTTTGACTTTATTTTGTGAATTATGTCAAGAAAATGCCACTATTCATAATCTATAATTGTTCAAGGATACAAGGAGTTACTGCATCTCTCTAATAAGGTTTACCATCTCAATGGCACCCTGAGCGCACTCAAATCCCTTATTACCAGCCTTTGTGCCTGCTCTTTCTACAGCCTGCTCAATAGTATCTGTAGTAAGGATTCCAAACATAACTGGAATATCAGTGCCCATGCTGACCTGTGCTACACCTTTAGATACTTCAGCACATACATAGTCATAATGAGATGTAGCACCACGTATTACAGCTCCAAGGCAAATGACAGCGTCATATTTTTTACTATTTGCCATTTTCTTTGCAATAAGTGGAATCTCAAATGCTCCTGGAACCCAAGCTACTTCAATATCCTCTTCTTTTACATTTTCTCTTTTAAGTCCATCTATTGCGCCACCTAATAATTTTGATGTGATGAACTCATTAAATCTGGCTACCACAATTCCCACCTTAATGTTTTCTGATACTAATTTTCCTTCGTATGTTTTCATTTTTGTCCTCCTCAAGATTCAAAAATACTTCATTATGTATTTGTTTTTTTATATACAGTTTTTATTTAACTCTTCGTCAAAAAAACTGTTCTCATATTTTATTAATTCTAGGTTTTTCATGCATAATACAGTTTTTTCTAGTAAAGGTATAAAAATAACTGTATCATCCCAGTATGGTCTCTATGCTATATGCAGTTTTATTTTGATATTTTCATAAAAACACTGTATTAACTCCATTCAGGCATTTTCCGATGCAGTGTTATTACAGCTTTTATAAAATATCACTGTCATTCCTTTATCTGAGTTTTACCCTTATGCAGTTATTTTTTATGTTTTCTCAATAAAAACTGTATAACATACAAATTTCACTCCTAAACTCCCCTAATAGGTCATGACTTCTTGCTGACCAAACAATGAAATTGTCAGCAAGAATCCTGCTTTGCAGGACATGAAAATAGATAAATCTATTTTCATGGTATTTACGATTCTTGTTTTTCTGATGAAAAACAAAAAACTATAAGTGCTAAATATTAAACCTCCAAAATGTGTCCCATCCTTGCTTTTTTAGTCTTTAAATAGAACACGTCATATTTGTTTGCTTCTATTTCTATAGGAACTCTCCTTGCTATCTCCATTCCATAATCAGAAAGCTGATATACCTTGTCCGGATTGTTTGTCAGGAGATTTAGGGAATGAATGCCTAGGTCACGCAGAATCTGTGCACCAGTATAGTACTCCCTCATATCTCCAGGAAAGCCAAGTGCTATATTTGCATCAAGTGTATCCATTCCTTCATCCTGAAGCTTGTATGCCTTCAGCTTATTTACCAGGCCAATACCACGACCTTCCTGTCGCATGTATAAAAGTACCCCTCGGCCTTCAGCTGCAATTTTCTTCATAGCTGCATCAAACTGTTGGCCACAATCACATCTCATAGAGCCAAACACATCACCTGTGAGACACTCTGAATGAACACGGCAAAGCACATTTTCACCGCTACTAATATCCCCTTTCACAAGAGCCACATGATGTTCACCATTTAATTTGTTGATATAGCAATGTGCCATAAACTCGCCATATAGAGTTGGCATTTTTGCAATAGATACACATTCTACAAGCTTGTCATAAACCTTACGGTATTCCACCAACTGAGGAATTGTTATGAAAGTTATCCCCAGTTCCTGTGCCAAATTGCGCAAAGCCTCCCCACGCATCATGGTTCCATCCTCTGCCATAATCTCGCAACACAATCCACATTCCTTCAGCCCGGCAAGTCTCATCAAATCCACCGTTGCCTCTGTGTGACCAGGGCGTTCAATTACTCCGCCTGCCTTGGCCACAAGTGGAAACATATGCCCTGGACGTCTGAAATCCAGTGCTGATGTACTATCATCCACGCAAAATCTGGCAGTCATAGCTCGTTCTGCCGCGGAGATACCTGTAGTTGTATCCACATGATCGATTGATATCGTAAATGCGGTTTCATGATTATCTGTATTATGTGTAACCATAGGAGACAATGCCAATCTTTGTGAAATCTCCTCACTCATAGGCATGCAGATGAGGCCTTTTCCGACAGATGCCATCAGATTCACATTTTCTGTAGTTACAGATTCTGCAGCACAGATGAAGTCACCTTCATTTTCTCTACCTTCATCGTCCATCACCATAATCACTTTGCCATTCTGCAAATCCCTTATGGCCTGTTCAATTAGTTCTTTTTCCATTTTTCGTCCCTTTCTATTTATTATCAATTCATATTTATCCCATCAACCTCAGCTGATTCCAAATATCATCTTTAGTTCCATTATCATGATGGGTTCGACTATCATCTCCGTTTAAAAACTCCAGACTTTTTCTAATGTACTTTCCCACCACGTCATTTTCCAAATTCACCTTATCTCCTATTTTTCTAACCCCAAGTACGGTCATATTCAGAGTGTGGGGAATAATTGAAACCTTAAAACTATTTCTATCTACTGCTGCAATAGTCAAACTTATTCCATCTATTGCAATGGAGCCTTTTTCAACAATCCCTTCAAGTATGCTATTATCCGTATCTATCTCAAACCAAACTGCATTATCGTCTTTACGAATCTTTTTAATGGTTCCAGTTCCATCTATATGTCCACTTACAATATGACCTCCAAACCTGCCATTTGCAGCCATTGCCCGTTCTAGATTGACAATACTCCCCGAAGTTAATTTCCCAAGACTAGAGCGAGAAAATGTTTCATTCATCACGTCTGCAGTAAAGCTGCTACCACTGTACTCCACTACAGTTAGGCAAACACCATTAACAGCAATGCTATCGCCTATATGTATATCCTCCAAAATCCGTTTACAACTAATGCTGATTCTTTGTTCCTTACCTCCTCTGATAATTCTCTGAACCTTTCCAAGCTCCTCGATTATTCCGGTAAACATTAATAAATCACCTCGTTTTCTATGATTAAATCTTCACCAGCCCAAACAGTATTTATAGGATTCAATTTGATTGCCTTGGTGATATCTGAAATTCCAACACCTTCTACAGGAGATTTACTGTCACCTCCGAAAATTTTAGGAGCAATATGTATATGAACCTCATCAACAATTTTGCTTTCCAGAGCACTGTAGTTTAAAGTACCGCCTCCCTCAATCAATACACTATCAACCCCCATATTTCCAAGGGATTCCATAAGCACTTTTAAATCAATTCCCTGCTTGGTCTTTGGTAATCTCAAAACCAAGCAGCCCTTTTTTTCATACTCAGCAACCCTTTCCTCATCTGTAGATGAGGTCGCCAGAATAGTTTTTAAACTATCTGCTGTTTGAACAATCTTTGAATCCAATGGCGTTCGTAAATACGAATCGCAGATTATTCTTACTGGATTAACAGTAGGCTCCTCCAATCGACAATCCAGCATTGGATCATCGATGATTACCGTGGAGACCCCCACCATAATTCCCGACAATCTATTGCGAAGTCTATGAACATTTTTCCTTGCTTCATCACCTGTTATCCACTTTGACTGGCCACTTGTTGTGGCTATCTTTCCATCTGCTGTCATAGCATATTTCATCACCACATATGGCAGCTTGGTGGACATGTATTTATTGAAAACTCGGTTGAGATTTTTACATTCCTTTTCAAGGATTCCAACCTCCACACGAATACCATTATCCTTAAGGATTTGTGCGCCCTTGCCAGCCACTAATGGATTCACATCCAAAGTACCAATAACCACCTTTTCAATTCCATTTTCAATAATAGCCTCTGTGCAGGGTGGTGTTTTTCCATAATGACAGCAAGGCTCTAGGGTCACATACATGGTTGCACCTTTAGGATCGTTTCCTTTTTCTTTACAATCCTTTAGGGCATTCCTTTCAGCATGAAGTCCCCCATATTTCTCGTGATATCCCTCACCTATAATCACACCATCCTTCACTATCACAGCCCCAACCATCGGATTCGGATTTACGAATCCTGTTCCTTGCTTTGCTAAATCAAGAGCACGTTGCATGTAAGTTTTATCTTCCATTCCTTCCCTCCTATTACACTCCTATAAAGATTAGGGTGTCAAAAGATAGTTTGTTTTGACTACTATATACTATTTGTACC
>CAMJBT010000143.1 GCA_946403965.1 uncultured Pseudobutyrivibrio sp. | reverse complement strand
GATTTATATGGAAACTATTATAGAAAGTTCAAGAGTATTTTATTTTGGTTGGGAATTAGATTTATTACATTGGTTTCAAAGTATACATAATGATTTTTTAGATTATATTGTACCTAAGATTACAATGTTGGCAAATGGTGGATGGTTTTGGATTGTTGTTACTCTCCTACTACTGATTTTTCCGTTCAATCGCAAAATGGGCATACAAGCTGCATTATCTCTTATACTTACTGTAATTGTTTGTAATTTGATATTAAAGCCAAGTATAATGAGATGTCGACCATGTTGGTTAGAGCCAGAGGTACAACTACTAGTAAGTGTTCCAAAGGACTACTCTTTCCCATCTGGACATTCAAATGCAAGCTTTGCTGTAGCAACCGCAATATGTACAAGAAACAAAAAGCTAGGTATACCTGCTCTTATTCTTGCTGCAGCAATAGCTATCAGTAGATTGTATGTATTCGTCCACTGGCCTACCGATGTTTTAGTAGGTACACTAACAGGGATAACTGGAGGATTTGTTAGCTATTATATTGTAAATTATATTTATAAAGTGAATAAGAAAAATATTAAATAAACAAATATTACTTTGGTTGACAAAAGTATAAAAATTTTAGTATATTGTATACATCTTCGTGAGGGAGTAGCAAGCGTATTGAATGCGTTGTTTGTCAACAGACTCGGGTTTTACCCTGGCAAACATTAAATAGTGAGACTCACGTGCATGAATCAGGGAGATTTATGCACGTGGGTCTTTTTTGATATTCAATACGAAAATGTCTGGCAGCATTAGCTACATCAAAATTGATATATATAAAGGAGTTTAAATATGAGTATTATAGACATATTCTTACTAGGAGTAGGATTATCAATGGATGCTTTTGCAGTGGCTATATGTAAAGGTCTTGCAATGAGAAAAGTAAACAAGGGGCAGATGTTTGTAATAGCTCTGTTTTTTGGAGGCTTTCAGGCAATAATGCCTTTAATTGGATGGGCTCTTGGAACAACATTTGCCAAGAAAATTGTGAATTTTGATCATTGGATTGCTTTTATTTTATTATCATATGTTGGTGGTAAAATGGCAGTTGAAGCTATAAAAGAGTGGAAGGATAATGAAGTTGTTGATGAAATGGACCCTCCACTAGATTTAAAAGAGCTTACTCTTCTAGCAATTGCAACAAGTATTGATGCTTTAGCATGTGGTGTAACATTTTCATTCTATGAAAACTTCAATATAATAAGAGCAATAAGTATTATTGGTATAACAACATTTGTACTTTCTGCTATAGGCGTTTATGTAGGTAATGTGTTTGGCGGCAAATTTAAGGCAATGGCACAGTTGGCTGGTGGTATTATATTAGTTTTCTTAGGTGTAAAAATTCTTTTAGAACATACAATGGGAATATCATTAGGATTTTAGGAGGCTTAAAATGATAACATTTTTTTCGACAATACCAGGAGCAATGATTCTTTTGGTGCTAGGATTTATCTTTTTGATCAAGGGAGCAGATTTTTTTGTTGAGGGAGCATCAGCTGTTGCAAAAAAATTACATGTTCCAGCATTAGTAATTGGAATGACAATTGTAGCAATGGGAACATCATTACCAGAGCTTTCTGTATCAGTTACAGCTTCTATGGCTGGTAGCAATCAGCTTGCTATAGGAAATGTTGTTGGTTCAAACATTTTCAATCTTATGGTAGTTCTTGGAAGTTGTGCTCTCTTTTCTGTTTTAGAGGTAGCTGATGATACTACCAAAAAGGATTTTCCATTTTCACTTATATGTACAGTTGCACTTATTTTAACGGGAATGTTTGGAAAGGAACTTGGACATATTGACGGTGCAGTTTTATTAGTTGCATTCATCTTTTTCCTGTTTTCAATGCTTTCTGCAGCAAAAAAGTCAAGAAAAGCAGCTAGTGAAGTTGAGGCTGAAGTGGAAAAAGAACTAGTTAATCTTCCAACCTGGTTGTGCATTATTTATATTGTCGGTGGCGCTGTAGCAATCAAGTTTGGTGGTGATTGGGTCGTAGATTCATGTACTACTCTTGCACTTAAATTTGGTATGTCCGAGACTTTAGTAGGTCTTACTATTGTTGCTCTTGGAACATCTCTTCCTGAGCTAGTAACCTCTGTTGTTGCAGCAAGAAAGAATGAGCTTGATATGGCAATTGGAAATGTAGTTGGTTCCAACATATTTAACATATTATTAATACTTGGAACAGCTGCTGCTATCTCACCAATTCCTTTCAAAACAGTAAATGCAATTGATATATCTATCCTACTAGTATTCTCTGTTATAGTATGGATAATGTGCCTTGTAAAGAAGAATCTTGGTAGATTACAGGGTGTTACTATGCTTGCTATGTATATTGGGTATTTAGCATATATTATTATTCGTGATGGTGGTATTGCATAACTATCTCAAATAGTGGTAAAAAATCATTTGTTATGTTAAAATCAAAAGGTTTAAAGGCGTTGTTATTTCAACAAAAGGGGGTTGAGTATGGGATTTTTAGATGAGATATCAGATAGCATTGTAAATACAACAAAAGATCTTGGAAAAATGGCCCAAAACGCCGGAGATATAACAAAGCTTCAATACGATAAAAAAGTAAAAGAGGCAGAATTATCAAAGCTATACGAAAAGCTTGGAAAGAAATATTACGAAGATAATAAGGATTCAGATGATGAAGATATAAAAATAATAACAGCTGTAATCCTTAGAATAAAAGAAATCTCTGATGAAATTATGCAGAAAAAGGGAGGAAAGCCATGTCCTAAATGTGGCAGTCTTGTAAAAGATGGATCCAGATACTGCAGTAAATGCGGAGAAAAAATAGATGATATATTTGAAGAGTAGGAGTTTTTAGAAATGGCAAGCAAAGGTAATTATTACATCACTACAGCAATTGCTTACACATCTGGTAAGCCACACATTGGAAATACATACGAAATTGTACTTGCAGACAGTATTGCACGTTTCCGTCGTCAGGAGGGTTACGATGTATTCTTCCAGACAGGAACTGATGAACATGGACAGAAAATCGAGCTTAAGGCTGCAGAGGCTGGTATCACTCCAAAGGAGTTTGTAGATAATGTTTCAGGCCAGGTTAAGTCTATTTGGGATTTAATGAATACTTCTTATGACAAATTCATCCGTACAACAGATGAGGACCATGAGAAACAGGTTAAAAAAATCTTCAAGAAGCTTTATGACAAGGGTGATATTTATAAGAGCTCATACGAAGGTCTTTATTGCACTCCTTGTGAGTCTTTCTGGACAGAGTCACAGCTTGTAGATGGTAAGTGTCCAGACTGTGGCCGTGAAGTTCAGCCAGCAAAGGAAGAAGCCTATTTCTTTAAAATGAGTAAATATGCTGACAAGCTTATTGAATATATCAACACACATCCTGAGTTTATTCAGCCTGTATCACGTAAGAACGAAATGATGAACAACTTCCTTCTTCCAGGTCTTCAGGATCTTTGTGTTAGCCGTACATCATTTACATGGGGTATCCCAGTAGATTTTGATCCAAAGCATGTAGTTTACGTATGGCTTGATGCTCTTACAAACTACATTACAGGTATTGGTTATGAGTGTGATGGTGAGTCTTCAGACCAGTTTAAGGCTCTTTGGCCAGCTGATCTTCACCTTATTGGAAAGGATATTATCCGTTTCCATACAATTTACTGGCCAATTTTCTTGATGGCACTTGATCTCCCACTTCCAAAGCAAGTGTTTGGTCATCCTTGGCTTCTTACAAAGGCTGCTGATGGTGGCGATGACAAGATGTCCAAGTCAAAGGGTAATGTTATCTATGCTGATGAGTTAGTTGATTTCTTTGGTGTAGATGCTGTTAGATATTTCGTGCTTCACGAGATGCCATTTGAAAATGATGGTGCTATCTCATGGCCACTTATGGTTGAGCGTGTAAACTCTGATCTTGCAAATACTCTTGGAAACCTCGTTAATCGTACAATCTCTATGAGCAACAAGTATTTCGGTGGTGTTGTTGAGGATAAGGGAGTTTCAGAGGAAGTTGATGCAGATCTTAAGGCCGTTTGTACTGGCACAGTAGAAGCTGTTGAAAAGAAAATGGCAGATCTTCGTGTTGCTGATGCAATCACAGAAGTATTCAATCTCTTCAAGAGATGCAATAAATATATCGACGAGACAATGCCATGGGCACTTGCAAAGGATGAAGCAAAGCAGGATAGACTTGCTACAGTTCTTTACAATCTTGTAGAGGGAATTTCAATTGGTGCTACTCTTCTCAAGGCATTTATGCCAGAAACATCTGAGAAGGTATTAGCTCAGATTGGTGCAAAGGAAATTCCTTACGATGAGCTTTCAACCTTTGGACATTATCCAAATGGTGGAAAGGTTACAGAAACACCAGAAATTCTTTTTGCACGTCTTGACCTTGATGAGGTTATGGCAAAAGTTGCAGAGCTTCATCCAGCTCAGCCTGAAGAAACAGCAGCTGATGATGAGGAAGGAATCGATATTGAGGCTAAACCAGAAATTACATTTGATGATTTCATGAAGCTTCAGTTCCAGGTAGGTAAGATTGTTGCTTGTGAAGCAGTTAAGGGTTCTAAGAAGCTTCTTTGTTCACAGGTAAAGATTGGTTCACAGACAAAGCAGATTGTTTCAGGAATTAGCAAGCACTACTCTCCTGAGGAAATGGTTGG
>CAMJBT010000142.1 GCA_946403965.1 uncultured Pseudobutyrivibrio sp. | reverse complement strand
TATCCATGTCATCGTCCCAAGGAATAAAACCGCCATGTCTAACAGCGCCTAATAATGTACCATAATCAAGCCAATAATAAATATCATGTCTTACGCAGATTTCATGGAAAATCCTGAGGAATTCTGCAGTTGCTAATTGAGTTTTTCTTAATTCACCGGTTGCCTTGGGTGCTTGGGTTATATCTAAACAATGATCTAATATAAAATGCATTGTGTCTACTTGCTCTTGTAAATCACTCCAACCCGTAAGTTTGCGAAAAACTGGTTGAAAAAAACGAGTGTTAATACTTGTAAAAATTTTCATCTATAATCACCTGTTTTCAAAAATACTAAAATCTTCTATTGCTTTTTCTTTCGTATATTTCTTCGCATCTTTAAAGAAACTCCATATCATCAAAATCATTATGATTCCAATCGGGAAGGCACTAATGATACTTATACTCTGGATATTGTTCATTGAGCTTTCTGAAAACACCAAAGCAATGGGGAGAACAATAAGCAACAAACACCACAACAAAGTAATCATAATATTAGGTTTCTCGTCTTCACCAAGCTTTTTGTAGCTGTAACAAGCCGCTGTATAAGCAATTGAATCAAAGCTGGTGGCATAGAATAAAATCATACAGATCATTATGATAACTAATATGAATGTTCCTGCCGGCATTGAGCGGACGATATTGATTATTAATTCATATAAATCACCGCTCTTTTCATACATAGCGATAAAATCATGCTTTCCTGACGCCTGAACCCCTAATCCATAATTGCCAAGAATAACAAAAGAGCTTATGGTAGATCCTACGCCGAACACGAAGCCACCGAGAACCGTCTGCTTGATGGTTCTGCCACGACTTATATTACCGATAAAGAAAGGTGCGGCTATACACCATACCATCCAGTAAGCCCAATAATAGATCGTCCAATCCTGCGGGAAATTGCTTGTTCTTGTCGGGTCAGAAAATGTACTGAGTCCAATAAAGTTTTGTACCATTTTGCCGAGTGACTGAACACCATTTTCAATAATAAAACGTCCTTGCCCGCCAATCAAAAGAACGATAATCTGCAAACCAAAGAAGATATAAATACAAAGCTTAGCTAGGAATGAAATCCCCTTAAATCCATGCAGAACAGCGTACGTATAAACAGCACAAGTCAGTAATAGTATGATAATTGTTACAGTAGTACGACTAATAGCAATGCCAAACAGCGATACAATTATTTCTGCCATAAGTGGTGTGGCGACCGAAAAGGTTGTTGCAGTTCCTGCCAATAACGCAAAAAGTGCAAACAAATCGATAATACGTCCCAATAAACCGTGTGCATGTTTTTCGCCAATAACGGGAAGACATGCTTCAGAAAACCTCTGACGGTTTCTCTTGCGACAATGCACCATAAACCCAAATGCTACCGCCAGAACTAAATAAAAAGCCCATGGAATAAAACTCCAATGAAATACTGGGAACACGCCTGCCCACTCTGTTATGCTTCCACCCATTTCTGCAATATGAGGATTAGTTGCGTACATTGCCCACTCCGCGAAAGAATAGAACAAAATATCTGCCGCTAATCCGCAGGTAAACATCATCGAGCCCCACGTGAAGAAATTGTATTTCGGTTTCTCTCCCGGGTCTCCTAATACAATATTCCCGTATTTGGAAAAAGACAGAAAAACTGCAACTGCTAAAACAACAATTCCAAGGATCAAATAATAGCTTCCCAATGTATCACCAAAAAAGAATCGAACCTGACCGATTACATCATTGGATTGTTCTGGAAAAGCAAAAAGGAAAGCTGCTACTCCCATGATAATTATAAATGGAACCAGCGTTATCAGCCAATCAATCCTTCCCTTTTCCGCTTTTTTTAATTCCTTATTCATTTGGTAATCCCTCCATTTTCAGGTATATATTCTATGTAACTACTATCAATCGATACTAATTCCTGCAAATTATCAATTTCAATAATATCTGTCTTTTGCATTTCCTTAATACCAAGAGAATAGTCATTAAAATGGCAAAACATAGCCACATCATCCCAATATATTTGCCTGTTGCCGGATTCAAACTCATATTCAAGATGCTTTTTCAGTTTCTCACCATCTTCATCTGTCCACCTTGAAATTGAGTACAGCTGCCACCCTTTTGTGCCTCCTGTACGTGAGCAGGAAGTGACAACTCCGTTATTAACATCCAAAAGCCATTCATTCGTTTGTTCCTCACACCAAACGGCATTATATCCGGAACGTGAAAAATACGGTGACAAAATATCAGCATTATAAATGATCTGATCTCCGTCCAGTATAATACAATCGCTCAAATACTCCCGTGCTACATATAAAGAGCTAATGTTATTGCAGGTTTCATAATATGGATTATCAATAATAGTAATACCCGAGTACTGTTTCACCCATTCATAAAACCTTTCCTTAAGGTGACCGACCACAACATAGATCTCATTGATCTCATTTTTATGTAACCCGTTAATGACTGAATCAATCATCCGAACACCATTGACGGGAATAAGAGGTTTAGGCGTGGTGTGAGTCAGCGGAAGCAAGCGGTTGCCCTTCCCTGCCGCCATTATGATAGCTCGCTTTATCTTATGCTGTTGTTCTATCATTCAGCTGCATCCTCCTGCAGATCATTTAGTATCTCAATTGTGTATTTGTAATAGTCCTTGGCATATCTATACTGTCGAAGTGAATACTCACCGAATTCAACACCTAACTTGCGTTTATATTCACACCAATTTGACCATAGCAATCCACAAGCGGCAATGTAGGCATATATTTTAGCACGGATTATCATATCACATTTATTCTTAAAGTAAATGTCAATCAACCTGTCGCATTGTGCCTTGTTGTATAGACTATAAATACAAAACATTGCTATATCTACATGTGGATCCTGCATTCCGGAATATTCCCAGTCGGTAAGTTGCAAAGCTTCCGACCCATCTGGCAACGTATAAAACAGGAAATTATCCGGTACTGCATCAATATGCGTCAAGCACCAATCTTTTTTTACGCTATCAATAAACGATTTCAGACTAAATAAATTTTCTTTTGTCTTCTGATAATCTCGGTAAACACTCAAATCACCGTCCCACAAAGCTTCATAGAACTCAATCTGATTAAAAATGTCAAAAGTATGCTGAACTCTTATCTTCTTAGCATGAAACGACCGTAGTTTTTCCATACACAGTGTTAAATCTTCCATGCTTTCCGTATCGCAAACACGGATACCTTCTAAGTGTTTTGTGATTTTATAGCCGTTTTCAGGATTGATATAAACCGGATCATCGCATAATCCGAGACCACTGATAGCTCTAAAAACATCTGCCTCTTGGTGACGGTTGATCAACTGCTCTGTGCCCTCACCCGGAATTCGCATAATATATTTATTGCCATGTACGCAAAAAAGAAAGGAACGATTTGTCATACCTTTTTTCAATACAGTGATATCAGTAATATCATGTTCATCGCAGTTTAACGCACTTGCAATTGTTTGAATTGCCTTTGATTTCAGATGGTTTGAATCAGAGTCTAAATCTCTGAGTTGTTCATAAGTATTAATTTCTATAACATCGGAGCTTTTGGCTACCTTTGCCTGAACTATCATTCTGTCCTTGTTATAGAGCGTTTCTTCCCAAAATATGTCAGCGTATTTCTCTTTATCCATCTTCTCAAGTCTTTCACGCACAATTCTCGCTTCTAATTCAAGAAGATAAGCAATACCAATCATTGCATTTCCAGCAGAATCTTCGGGAATCTTTACCAATTCTGTTTTTCTATTTACACGCACACTACTTTCTTCTTCAATCAAATCACTAACCATATACCAAGAATATAGTTCAGCTGAGTTGAAGGGATTCGTTTCACACCAAATATCGCAGGGAACTATATAAGTGTTGTGAATCTTATTTGAAACCAATGCAAGTGAATGCAAATTGTTGTGGGAAGCGTAGTCCGGATTGACAACCAAATCAACTCCAAACTCATCAATAAGATACTCGAAACTCTCCTTCATAAACCCCACAATAACAGTTATATCATTGATACCCACTTCTTTTAGTTGATTAATCAACCGGTCGATCAAACGCTCACCATTAACTTCTAACAGAGCCTTTGGCGTAGTAAGATTAATTGGCACCATTCTCATTCCAAACCCGGCAGCAAGAATGATAGCATTTCGAGGTGCACTTTCATCAAACATCTGTCTCGCGAGAGAAGTTAGTTGCATATTTTCATCAAGATATCCATCTTCCATAAGATGTTTGAGCGATTTATTAACTACACCTAGACTATGCCCGGATTTTTCAGCAAGCATCCGCTGATTGATAAAAGGTTCACACAATAGCGTTTGCAAAATATCCGCTTTTTGCGAATTCACGAACAAGCCCCCTTTTGACTTTTGTGAACATCCATCTGAAAACTAATGGGAAACCGTTATCGTTCTTCCCATTAATATTATCAATATTAGAATAAGTTATAAGTTTGTTTTTCTCCACACCATCTTATTAACTACGCCTGTGTAAGATTGGATGATTTTGACTACCTTATCGGACACATTCTCGTCCGTATAATCGGGAACGGGGATGCCGAGGTCGCCGTTTTTATTCATCTCAACAGCTGTATCAACGGCTTGCAGGAGGTTCTTTTCGTCTATACCGGCGAGGATAAAGCACGCTTTGTCGAGCGCTTCGGGGCGTTCGGTGCTGGTGCGGATGCAGATCGCCGGGAAAGGTT
>CAMJBT010000141.1 GCA_946403965.1 uncultured Pseudobutyrivibrio sp. | reverse complement strand
GGGTGGTGCTAAAGCCGCGTGACCGTGGTGCTAAAACTCCGTGCAAGTGGTGCTCGCGCGGCGGAATATACAACACGACAAGAATCTATATTATCTCAACAGGCTATGAGCACCTAAAGCGTATGGAAAATATGCGATTGGTGGTCTGACAACATAATGCAGATTATGTTGTAATATACATAATAATTATACAGTATAATTAAATTATAATCAATAATTTTGCTCAAAAAGAACAGGCGATTAGTTATTTTGTTGAATTCTGGCATAAGAAATCAAGCTCTTAAAAATTGGAGTTTTAAGGGCTTGGTATTTTTGCGCTATTTTGTTTTGAAATTATGCTGTTGCTCGTTATGGCTATCGCTCATTTACAACATAATCTGCATTATGTTGTAAATCTTTAATCTAGCTAATGGAGAAAAATAATGGAAAAAATACGGACTTGTGATTTAATTCGTCATCTTCCAGATTGGGCTAAAGTGGTAAAAACAGTAAATGAAACTCAAATATATAATATGAATGTGTTTGAGAATATAATGTCGTGGAACCAAGAGAATCTTGATGTGCCGGCGATTGATTACTATGGAACGGTAATAACATATAGAGAACTTCCCGATAAGGTTAATGAATATGTTTGCGGGCTGAGAGAATTAGGAATAACGGAAAACGATGTTGTTACGTTGTGTTTACCCGTCAGCACAGAGAATATGCTAATGCTGTTTGCGCTAAACTGTATTGGAGCAATTGCCAACAATGTAAACTACTTGTTCCTAAAAGATGACTTTGATTTATATACGCGTCAGAAAGGCTCCAAGACAATAGTAACTCTTGATGCGTATCTTCCATCATTTGTAGATTATTTAGAAGATAGCAAAATTGAAAATGTTATTGTAACAAATCTTAAAGATTATCTACCAAGCAATAAGAAGCACATTTTTGATGACTTATCAAAACTACCTAAGAAATTACGGGAGATATTCGACGATAAGACAAAGCAACAAGATTGTGTCAGGAAAATCTCTCATATTAATTGTATTAGATTCAGCACAACGAATGAAATTGTGCTGTTAGGAAAAGGCAATCTAAAACCGTTATATAGAGGACCTGTAGATATAGAGAGAGACACAAGTTATTCCTATACAAGTGGGACTACAGGTGCACCAAAGTGCATTGTTTATAAAGAAGAATCTGCAAATGCTCTTATCGAATTACATATAGATGTTGTAACTAAAGACTATGTCGGTGAAAGAGTATTTCAGGTTATTCCCCTGACTCACGCAACAGGGGAACGATTTTGCGGTTATTTGCAAATGGCACGCGGCAAAACAATGGTACCTCAACCAATTTATAATAAAGAATCCTTTGGTGAAGATGTGATGAATTCTAAATGCCAATGGATAACGGCAGCACCTAGCTTTTATTTGGCTGGAGTTGCAAAAGGCTTTATTGCCAAAGATGCCTTCGCTTCAGTTACCAGACCATCGTCCGGTGGCGAACCCGTTACAGTCAGTAATGTTCGTCTAATTGATGAATGGTTGAAGATGAACGGTTGCAAGGTTCGGTTTTCTATCGGCGGAGGAGCTGCTGAAGATGGTTCAAGTACCATTTGCAGTTATTTTATGGACGAGGAAACTAAATCGAATGAAACCGGGCATCCTGTTGAGCCGGGTATCCGAGCAAAAATAGTTGATGAAAACGGAAATTTATTAGATAGAGGTCAACGAGGATTCTTAGAGGTTTCCAGCCCCGCAGCTGCGGATAGATATCTTAATGATACAGAGGCAACGAAAAAACGATGGTATTATGATGAGAATGGTATTCGATGGGGCGTGACTGGAGATATTGCAGTTCAAAATGAAGATGGATCATATAACATTCTCGGAAGAGCCTCTGACTCATATATCGATGAAAACGGAAAAACAGTTTACTTATTTGATATCGAATACTCTCTTGATGTAAATGATCCGGTAATTGAATGGGAAATAACAGCTTTCGATACTAATGAGGGAGTGGCTGTTGTAGGGCAGGTAGTACTGAAAAACGATTGCAAGCTCCCTGTTTCAGAAGTAGTCGAGTTACTATGCGAAAAGTATCATTTAGATGCTATTAAGATTTATGATAAGTTTGAAAACAGTGATGTTACAGGAAAAAGAGATTTTCAAAAACTAAAAAACGATAAATCCGGATATTTTGCACCGTGCGACGACAAACACCTTTATTCTTTGTCATTTGAGAATGGTACAATAAAGAAAGCCATCATTGAGCTATATACATAATATTTATTGTCATATGAGGAAGGAGTTATTAACAAATGGCTGACAAAAAAGAACCTAATGTTGAAGATAAAGTCAAAGAAATAAGACCTTTCCCTAAATGGGTGTCAATATTAATCGTAATCATTTCTTTGCTTGAAGTTTTATTTTAAATTATACAAGGAGGATAATTCCATGAAAACAAGAGAAACACTTTACAACACTTATGTAGCCGCACAGAAAAACAATCTTAAAGAAGTCGCTCTTTACACAAGAGATGGCGAAGCAGTTACACACGGCAGACTGCTTGATGAAATAGATAGAATTGCTGAAAGTTTGCTTGCGTTCAAATCAAACGATAACTTCAAAGTGGGAATTTTATCATCCAGTTCATATGAAGAAGCGGTCTTTTTGCTTGCTGTCAACAAAATCGGAGCAGTTTCCAAATTTATTGATTATACAAAGAACATCACAGAAATTGGAGAGAGCATTGCTGAATCTTCAATCAATGTTTTGGTTATGGATATAGTTTTTTTGCCAATGGAACAGTTTATTAATCCTTATAAACTGCCTGTAATTGTATTAGGTGAAGTACCATCAAAGCAAACAAACTACTGTACATATCAAGAACTCCTTAGCAAATCAACTGGTACAACTAATCCTTCTGCTGAATACAGAGATAACACTTGCGCTGTTATTATTAACAGTAGCGGAACAACTGGTACTCCTAAGCCTATAGAACTATCTGACTGTGCAATTAATGCAGCAGTTGAAAAAATGGTAAAAACAGATTATCCGCTATATGAACGTAACCTGCTATTGAAAATCATTCCTTCGCAAATCGGTATGGGCTTGATAACAACTCTATATACGGGATTAATTATCGGAATCCCAGTAATCTATCTTGGTGGTAATTCACCTCAAGAATCAATCGAATTGTTTGTAGGGTTGTTAAATAGTTATTCTGCATTTTTAGAGAATCATAAAATATCCTCAGACGCAAAGCTATTGATTTTTGGTTCGCCTATGTATTATCGGACGTTGTATCAATTGTTTGACCATCTGGAAGACCTTTCTTTTATTGGTTGTATGCTTGCAGGTGGTTCTGCTATGAGCAAAGAAGAATTAGAAATAATGGATAAAGCTTTTGCTTCTAAAGGTTGTACAGTTCCGATATTAAATGGATACGGTCAAAATGAAATGGCAGGAGCAGTTACCCTAAATCAAATCGGAATGAATCGTCGAGGCTCTGCCGGTGTAGCTGTCGATAGCACAGAATTGATGATAGTAGATATCACAAGCGGAGAACAGTTAGGAAACAATTCTATAGGAAAAATCCTTGAACGCTCCGAGAGTTTATTTGTTCAGTATGAGAATATGATAGAAGAAACAAAGGCTTCTTTTATTTCCGTAGATGAGGGAGAAAAATGGTTTAACACCAATGATGTGGGTTATATTGATGACGATGGATTTTTGTTTATCACGGGAAGAACATCAAGAATCATTATTCGTTTTGATATGAAGGTATCACTCGATAAAATGGAAAGCAAAATCAGAATGTCAAAGTATGTAAAGGAAGTCGGTGTTATATCACAAACTAATATTCCTTATGATCTCACCGTTGCATTTGTTGTGCTTAATGATGACTTTGATAATGATAGTGTTACTCCTGAAATGATTATCGAGGACATTCAGCAGAGTCGTAATCCTTTGAATGAATTAGAAAAAGTTGATAACCTAAAAATTGTGGATTCTTTGCCTTATCGTTCAAGCGGAAAAATTGATTATCGTGCATTGGAGAAAGAAGCGGAAGAATGATTGGTGATACTTTTATGAAAACAGAGGTTAATATTTATGAATAATACATCTACTATAGGGCTTTCAGACATTCTTTCGATAATCGCTATTGTAATATCGGTTTTAGGTTTCTTTATAAATCATAGAATTGACAGTTTTTTTAATGGACCGAAATGTAGAATTGCAGTTTTTTCAATCGAAAAAGGGCTTCAAATACAAATGGAAAATGTAGGAAACAGAATTATGAGGGTAAAAAGCATTTCATATACCAGTACTCCAGAAGAAAAGAATTCCTATAAAAAGAATCTATCATCATTCTTTTATGAAATCCCCTGTGAGACAAGATCGGAAGCAAGACCAATAAATCAGGCGTTATTTCCTAACTCTAAACATAAGCTATTAACTACCACTTTTGATAGCCAAGATAAACTTATGAAAGCATGGGAAATAGCAAAGAGTTTAACTGTTAAGGTAGAGTACTGTGGACCAATTAAGCGATTTAAACCAACTTACATTTCGTTAAAAGATGCACATGAAACATTTTTGGATGCATTAAAGGATGAAAATGGAAATAATCGCCAGCTAAAAGCGTTTAGACACCATTAAATATTTTATGCCCTCTTTTCAGAGGGCAGGGCGTCATTTGCTTAGCAGCCATTCGAGGGCGTTTAGTTGCTTGATTCCGTTGTGTGATGTGGGCGGGT
>CAMJBT010000140.1 GCA_946403965.1 uncultured Pseudobutyrivibrio sp. | reverse complement strand
ATTTCTGTGACAGATTAGAGCAGGAAATGTCTTATGACAATGTAGGACGTGTATCAGAAAGAAGATTCGCGGACGGTTATAAGATTAAGTACAGCTATGATGCCTTGAGCCGTGTATCAAAGGTGGAAGGCTCAGATGGTCGTACTGTTTCATACGAGTATGATGCCATGGGCAGAGCCACAAAGGTAGAGGATGGCAGAAGCACAACCCTTTATACGTATACTGCAACTGGACGTCTCAAGAGTGTTGTGGATGCTCTCGGAAATGAGACAGCTTATACTTATGACGCTCTTGATAATCTTCAGAGTGTTCATAGAGCAGAAGGCAGAATCGAAAATGCGGATTCAGATAATGATTACTTCCCAACTGTAGGAGAAGATGGTCACGTAACAATTTACTCTTACGACCTTTCAGGACAGCTCACAAAGATAACAGATGCCCTTGGCCAGGAAGAGACTTATGAGTACGACCAGTATGGACGTCTTGTAACAAAGACTGATAGAGACAACTTTGCAACAAGCTACACTTATAACAACATTGGTGCAGTTACAAAGGTTGGCTATGGTGATGGCAGAAGTGTTGAGTTTGCTTACAATGAACTCAATCAGCTGAACCAGATAAATGACTGGATTGGAAAGACTACACTTGAAAATGATATTCTTGGTCGCTTAACAAAGGTAACTGATTACCAAAATAGAACCGTAGGCTACGAGTATAACTCTCTTGGCGAGAAGACTAAGCTTATCTATCCTGATGGAAGAGAAGCTCTTTATAGCTACGATGAGGAAGGAAGACTTTCTGGCATCACAGGAAATGGTGAGGAAACCACATACTCTTATGATGACCTTGGAAGACTTGCAATGAAGCTTCTTCCAAACGGAGTTTCAACAGAGTACTCATATCTTCCAGGTGGAAATCTTGAGAGTATGACTAGCTTCGACACCAATGGTCAGCTTGATAAGTATTTCTATTCATATGATAACGCTGGTCTTATCAGTGGAATCAATAGAAAAAGACGTGGACTTGATGCAGTGTCTGGTCAGTATAAGTATAGCTATGATGCAATAGGAAGATTAACCCAGACTACTCATGATGGCATTGTAAAATCTGCTTATGAGTATGATGCATTCGGAAACAGAACATTACTTGCTGAAAACGAAACAAGAACTTCATACACTTATGATGTTCTTGATAGACTTGTAGAAGCAAAAGAATTAAACAACAGCCAGGCTATAGTAAAGACATATGACTATGATAATCGTGGTAACCAGACAAAAGAATTTGTAGATGGTCTCTTACAAAAGACCTTTACTTTTGATGCGACAAATATGCTTTCAAAAGTGGTAGACTCAAGTAAAGGTGAAGTTGAGAATCAATACAACGGTCTTGGCTTTAGAGTAGCATCTACCCGCCCAGAAGAGAAAATTGAATATCTTTGCGACCTTTCAAGAGATTACTATAACCTTCTTGAACGCACAGTTAATGGTGAAACAGAAAGCTTCATTTATGATAACAACGTAGTAAGCATGAGCAAATCAGGCGACAATTACTACTATCTTCAGGATGAGCTGGGCTCTCCAATGTACATGACTGGAACAGATGGTGTGGCTGTAAGTTCATACGCATTTGATGACTTTGGTAGAAATGTGGATCCATTCACAGGCAAAATCAAAGAAGCAAGCCACAAGCACGCCTACACAACAGATGGCAACATCATTCAGCCATTTGCCTTCACAGGGTATCAGGAGGATGAGGTATCAGGACTTAAGTTTGCACAAGCAAGATTTTATAGTGCTGAGAATGGAAGATTTGTTGGGGAAGATAAGGTACGAGGGGTGATAACTCAGCCAAATACAATTAATCACTATTTGTATTGTTTAAATGCCCCAAAAACAAGAGTAGATAAAAACGGAAAAGAAAGTTACTATATTTTCTATTCAAAAACACAGTTTTCTTTACAGGCTACTTCTCGATATTATGAATTGATACGAAATGGTGTTGACTCTGATGATATTAACATGATTGGATTTGATGGAAATGATACACATGAAGATTTTACAAGAGAGTGGAATAATATGCCTGATTCTAATATAAGTGAAGTAGATATTTTTATGCATAGTAATCCAACAACATTAATAATGCCAAATGAAAGATTTGGAATAAATTATACGGGTCTTTCTTCGAAAGGAAAAAAGATAGGCAGTTTTTCTGATTTTGATAGAAAAAACATTGAGACAATAAGTTTTACGACATGTAATAGTGGGTATATTGATATAGACCATAATATTGCTTCAGTTGTAGTACAAACTCAGAATGTGAAGAATGTGTATGGGTGGAATGGAAGTGTAGCATTTGATTGGCAACTGCAAATAATTATTCAAGATTTGGGGTTATACAAGGATACATTTATTACACTTTATTCGATTCCAAGACTTTCTAATGAGCAACATATTGATAATGAGAAAAAATTAGGTCAATTATGTTATTTTGTTAAGGATGGAGTCATATATTATTATTATGTTGATAATCCTACAAAAGTGTATGAATATGGCACTATTGATTTAGAATGTGATGAATAAAGACGAGGTATTATGAGGAAAATGTACTATTTGATTGGGGTTGCTGTTATTGTAATTTTACTGATATGTTTCATAATTTATTATAATGATAATCATTATGTAGAGTTTCATTTTATAGATTCTTTTGAGGTAAAGGAATCTAAAGAATATTATGAAATACTATACGATATAGATGAATTAAGTTATTTTGAAGAAGAGTATAGTGCAAAAATACAACTGCCTAAAAATTTTGATTTTAAGAAAGATGCAGTTTTAATATGCTCAAAACATGAGTTATTAGAAGCATACTACAATATTTCTGAAGAAGATGAAAAATTTAGTTCTACACATTTTTTATATGTAGTAATGAATAAAAAAATAGAAAATAAAATTTTTATCTATTCAATTCCCAATAATTATAATAGTTGGTTTTATTCTCAGCGTTACTATGACGGTTTTAATGGGATACAATACAGGGATGTCAAATGAGAATCAAGATATTCCTTTCTGAAGGCATGTTTTTTAGTATATATGTAGTTTGGCTTTTTCTTATGCTGAAATAGCTTGCAATATTCTTGATATTAGGATTCGTTAAACCTTTATAATCAATTGAAGAGCGTCTATATAAATTGGGGTTTAAATATCGAGGTTACAAAGATAAAACTTGGTTATTTATTAACGAAGATAAAGAAGTAGTACAAGAAATATTAATCGAAGAATACAGATATGACAGTTCATACTATACTTTCATGTTATCAGGTACATCAGCAATTCCAGCCTCAATGCTCGATTCATCAGAAAAGCTTTTAGGTGAATATTGGAAAGCCAAAACTGAGGACGAGTTTAAAGAATTACTATTATTATTTTTAAAGTTAATAGAGTCAAGAGGGGTTGATTTGCTGGAGGACGTTTGTGTTCCTGATTATTCATATAAAGTGCTTTCGGTGTTATCCAAAGTAGTTTATGAGAATCATAATATCATTTTTGAAGAATTTGAAAGAAAGTATCCTTATATACCAACTGAAGAATACTCTATTCAAAACATTGAGACCTAGTTTGATTTTTTTGAAAAAGAATTCTCTTTTTATAAGGTAGAAAGTATATATCGACTACGAGTGATTTTAGTGTAGCTAATGGATTTAATCAAGCCGGAGATGGATATGGTATAGTGAAGATTGATATGAACAAAGTTAATTCAACATCATACAAAGGGTATGAAATTTTTCCTCGTTTAAATGGAGAAGAGGGATTGCCTTATCATTATTCATTTTGGCAGCAAGAGACATCTGTGTATAAGAACATACCAGCCGATGCTATTGTAGAGTATTATAAGTGAAAGGATTAGATTATGGATGATATTTATTTACAAATTAAAGAGTTAGTAATTGGCTTGCTAGTTCCAGCGCGTACAGAAAAACGAATAGATGCGCATGTATTTGAAGAATTTCACAAAATATTGATTGATTTAGAACAAGAATTAAAGGGGAAAGAATATATACCTAGAAAAATTGCTGGACAATTATTTTTTATTTATACATCTTTAGCGGCGGAAGCTGAACATTGCAATTATGACGATGATTTATTTCTTGCAGTTGGCGAAATTGCAGATATGTTAGATCGTATTTTTTGGGAATCGCCTTTTAAGAATTAATGGAAGGAAAATTTTATGTCAATATATTTTTATCGTATAAGTGATGAGTATGGATGTTTTTCAAATTTTTCTCATCACGGTTTTGAATTGGATAATAAATGGTGGATGACAAGTGAACATTATTTTCAAGCTCAAAAATTTCATGCAACAAAATATGAAGAGGAGATTCGATTGCTGGATAATCCTATGAAGGCAGCAGAAATGGGAAGAAATCGAAATTTACCATTAAGAGAAGATTGGGAAGAAGTAAAAGATGATATTATGAGGAAAGCTGTTCTTGCTAAGTTTTCACAGAATACAGAAATTAAAGAAAAACTTCTTGAAACTGGAGAGGAAACTATAGTTGAAAAAACTACAAATGATTATTATTGGGGATGTGGAACGAATGGAACCGGTAAAAATATGTTGGGTATTATTTTGATGGAAACAAGGGAGCATCTAAGAAGCAATAATTCTTGACACTTTTTTCATAACTAGGCTTTATAATAACGCTTGTATTCTTGTAGATTTTTTATGAGGGTTTTATCTATGGTACAGCATACAAATCCAAATAATCAG
>CAMJBT010000139.1 GCA_946403965.1 uncultured Pseudobutyrivibrio sp. | reverse complement strand
CCTTCCAATCCTCGTATTTCAAAGAGAAAGGAAGATACAAAGCCTGCCAGTTCGTGTTGGTGAAGTTTCTGGTATAGGAAACATCAACACCATCTACCTGTGAATCCTGAGTATAAGCCTCATTATCCTTTAGAGATATTGGTGGAATAGCTTGTATATTTGATAAGCCAAAACCTTCCAATGCATTCTTGTATGCATCTATGCTGATACTTGGAACATATACGGGAATGGATTTATCGACATCATCAAAAACATCATTCCCAAACTTTGGATGTCTACTTCCCTCAAAAGTGATTGAGGTGAGACCTGAGCAGCCATCGAAAGCAAAATCTCCAATACTCGTCACAGAGTTAGGGATTGTGATTGAGGTGAGACCTGTACATCCTAAGAAAGCAGATTTTTCAATATTCGTCACGCTGTTAGGGATTGTGATAGAGGTGAGACCAGAGCAACCATAGAAAGCAAACTTTCCAAGACTCGTTACGGAATTAGGGATAGTGACAGAGGTGAGACCTGAGCAAAGCCAGAAAGTCTCATTCCCAATACTCGTCACAGAGTTAGGGATTGTGATTGAGGTGAGACCTGAGCAAAGCCAGAAAGTCTGATTCCCAATACTCTTCACAGAGTTGGGGATTGTAATTGAGGTGAGACTTGAGCAACCTAAGAAAGCACCATTCCCAATACTCGTCACGGAGTTAGGGATTGTGATTGAGGTGAGACCTGAGCAACTTGAGAAAGCACCATTTCCAATACTCGTCACGGAGTTAGGAATTGTGATTGAGGTGAGACTTGAGCAATTGGCGAAAGCATGCTCTCCAATACTCGTCACAGAGTTAGGGATTGTGATTGAAGTGAGACCTGAGCACCAAAAGAAAGCATATTTTCCAATACTCGTCACACCATCTTTAATTACAACCGTTTTGATTTTGTCTCGTTGAGAATCCCAAGGAGCAGTAGATCTATTATTTACATTTATTGAAAAATCTGGCATATTACCAGTTCCTGATATGGTCAACGTACCATCATCAGACAGAGTTGATGTTATCTGCGCATGAATTGCAGAGAATGAAAAAAGGGTGAGTAAAAGAAGGAGTAGAGTCTTTCTCATATTTGTTTGTTGTTTAGGGGGTTAATCAACAATATTGTTTACTTACAGTAATTGGTGCAAAAATATATAAAAATATTGAATCGTGCAAATATTTTCGTATGAAATCACATGACGAATTATTACATTGCTTAAAATTTTGTATTCATGCTGACTTTAAGGCTATGGTGGATGAATTACATCGCGAAAAAAGCACGGATAAAGTTTTTTCATAATCGATTCATTATTTTTTTATGTGCGAACGATCTGTTCGCCGACACTTTCTACCTTTGCATCCAGATAAGAGAAAGTAACCGTTAATCTGCGGAAAAATCATCCAAAGTCAAGGTAGAAATTCTTATTCGACAGCGTCGGTATCAACCTTCCTCTTGCTGACGTGAAGATGTTCAGAGGCAGGATTAATAAAATAAAAGAGGTTATGAATACAAATCTTTCATTAGTAGTTTCAAAGGCACTTCCAGGTCTTATGACCAAGTCTCTCACCTACAATCCTGCCCAGAATGTTTTTCTGACTAAGGGATGGACAAGTCATGCTGGCAATACATATTACCGTGACGTTCGGGGAACAAACGGTATAGTCATAATATTTGACCTTGGACAGGGGTATGCATATACATTCCTGAACGGGATAACGATTGTCGGATTTGGTGGTCAACAGCCACGCGTCATTGCCATGAAACAGTGGGGAGGCTGTGGGAATTGGATTAGATTCAATGAATATAAGGCGAAGCAGAAAACTATAGATATTCTTTCTGACTATCTTGTCTCTGAGGCAAAACAGCTTGGGCAGGATGTTACCCAGGATGAAGCTCATTGTTTCGCTGAGTGTAAATGCAAAAACAATGCAACAAAAATGTGTTTTTGCATGTTTTTGCTAATTGCAGATGATTAAAATGAACAAAATTACTCATTTTTTGTAAAAAAATCATCAAAAATTTGTGAGTTTCTCTGTTTTTTTGTATTTTTGTCACATCATTTAAATATTTCCATCAATTTTGAACTCGCGACGTAAAGATAGGTAGAAATTATAACATGAAAAATTCCCTTCTGCAACGTTAGTTGCTAAAGGACTTATAAATTTATTTATTTACTAACAAAAACAAATTAAACAATGGAAGAAAAACATCCTTTAATTAATGACATTTTATATGTCAATGGTCCGTCACTAAGGGCGGGTATTGTGAAGAGTAAAAAATGGACGGTTGGTCAAACAATCAGAATTAAGTTTCTTAGGGAAAGTAATCATCCTGACTATAAGGACAATAACAATTCTAGTGATAGAAGAGTTTCTTATTCGGTATTGGAGGCTGAAGTCAAGGCTGCCATTAGCGAATGGGCTGAACGAGTGAATTTAAAATTCGAATATCTTGCATCTAATTCCAGTACGAATGCAGATATCAATATCGGATTCAGGCATACTAAAGATGGTAGCCCTAATGGTTCTCATTCTTACATTGGAACTGATTGCAAAGGGAAAACTGTCAGCATTAATTTCGGTTGGCGTTCAGCTAGGACATATCGTCATGAATTTGGTCATGCCTTAGGATTGTATCATGAGCATCAACTTCCAAATCATGACATTGTATGGGATAAAGAATATGTATATAAATATTATGCCCAAAGTGATGGCTGGGACAAAGCAACAGTAGACAATAATGTCTTTTCAGTATTGTCAACATCATCGTGTATCTACTCAGAACCAGATACAAAGTCTATCATGTGCTATTATATCCCTAAGGAGTTCATAAAAAGTGGAGATGTTAGCAGTTTCCCAAATAATACTGTTCTATCTGACATCGACAAGAAATTCATCAGTTACATGTACCCTGATTATGTTTTGAAATCAGGTGCAGAATTGAACAAACTGATAAAGAACAGCAAGGACACCACCACAGGAAATCGAACTATAACCAAGATTATCTATGGTTTAAAGAAGAACTACCCTTCTGCTGTAAATTATGGAACTAGAAGAGGTTCTGCAGATACTAAAAACTCAACAAGAACAGGTGTTTATATATACAACAACGTAGCATATATCTTGGCAGACAGCGTTAAAACATATATTCCTGACTGTAGAGAAATGTTCCGCGGTTTTGAGAATGTCGAGACTATCGAAATTGGGGAATTGAACATGATTGCATGTACAAGTATGGAAAATATGTTTATGTGTTGCAAAAAACTCAAATCTTTGAATTTGTCAAAGATGAACACAGGTCAAGTTAAAACTATGGGTAGTATGTTCTGGGAATGCGCATCCCTGACATCTTTGAACATATCTTCCTTCTATACAAAGAATTGTCAATCTATGTTTTCTATGTTTGGCTATTGTACAGGACTGGCTTCTATTGTGTTCCCTTCCGAAATGCGATCTGATAGTCTGTTGTACACAGGCCAAATGTTCTTGTTCTGTTATGCTTTAAAATCTCTCAAACTCCCTAGTAGTTTCACAATTGAGAATGTTACTGATACTTGGAATATGTTCCGTGGTTGCAGATCATTGACATCCTTAGATGTAAGCCATTTCAAAACTTCTAAAGTCAAGAGAATGGCTAGTATGTTTTTTGATTGTGTCTCATTGGAAAGCCTTGACATTCAGAATTTTGATTCCTCAAATGCAACTTCATTGGGATATATGTTCAATGGCTGCAAAAAATTGACTTCGTTACGGCACAATCTAAGATCAAAAAATGCAACAGAACTTGACTGTATGTTCAAGAACTGTTCAAGTTTGACTTCTATATATGTTGGATTATTTGATACTTCAAAGGTTACGTCAATGAAAGAAATGTTCATGAATTGTAGCAAAATAACCGATTTGAACATTTCGGTGTTTAACATGTCTAAAGTCACGAACATGGAGTCTTTGTTTAGTGGTTGCAAGAAATTAAGTTATTTAAGTGTCTCAAAGAGTTTTTGTCAAAAGCAAGCCGCTCAAAAATATGACATTCAGTTGGGCATGTATAAGGATTGTCCGATGAGAGTAGTTGTCAGTTAGATGTCAAATCGAATTTATAAACAAGCCACACCCATTTCTTTTTGGGTGTGGCTTTATTCGTTTACGGATTGTATTATATACTTACTTAACCTTACTTCTCCTCTTTCTGAACATCTTCCTTCTCTCTTGTTAAACTCATTAATACTTTGTAAGGCCGTCTTTTGTTGAACCTTTTCTGACCTTCTTTGTCTTTGTTTGTAACCTTTCACAGCATTACATCCTTTGTTTGTTGAAGTGCAATCCATGTTCTATATGCTTCCTTCTTATAGCGGAATAATTTGCTATGATTTCGCTTTGTCCTTCTACGTCCGATGGTCATGACGTACTACATGGAGCATTGGTCAGACTGGCATCCTCCTTTTCGTTTCTGTCACAGAATTGTTCATATTCCGACTTCTTCATTTATTGCTTTTTCTGACGAAATGACAACACTTACTTTTTCCGTTGCAAAGTTAGTGCAAGCCGTATTCTGCAAGTACCAGCATCCTTATTCCTCGACTTTTTCCAAAAACTTTTTGCCGTCTGTAACAGCCAATAAAAACTTTTCCATGCCCGGGGTGAAATAAATCGGTAATTCCTTGCATTCCATACTTTCCTTGCCAACTCTTAAAGCAACGTAAAAAATAAATGTTTCACTTCTAAAAAATCAAGAAAATGAAAAAGATCGAGAACAATTTCGCAGTAACAGGTTTCGTAGGTAAGGATG
>CAMJBT010000138.1 GCA_946403965.1 uncultured Pseudobutyrivibrio sp. | reverse complement strand
CGTGGTTGTGACCGTCTTGCTTTTTCGGTTTGGATAACGAGCCCTTTACGTACTCAATACCCGGTGAATACTTTACAATTCCCATTCGCTGCTGGCTATTACTCGCGTGACTCGCGACCTCGTCGCTCGATTACGCTCCGTAATGCCCTCGCTCTTCGGTCTTCAAAACTACGTTTTAAATCCCGAGTTGGAGAGCCCCTCAAAGCCAGATGTGAGGGTAAAAATAATTAAGGTTTAGGTTGGATGCTTTCTTTTAAGACGCGCATCCTTCACGTCTTTTTCCCGCAAGCTTGCTTGCATCATTGAGCACCGTAGGTGCGCTCATTCGGAGCCGTAGGCTCATCATTGAGCGGCTTGCCGCGCTCATTTTTTGGAGGCGTCATACGACTCCGTCGTCCTCGTCTGAATCATGACCGAGGTGTCGCCGCGCTGGTAATACTCAGACTTGTTCGTGATGGTTCGCACCACATTGCACGAATTCAGTCCGATTGCCGCGCCCAACGCCGTCAATGCCGCGATCAGAACGGAAACGATGATCTTAAGGATTTTCGCTTTGCTCATAGTTTTGCTGGTTTATGTGGTTAATAAATAGTTGCATGTTTTCTTTACGGACGTAGGCTCTGTACGTACCGTCTCGCAACCGTTGTCCCATCGTAACGCCGATGGTGGCGAGTTCTGCTGCTGTCTGTTCGGGGCTCATCCCGTCCGGTATTCTTACGCGTGCCATATGTGAACGTATGTTTATCCTATGTTTATGCTATCTTTGTCCTCTTTTCAATTACGCTGCAAAGATATTATGAAGAAATTGCCTTTTGCAAATTTTTCCGCAAAAAAAAATCAAAAAAATGCATTTTTCACAGATTCACAGATTCACGCATCTGTGTCCGTTGAAAAAATCTCCATAATAATATAATAATTATATTATATATTTATTATGACCAAAATCGGCTCTCAAAATTTTGTGTGAATGTGTGAATGTGTGAACGATTCTCACACAAAAATTTGGATTAAAATTTGCGTATGTGGATTTTTTTTTGTAATTTTGCAGTCGATTTTGGCTAAATATGTATGTTAGAAGATTATCTCAATAAAATTATCAATGGCGATTGCTTAGAGGTATTACGCCAAATGCCAGATAAATGCATTGATCTGGTAGTAAATTAACAGAATATAATGAACTTATCGAGCAAGCAAATAGAGCGCCAAGATTTTGTGGATAACGCCACATTTGATTTTATCAATTCGCTTATCCCAAATGATAAAGAAATTGAGTGGGACATAGATAGTATCGCACAAGTTCGCGATAAAGTGTGGAATGTCTTAAAGCATAGAAATATCTGCACAGAACAAGAGTTTTACCCGTTCATTGATGAATAATGGAAATCCGCGAGAAACAAATAGAAGACATTTTGGTTAGTTCGCCATCATTAGTTCAACGTACTTTTGGAATGGAGGAAGAACCTCGACTAATCGGTCGCCAAATTATAGTTCCTTCTGGCAGATTAGATATGTTGTATACATATCAGCAATTCTTGTTTCTAATAGAACTAAAAGTTGCAACTTTTCAAAAGCGTTTTATTACGCAAGTCTTGGATTACAAGAAAGATTTGCAAAAAATGCAACAACAAGGCAAACTGATCAGTGGAGATATCGTGCCGTGCTTGTTAATGCCGAAAGCAACTAAAAACGGAAGAGAAGAAATAGAATCTCACAATATTTTACTGCAAGAATATAATCCGGAAGACATTCTCAATTACTTCTATAGTGAGCGACTTAAACCAATAACATCTTTCTCGGAACTTAAGCCAATTGATATTGGAATTTGGAATATGCATCTCATAAACAAATTCATTTATCATCTTACCGAGACTAATTCAATTAAGGAATTACAGGAAATTGTCGGCGGATCTTCTAAAACGTTGTACAATAAAATCCGTTTTGCAAATGAATTAGGTTTATTAAATTGGTCTAAAAACGGTGATTATATAGTACTTACGCAATTAGGAGAAAATTACGTTGCTGCAAAGGATGATTATTTAGAGCAGGCGTTAAGTGAAGACCAAGCAAAGCAACTGAAGGATTATGTAATGCAAAATCCGTACGCTTCTTGCGTGTCATTAGGAATAGCATCAATCGTAGAGTGCGTATTTACTTTATCAAAGTCTTGCTATCCGGTTCCTATTTCGCAATTAGAGCAGTATTTTGCCGTTTATTCAGGAAAATCATTAGACTGGCAAACAAAAACTGCGAAAATGTACGGGGCTAAGATGTATTCGAATTATGCGATTGATTTAGGTTTGTTGGCTAAAAACGATACTTGTATTTATTTAACACCAGAAGGAATAAAGTTTGTAGTCCAAATGCAACTGCATAAGAGCCTAAAGTTAATGAACTATTTTAACTTGAATTAGCACCAAATTCCGTATCCGATATACGGATATTCCATCGCTCTACAAGAACGCAGAGGTAGTATTAGACGAAAGACAAAAATAAACACACTACTGTTGATGTTCCATTATTAGTACCTACGATCTAAGCGAGACATAGTTAGCATAGATTGTAGGTATATTCACACATTCACAGATTCACACATAAATGTGGTAAAACATGACAGAAGAAGAAAGAAAAGAGCAACGTAAGGAAAAGAAACTGTACGGCATAGTTGAAGCCGTAGTGAAGTCAGTGCTAGATAAGAGCATTGATATTCATCATGTATTTACAAAAGAGTACGCAAAGAAATTTGTAGATTTGGACGATTTGGATTCTCGTTATGGAGTAGTGAGAGATTGGATATATTCGTTGCCATATATATTATCTATTGAAGAGGATGATCGAGGAAAGGTCTTCGGAACGGTGAAGTTAGCGGATTATGATTATGAAGTATATGGTGTGGAAGTAGCTTGTTTTGTGATCAAGAATATAAGTGCTGATTTCTGCATTGATGGTGAGACTTTTCTTCATCCGGAGATGATGAACCGTGGTGTTGTTCCCAATATTCTGTTTACTCCAGATGCGCTATGGGACGGGTGGAAAGAAAATTTCTATTACTTTCCGAAGAAAGGAGAACATGAGATTATGTTTGTCGCAAAATCCAATTTGTTATCAGATGATTTGAATCTGGAAGATCCTCGTCAAGGCACTGATTTGATGCGTTTGGAGGAGGTTTTCCAACCATACGAAGACGAGGATCACAATGAATTGGAGGAATACGACGAAGACGCTGAAGCTTACACAAAGCCATTAGGCATATATGGATTTATGGCATCGGTCATAAATGCGATGTTTAAAGATGCTGTACGAAGAAAAATTTTCAGTATAGACTGGTATGAAGAGAATTGGGCTACAGTAGTTGGCCTTACGGCTCCTCATATGAAGCTACTGAATGATGAATGTTTGCCCAAGCACCTTCATGTACCAGGGGAGTTCTTGTTTGCTACATACTTAGATATTGCGCTTCCTGCCTTAATGGCCAAATTAGCCTTTGAAGATATCGAATTTGAGCAAGAGGTGGGTTATTCAATGCGCAAGATGTTGGATATTGAAATAGCACAAAGCAAAAAACTCGGTAAGTCTAAGCTTTGGAATGCCTTTCCTGACGACGTGCAGCAAATGTTGTTACAATACGAACGGCTCTTTATTAAATATCTGCAAAAAAACTTAGGAGTTGAAGTAACAGAAGAACCCATTTTTGAAAAGAACGAAAAAGAAGAAGATCTTCCGACGACCAATCCGTATTTCTCTTGTATCACGGAGTATGCGATTATATCAGGTCATGCGCAAGAAGTGGAAAACGAACTAAAAAGCGCTTGTGTCAGTGCTCCAAAACTGATGAAATGCATCAACACAAATGAGGCACTGGGCTATGTGGACACAAAGAACTTACAGACGAGCACGCTACATCGTTTGCTCAATGAGCATTTCCACCTCAAGTTTGGTCCGAGAAATCTTTCCAAGTACCGCACACTATAGTTCTTATTTCGCGGTCAATCGCTCAAACGATTATTTCCATTCAGTTCCACGGAACAAGTACCAATTAGTTCCATTTAGTTCCAAATAATAGAAATCCGGTTCTAAGTAGTTCCGAAATGCAGTTACGATTTTCGTAGCTGCTTTTTTTGTACTAATTTTGCAGTCGAAATCGGTAAGAGACCGGTTATAAACATTATTAAAAACGCGAAAGTTTTTGTATAGCTTGTGTACACGTGAAAGGCCTTTCGTAAAGCAAAAGCCAAGCAGAAATTTTTCGCAACAATGAAAAAGCAAATGTATTTGTGCGTCGATTTACAGACGCAAATGAAAAGAAGTGATTTGAAAGTGATGGACAGCCGCAAGGGAACACTCTGCCGGAATGGGGAAGATCGGTTCACATTTATCGAGCGAGGTGCGCACAAGCACGAGGTGCATCCGGAGAAGCACTGGTTGGTGTTGGACAAATGCCGTTATGGTAAAGTGAGCGCCAATGACACGCACATCAAGTTGGAATTGTATATCCCGCACACGGATTATGCCAATGGTCATGAACTCGCCGACATCCTGGCATCGCAAGTTGATCAGATGGGCGACAATCTGTGCGAGATGCAAATGTCGAAAGTGGTTAACGGTATCAAACAGTTGAGGAGATGTTAATCGTAGCATTAAGAAAGGGAGGCGTGAAGTGTAGTAGCGCCTGCCCATTCTACGAGGAAAGCGGAGTTGTGCGTGGCATCAATGGACCACTCAAAACCCATTGCTCCATGACCATGAATCCGTGGATGGTGGACTGCGACATCTACAACCCGCTCTGCATTGACAAACTCGAAGTCACCGAAGCACAGTGGCGCAAGATGCAAGCCGCCGT
>CAMJBT010000137.1 GCA_946403965.1 uncultured Pseudobutyrivibrio sp. | reverse complement strand
TTGCTCATGTAGTGGGTGCGCTGGTACTCGTTGCAGACGCATTTCTTCTTGGGGTGTCCGTAGTAACCGCAGGGGCACGGATTCATCGAAGCCACGAGCATAAACGAGGCGGGATATTCGGTGCTGTATTTTGCTCTACTAATACTGATAATCCTGTCTTCCAACGGCTGCCGCATCACCTCCAAAACGGAACGATTGAACTCTGGCAGTTCATCCAAGCGGAAAAACTTGTGCCAATGCAATAGCCTTATAGTCAACCATAAAGCCCCCAAAACGACCAAAATACGTATCATAAAGCCATTCACAACCACAAAGATAATACTTAATCACAATATTTGGAGCCAGTGAGTAAAGAAAAGCAAGCAAAATGAGCATCATTGCGAAATAATAACTATATTTGCAGTCATACTTAGGCCGAAGTCCGCCTACCGATGGAGGAAAGTTTTCATCAAAAGAGCCGTCTTTTTCTTGAGAAGGAAAATTAAAACTATACTATTATGGACGTTGTTGATATAATCCAGTGGGAGAATAATGCACAAGAGGTTGTGCATAAGTTTGAATCTGACAATTTAAGGTTAGGTTCACAGTTGGTTGTGTATCCAGGCGAGACTGCCTTCTTTGTGAAAGGTGGTAAGATTTGTGATGAGTTTATATGTGGAACCTATACGATCAAATCAGAAAACATTCCGTTGCTGGAAAAACTCATCAACGTTCCGTTCAACAACGAAACACCCTTTAAGGCTGATGTCTGGTTTGTCAATCAAGTTGAGTTTCTTGATTGCAAGTGGGGCACCCAGTCCCCGTTGCAGGTCGAAGATCCGAAATACGAGGTCATCGTCCCGATTCGCGCATTTGGTCAATATGGTTTCAGAATAGCGAAGCCTCGTGTTTTCCTTGAGCGTCTGGTGGGCAATATGCCATCATTTGCGACAAGCAAAGTGGCAGAATATTTTCGAGGTGTGATTCTGTCAAAGCTCACGTCTATCATCTACAACAAGATGAAGCAAGATAACCTGTCGATACTCAACATCAACTCAAACGTTGAGGAACTGGCAGAATATGCCAAGATTGCTATTGCTGACGTTTTCAGGAAATATGGCCTCGAGTTATCGTTGTTTAACATCATTTCAATAACGGTCAACGAGAGCGACCCTAGCTTTGTGCGCTTGAAGGAATCAAAGGATGCCGCTGCCGAAATCAAGATCATTGGGCGAGAAAACTATCAGATGACCCGTTCGTTTGACGTGCTAGAGAAAGCCGCCGAGAACGATAGTGGTATTGCCGGCGCTGCAGTCGGCATTGGTGCGGGAGTGGGCATTGGCGGCGTTGTTGGAGCTATTAGTGCTAAGACCATCAACACCAATACCCAGAACGTGGATGAAATACCACCATTACCCACCATTGATTATTACTTAGCTATCAAAGGTGAGCGAAAGGGTCCATTTGGTTTTGAACAGATCGAGCAAGAAATAACCTATGGCAAGATTGGTGAGAATACACTCATTTGGAAGAAGGGTCTCAAACAATGGATAAAGATTGGAGAAATGAATGAGTTTAAACATTTCTTTGAAGAAGATTGCCCTCCACCAATACCAACTGATTAAATAGTCGAAGAGAATGAAAAAAATAATAATATTTTCATGCGCTATATTGCTCGTCGCCAACTTATTGGCAGGTGCAATTCTCTCTTTTTATGGATGGTGCAATGTTGCGATGAGCAGTATGGTCATTGCGATAACGGGCTTTTTGCTCTATTTGATAAATGCTATCCATCTAAAAGACGCTTTCAAACTTTCATTGATGGTGCTGTTTGTCATCGCTGGGACATTTGAATTTGTGTTCTCGTTGATTGCCCCTAATAGGTTTAAAGATAATTGGTGGCTGATACTCGTAATCTTTCTAATTACATTTGAAGTAATACTATTAATAATAACAAATATTATCTCAAAAAAAATCAATTAAAACAATGGAAACAATTCAATGTATTAAATGTGGATGTGTGATGGGCGCTGCATCTGAGGTTTGTCCAGCATGTGGAACACCAGTTATCAAACAAGTAGAAAAAAGAATGACTGAAGAAACACAACAGCATCCATTAGAAATAGAGACTATAACAACACCTAAAGAGGAAATGGCAGTTTTTGTGGGTCTTGTAGAAGAACTTCAGAACAACCTTTCATTCCAAAGAACCAAACCCTCACAAATGGTAGATACATATATCAATTTTTGGGATAAGAACATGAATGTCCGGGAAGACTTGAAAGAGGTTTTTGAAACTGAATGTATTCCCATCACCAATTGTGTTTTTAGTCATTATGATGGGGAGGAGGTATTTAAAGGATCGCTTAACGATGGTCAACCCCACTTGATGATGCAATTGATTTTTACTGATTTCGGAGAAGAGTTAGATCGCTTCAAACAATTGGACTGCTATAAGCTTTTTCATATGGAAAAAGATAACTCTGGGTTGCTCTACTATTCAATAGATTGTGGCGAAGATGCTCAAAATGCTGCTGAAATTTTTACCGCTATATCTGTGAGAGTTTTTGACGCACCGTTTAACTTAATTGACTCTTTTATTACCGACAAGAAAGGTGACTCAAAGAAGGAGGCAGCTAAAGATGCAAGGAACAACAGTTACTTACATCATAAAAAGCCAAAATTTGTTGCATTAAAAAGTTTCAGAAAAGCAATTAAAAAGACCTTTTAATCAATGTTTATTTAATGGAAAATGAAAAACTGAATTGTCCAAATTGTGGGGCTCCAATAGATGAAAAGGCGTTTAAAAGTAAGAATTGTCCTTATTGCGGAGGTTCCTTACCTCAATTGAATAGTGAAGTTACCAAAGATAAGAAGAACATCAAATTTGATAAAATAGTTAGGTTTGAGGCATCAGAAGAGAATGCCAAACAGAAGCTTGTAAGAGAAATTGTCTTTGGATATAATAGAGCATTACTCGTTGCAAATCCAGAGATTATAGCGAGAAAAGTCTATATTCCTGTGTGGTTTTTTGAAGGCGAATTTAGTGCTCCATGGTCATGCATTAAGGATGAATATATCCCAATCCCAATGAATGGTCAGGCTGCTGGCTCATTTGGAATATCAACTAAGGCTTTATCAGATAAACCAGAACCCTATGTGAATAAGTACGAAATGGAGGATTTCCTTCAATCAAAAATTGATAAGAAAGCTATCGTTTATAATGTAGACATTGAAAAAGATAATACATTTATAAAAGGTAAAATTGAAAATACTGCTGAAATAGCAGTAGAAAAACAACTGCCTGAAAAGTATAGAGATTTAAGCTGGTCCTTTACTTATAGTAATTTAAAATGTTTTTGTGTATTGGTTGCTTGTTGGGAATTTACTTATGAATACAATGGCAAAAAGTATGTTAGTTATGCATCTGGGAAAAGTGGTTATCCTTTTAGCACTGAGATTCCACGCCCATCAGATGCTGAAATCGACTTTAAAGCAGAACACTTGAATACAGAAAGCCTGAAAATTAATATCAAACCAAGAATCAACTTGACTTTTTTCGGTTGGAGCTGTTTTTCCCTTTTGTTATTTGCATTAGGATTAGGGTTTTATGGATTATGTATTAGCCGTCCTGTCATCCTCTGGTCAAGTGTGATAATTGCTATACCATCATGCGTTTTTGGCATAAGAATGAACTTTAAACAACAAGAAGAAGACGATCTCATAAGTGACATAAAACATACCGAAAGTGAGATTCAATCAAGAATATCAAAAAATAAGTCAATATCTAAAGAGAATGAACGATTACAGAATATCTTGTCCCTAAACAGCCCTATGATAGAACCTTATAGGGCCGAATTGGAGAAAAGACTATTGAAAACAGTAGATACAAGAAATTCAGAATTGACAAGACAAGTCTCTTTATATCACCAAAAACTATCTGCAGATAAACGATCTAGATTCTATTATGGGGTACTTCTAGTTATTGCAATATTTATAGGCTTATTGCCAGGAGTCAATGCGATTACAGATATGAAAAATCAAATAGCAGAATACCACCAGCAAGAAGAAGATCGTTTGAAACAAGAGAAACAAGAGGAAGAACGTTTGAAAAATGAAGTAGAACAAAAACGAAATGAACAAAAGCAAAGGGGAAAAGCGGTTCTTGACTTCATATCACCTAATAATTTATTAACTATAGATAATAATGGTTGTTATCAATTAAGAGATGATTTTGCTCAGGCTTTACAAAAAGCAGGTTTTGAGAAAATAGAAACAGGAAGCCATATTGATAATACCATTTCGTATATATTCTATGTTGATGATATCAGTGATGATGGGAATATTTCTAAGCATGACTATCTGACAGTCGATATAAATGACATTCAGTATGAAGCATTTAATGATATTTGCGAAAGAAGTCAATACATTACATTTAAAGGAAAATTCGACTTGGATTTTCTAAATCGTTTAGTACATCAATTAAAACAACAAAAATTTGAAGTTAGAAAACGTGATAGTGATTATCCTGATTTTTTATGTACAAAAGAAAAATCTTTAGATAATGAAATAGACAAAAATACATATATGAAAAACAAAGTATCTATTGTATTAAGTAATTATGAAATCAAATTTGTTATTTCACATGGACCACACATTAAAATTAAAGATTCCTGAAAAAATACTACTAACAAGTTCGTAATAGAACAAATAAGTCGATATTCCTATTTAACTATTGACAGAAAACTTTAAGCCTAGTCCAGAACTTTATATGTTACTCCCGAGGTAGGTGGGGCGGTCGAGGTTGCGGTAGGCGATGGCTTCCATGATGTGGTGGTCGAGGACGTCGGCGGTGCCTTCGAGGTCGGCGATGGTGCGGGCGACTTTGAGGATGCGGTCGTAGGCGCGGGCGG
>CAMJBT010000136.1 GCA_946403965.1 uncultured Pseudobutyrivibrio sp. | reverse complement strand
GCAGAAATTGGTGATCATGATGAAAATATCTCTTTCGAGCGTTCTATAGAGGTTCTTGAAAAAGAATTCCCAGGTCACGGTGCAGAGTATGCTACTGCACTTCGTGACAATACAATTGCTCTTTACAAGAAGTGCGCTGATTATGCTCTTACAAAGGGCATTATCATCGCTGATACAAAGTTTGAATTTGGTCTCGATGAGAATGGTAATATTGTTCTTGCTGATGAGATGCTTACACCAGATAGCTCTCGTTTTTGGCCACTTGAAGGTTATGAAGCAGGTCATGGACAGCCATCCTTCGACAAGCAGTTTGTACGTGATTGGCTAAAAGCAAACCCAGAGTCTGATTATTTGCTTCCACAGGATGTAATCGATAAGACTATCGATAAGTACCTTGAAGCTTACGCACTTCTCACAGGTAAATCACTTGAAGTGTAGTTTTTGCTGAAAGGGCAATTTAAGGAGTCAAAGAAGTGAGGGGAAACATACTAAAGAAGTTTTTTAGAGTATAGTGAAAACGATGAAAATTCTTCTATTAGTATGTTGAACCCATAGTATTTAGGAGATTTTAATGGGAGATTTTAATTTAAAGGATACTCCATGGGACGATTTGCATGAGGAGTGCGGCGTCTTTGCGATGTATGATTTCGATGGTGGAGATGTTGCCTCCTCTATTTATTATGGATTATTTGCTCTTCAACACAGAGGTCAGGAAAGCTGTGGTATAGCAGTGTCTGATACAAATGGTCCAAAGCGCAACTATGCTTTACACAAAGACATGGGACTAGTAAATGAAGTATTCAATCAGGATATTCTTGAGAATATGCATGGAGATATCGGTGTAGGTCACACTAGATATTCAACTGCAGGTTCTTCTTGCAGGGAGAATGCACAGCCACTGGTTTTATCTTATGTAAAGGGTATTCTGGGAATGGCACATAATGGCAATCTTATAAATGCCGAGGAGCTTCGCGATGAGCTTTCTATGACAGGTGCTATTTTCCAGACCACTATCGATTCAGAGACTATTGCTTATATTATTGCAAGAGAGCGTCTCAAGAGTGCCACTGTAGAAGAAGCTGTAGCTAGAGCATGTGACAAAATTAAAGGAGCTTATTCTCTTGTAGTAATGTCACCACGTAAGCTTATTGCTGCTCGTGATCCACAGGGATTTAGACCACTTTGTATTGGAAAGCGTGATAATGCTTACGTAATTGCATCTGAAAGCTGTGCTCTAGATACAATCGGAGCAAAGTTTATCAGAGATATTGAGCCAGGAGAAATAGTTACTATTTCTCCAGATTTCGGTATTAAATCTGACAAGAGTAGATGTATTCCAAAGGAAAAGCACGCTCGTTGTATTTTTGAGTACATTTATTTTGCAAGACCAGATAGCAACATCGATAGTAAGTCTGTTTATGAAGCAAGAATTAAAGCTGGTCGATTCCTTGCTCAGGATTCTCCAGTAGAAGCAGATTTAGTAGTTGGCGTTCCTGAATCAGGTAACGCAGCAGCTCAAGGATATGCTTTAGAATCAGGTATTCCATATGGAACTGCCTTTATAAAGAATAGTTATGTAGGACGAACTTTCATAAAGCCAAAGCAGAAGAGCAGAGAGTCTTCAGTTCAGGTGAAGCTTAATGCGCTGAGAGAGGTGGTTAATGGAAAAAGAATCATTATGATAGATGATTCAATTGTTCGTGGTACCACATCGGATAGAATTGTAAAGATGCTTCGTGATGCTGGAGCAACAGAGGTTCATGTTAGAATTTCATCACCACCATTTTTGTGGCCTTGTTATTTTGGTACTGATGTGCCATGTCGAGAGCAGCTTATTGCTTACAACCATACAGTAGAGGAAATCTGCGAAATCATAGGTGCTGATTCATTGGCATATCTTGGTTTTGATAGATTGTCTCAGATGGTGGATGGTCTTGAGATTTGTCATGGATGTTTTGATGGAAAATATCCTATTGCCCCACCAGAAGGTGATATACGAGGAGAATACGATAAATAAGGAGAGAATATGAGTACAGATAGATACACCAGCCCTCTTTCAGAGAGATATGCCAGCAAGGAGATGCAGTACATCTTTTCACAGGACAAGAAATTCTCTACATGGAGAAGACTTTGGATTGCACTTGCAGAAACTGAGATGGAATTAGGATTGTCTCAGGATGGAAAGCCAGTCATCACACAGGATATGATTGATGAGATGAAGCAACACATTGAAGATATTAATTATGATGTTGCAAAGGCTCGCGAAAAAGAAGTAAGACATGATGTTATGAGTCATGTATATGCTTATGGTCAACAGTGTCCTAAGGCAGCAGGTATTATTCATCTTGGAGCTACAAGCTGCTATGTTGGTGACAATACAGATATTATTATCATGCGTGATGCACTTCTTCTTATTAGAAGAAAGCTTGTAAATGTTATTGCAGAGCTTGCAAATTTTGCAGAGAAATACAAGGCACAGCCTACACTTGCATTTACTCATTTCCAGCCAGCACAGCCAACTACAGTTGGAAAGCGTGCAACACTTTGGCTTAATGAGTTTGTTATGGATCTTGAGGATTTGGATTATGTGCTTTCTTCATTAAAGCTTCTTGGTTCAAAGGGTACAACTGGTACTCAAGCCAGCTTCTTAGAGCTTTTTAATGGGGATAACGAGACAATTGACAAGATTGATCCAACAATAGCAAAGAAGATGGGATTTGAAGCTTGTTATCCAGTTTCAGGTCAGACATATTCACGTAAGGTTGATACAAGAGTATCTAATATATTGGCTGGAATTGCTGCATCAGCACATAAGATGTCAAATGATATTCGACTTCTTCAGCATCTTAAGGAAGTGGAAGAGCCATTTGAGAAGAGTCAGATTGGTTCATCTGCCATGGCGTACAAGCGTAACCCTATGAGAAGTGAGAGAATAGCTTCACTTAGCCGATATGTCATGATTGATGCTCTTAATCCTGCCATCACATCTGCAACACAGTGGTTTGAGCGTACACTTGATGATTCTGCAAACAAGCGTCTATCTATTGCAGAAGGTTTCCTTGCAACAGATGGTGTTCTTGATCTTTGCCTTAATGTTGTAGATGGTCTGGTAGTTTATGATAAAGTTATCACAAAACGTCTTATGTCAGAGCTTCCATTTATGGCAACAGAGAACATTATGATGGATGCTGTTAAGCTTGGCGGAAATCGTCAGGAACTTCACGAGAAGATTAGAACACTTTCAATGGAAGCTGGAAAGAACGTAAAGGTTGAGGGTAAAGAAAATAATCTACTTGAGCTTATTGCTGAAGATGACCAGTTCCCAATGGGACTTGAGGAGCTTGAGGCTACAATGGAGCCAAGCAGATATGTAGGACGTAGTCCACGTCAAGTAGAGGTATACCTTCGTGATGTGATAAATCCTATCCTTGAAGCCAACAAGGATATTCTTGGACTTACAGCGGAAATTAATGTCTAAATAAGTTTTTCAAATCAGTTGAAAATTAGTAAAAAAATTTATTGCACTAAAGTGCTAAATGATGTAAAATCTGTTCTAGGTCGCGCAGGAAAGACAAATGTCCGCGCATACTGAACGTTTTTACTGAAAGGAGAATATAAACAAATGAATTTTAAAAGTAGTTATTTACAGCGTGTTTATGATGGATTAGAGTCAAGAAACGCAGAGCAGAAGGAGTTCCTTCAGGCTGTTAGCGAGGTTCTCGAGTCTTTAGAGCCAGTTGTTGCAGCAAATCCAAAACTTGAGGAGCTTGGTGTCATTGAGCGTATCGTTGAGCCAGAGCGTATCATCCAGTTCAGAGTATCTTGGGTAGATGATAATGGTAAGGTTCAGGTTAACCGTGGATATAGAGTACAGTTCAACTCAGCTATCGGACCATACAAGGGAGGTCTTAGACTTCATCCTTCAGTAAACCTTTCAGTAATTAAATTCTTAGGTTTCGAACAGATCTTCAAGAATTCACTTACAACACTTCCAATCGGCGGTGGTAAGGGTGGTTCTGATTTTGATCCTAAGGGCAAATCAGATATGGAAATCATGAGATTCTGCCAGTCATTTATGACAGAGCTTGCTAAGCACATTGGTGCTGATACAGACGTTCCTGCTGGTGACATCGGTGTAGGCGCTCGTGAGATTGGTTTCATGTATGGCCAGTACAAGAGACTTCGCAATGAGTTTACAGGTGTACTTACAGGTAAGGGACTTTCATACGGTGGTTCACTTGCTCGTACACAGGCTACAGGATATGGTGTATGCTACTTCACACAGGAGATGCTTAAGTCTGCAAAGAACACAACATTCGAAGGAAAGACAGTAGCTGTTTCTGGTGCTGGTAATGTTGCTATCTACGCTATTGAAAAAGCTTATCAGCTTGGCGCTAAGCCAGTTACATGTTCTGATTCTACAGGTTGGGTTTACGATCCAGAGGGAATCGATCTTGAGCTTCTTAAGGAAATCAAGGAAGTTAAGAGAGCACGTCTTTCAGAATATGTTAAGACAAGAACAAATGCTGAGTATCATGAGAAGAAGAATGGTGAGCATGGTGTATGGCAGTACAAGGTAGACATCGCTCTTCCATGTGCAACACAGAACGAGCTCAATGAGGAAGATGCTAAGATGCTTATCGCAAACGGCGTTACAGCTGTTGCAGAGGGTGCTAACATGCCTTCAACTCCAGAGGCTGTTGCTGCATTCCAGAATGCTGGCGTTCTCTTCGGACCAGCTAAGGCTGCTAATGCAGGTGGTGTTGCTACATCAGCACTTGAGATGTCTCAGAACTCAGAGAGACTTCACTGGACATTCGAAGAAGTTGATTCTAAGCTTAAGGGAATCATGGAAGGTATCTTCCACGCATGTGATGATGCTTCAAAGAAGTATGGTATGG
>CAMJBT010000135.1 GCA_946403965.1 uncultured Pseudobutyrivibrio sp. | reverse complement strand
TTTGGCGCCTTTGGTCTCATAAGTGAAGCAGCCATCTCTGTCATCTCAACTCGACATGATACTAGTGTCACTCCTACAGAACATAGTAAAGAAACAATAAAGCTTATAATAAGCATCATTGGATCAAAGTAGTAGTCAACTCCCCTTGTATTGTACATCATCTGATATGCATACCAGATAGCCTGCGGGAACCCAAATGTACCAAGAGCAAATCCTATAACTGTCCCAAAGAATGCAGCGGATCCAGAATAGAATGCGAACTTCCCCATTATTGCTCCGTTGCTGTAGCCCAATGCCTTTAGCACTCCTATCTGTGTGCGCTGATCTTCTACCATACGATTCATGGTAGTCATGCATACCAGCGCTGCTACTAAAAAGAAGAATATAGGAAATACATTTCCTATAGCTCCAACGATAGTGGAATCGCTCTCAAAACATACATAACCAGCGTTGCTGTCTCTCTTTAGAAGATATGTATCCGCCTCCTCTATATCATCTATCTCTTCCTGAGCATCGGTTATATCAGCTTCTGCCTCCGCAATCCTATCATTAAATTCCTTTAATCCGTCCTCATACTCTTTGACACCGTCATTGTACTCCTTCAACCCAGATTCATAATCTGCCTTTGCCTGTTTCAGGCTTGATTGAAGTGTGTACAACTGTGCAGACTTTTCCTGATAATCATTTACAAGAGCATTATACTGTTCCTCATCAACCATATTAGGAGACATAACCCTTAGCTGGTCCATCTGATTGATACCTGCAAGCATCTGGTCCAAGCCATCTGTAAGCTCTACCTCCAATTCAGTATACTCATCAATCTGTTTCTTACCATCATTAAGCTTCTTTTTTGCATCATCAAGTTTAGATTTAGCATCCTGAAGCTCCTTACCAGTAGTTGTCTTTTTTTCCTCCAGCTCCGCCTTGGCATCATCAAGCTTATCCTGAGCTTCACCTACTACACTTTGATACCTAGCCTCTGCTGCCTTATCAAGAATCTTTTGAATATCATTCTCATTAGCTTTTATCAGATTATCATACTCATCTGAATAAAGTTCCGGATCACTATCAAGCTTTACATAACAATCAGTATAAAAACCATCTTTAAAGGCTTCCTCTTTCACATACAAAAATCCATCAAGTACACCTGTGCCTATAGATGTTGTTCCTCGTTCATATTGGATATAAAGTGGAGACTTTACCACCCCCACTATTTTAAAACTGCTATATTTAAATCTGTCTCTATCTTCCTTTTCATTTAAATCTGCAACATATATGGTATCTCCTATAGGCGATACTTCTGAATCCTTAAATACTGATGCATCTACAAGACACTCATTTTCATATTTAGGCCAATTTCCCTCCACAAGTACAACCTTATTTATTTCCTTCGGCATACTTATTAGTTTCATAGCATAATCGCTATCTTGATATTGCATCATAACATCAAAGGAAATGGATTCCTCCACATACCTTGCATCTATATTTTCTTTTAGATAATCTATTTCATCTTGACCAAATCCCAAAGATGATATAAGCCGAAAATCGTAAAACTCATTGTCCATGAAATATTTGTGCATAGACACTCTTAAGGCTGGGTCAGTCACCTTCAATCCTGCAAAAAAGCCTACACCTATGGCAATTATCATAAGTAAAGCAATATATCGCCCCAGGGATTCTTTTATTTCTCTTAATGAAGATTTAGCTAACATAAAATTACCTCATACGGGAATATTACCACTCAATTTCATCTACACTCTTCGGACTTTCATTCAGATACATATCTGCAATAGTACCGGATTTTACAGTAATCACCCTGTCAGCCATAGCGGTAAGGGCATGATTATGAGTTATTACTACCACAGTTTTCTTTCCATTCTTACAGGTCTCCTGCAATAGCTTAAGCACTGCTCTTCCTGTTTCATCATCAAGAGCACCTGTTGGCTCATCGCAAAGAAGAAGCTTAGGATTCTTTGCTAATGCTCTAGCTATGGCCACACGCTGTTGCTCTCCACCAGATAGCTGGGCTGGAAAATTGTTCATCCTGTCCTTTAATCCCACCTCTTGAAGTATCACCTCAGCAGGTATCGGATCTTTACATATTTGAGCTGCCAGCTCCACATTTTCCTTCGCAGTAAGATTTCCAACCAGATTATAAAACTGAAATACAAACCCCACGTCATATCGTCTATAGCTGGTAAGCTCTCTTGATGAATATCCTGACACATCTCTATCTGCCAGATATACGCCTCCACTGGTGAGTGTATCCATCCCACCTAAGATATTTAAAATGGTAGTTTTTCCAGCACCGGAAGCTCCTACAATAATGCAAAACTCACCTTCTTCTATTTCAAAGCTCACATCATGAAGAGCTTCGATTTTCACCTCACCAGTCTTATATATTTTTCCTACATTTTTAAATTCAACAAAACTCATTTTATTCCTCCAATACCGTTAAAGGACACACCTGCTCATTGTAAATTAATATTAGCACCTACATAAAAATCATTCTTTCTCTTACTGTTAATCATTTATGATTTTTCCGTGAATTCTAGCCTTGTTCCATTTAATATCTGACAATTTCAGTTATAATAATATTACATCACTATTAAATTGACTTTTTATCTAACAGTAGGGTGTCGTTATATGGTAAAGCAACATAAATACACATTTATCAAAATAACATCAATCATTTGTTCACTAGTGTTAATAACTGCACTATTTCTCAACTGTGATTTCAAAACTTATGCAGGCGGTGAAATGTATATTTACAATACCGTTCTAAACGAAGAACAGCAGCAGGTCTATAATCAGGTTTATGGTAATATCATTGCTTTTAATGAGAACGTCTTTAAGCTGGTAACACCTCTATCACATGATGATTTATATATCACGATGAATGCGGTATATAATGATCATCCTGAACTGTTTTGGGTGAATACTTCCTACAAATACGGATATAATAAATCCAATCTTGTTATTCAATTAAAACTTAGCTATTGCATATCCAAGGATGCACTTGCATCGGCTACTATTGCCTTCAATAATTCAATAAATAATATTGTGGATAAGGCTGCAGTCTTCCCTACTGATTTGGAAAGAGAACGTGCTATTCATGATATGATTTGCGACCTTGCCACATACAATTCTGTGAATCCTAATCACCAAAGTGCTTATTCAGCATTAGTGGAAGGAACCAGCGTGTGTGCAGGCTATTCAAGGGCCTTTCAGTTATCCTGTCAAAAGCTTGGAATTGTTTGTTACTATGTAACTGGAGTTGCCAATGGAGAAGAACATGCTTGGAATATAGTTAGAATCGGCGGAAACTATTACAACGTAGATATTACCGGTGATGATACTATCAACGAGACTTTAAATACTCATTCATACCAGTACTTTAATGTTACTGACGGTCAAATTGCTCACAATCATATTCGTTCTGAGCTTTCAGCGAAGCTTCCTGCTTGTAATACAATATAAACTACAAAAACGGATGGAGCCATCAAACTCCATCCGTTTTCTTATATGTCCAAAAAATGTTGACCATTTACATCAATCTATTTACTAAATACTCGATTCCCTCTATCTGCTTTTCTTTGCTTAATTTGCTTCCAATAGTATTGCCAGCCAGTGATAAATTCATTTTGCCAGAATTTGTTTTGATAGTTACTACTTTTCTACCAAACAATCCCTTCTTTACCTTTGATTCTACAATATCAGAAAATGACAAAATGAAGCCCCCTGTCATAACGCTAGGATCCATATTAGAAATACAACAGAATGAAATGTAATTGTCTGAAACACCTACATAGCAATACTGATTTGCTAAAGCCCCTACACCACCAGCACCAGGTATACCAAGTGCTTTCATTCCTGCTGCAATTCCCATAATTGCCTTTGCATCAGCCATAATAGTGCCCCACATAGTGGCATTAAAACTTTCACCTGGTACCAAGAAGTTATTTAACATCTCCATCTTTCGATTCTCATTCATCAATTCCATTGCTTTATTCCTTTCAAATGCACCCCAGTTTACTTAGTTTTTAACATAATATATGGAGTTTTATTATCCATATGTATTTCATGATAAAAAGCTGACTTTTTTTGAAGCCCCTTTGACTTTTGATACATTGTAATAGACGCCCAGCTAGCTTCTGCCTGCTCTGGCTTCTCAATGATTTTGGAAAACATTTCATCCAAATAAAAGTAAGAACTATATGAAGTATCCTCGTCATCAAAGTCTACAAATGCTTTTGCGGGCATATATATAGTAATAAGGGCCACCCCCTGAAATGTCACTTCATCAATTGAATAAAACATGTTCTGACTTTGTTTGACACCAATTATTTCCATTGTTTTTAGAAAGTCTTCCATCGCTTCATTAAACAAATCGTATCTACACAGATATGATTTACTATATACGTGGCGGTATACCATCTTGTCATGTTTATAAATATACTTAGTTTCCATAGGGCTGATTATACCTCCGCATAAACATCTGTTACTACGCCACCAGGAATTGGTATCTGCACTAAATATACAGACTTTATTATCTTATTTTCCTGTGCTGCAAATGCCTGCAATGCTTCCCACATAGAATCATAGTCTGTATCAAAATCCAGATATCTTGTATATATACAAGTATCACAGCAAAGATTTTGGATGTACTCAATTCCATCTGGTACATTTTCAACTTCTCGATTCATTGGAAGTAAAACATCAAAGTGTTGACCATCTTCCAGTACCTTAAAAACTTTTGGACAAGTTGTATATAAACCTTCCTCTAGCAGTCTATTGCTAATTTCCTGCACCTTTTCCTGCTTGGCCAGATCAGCTTTAAATTTTAATACATTATTAATTTCAAAATGCTCGTATGTAAATCTCATTCGTTTTCCCTCTTATAAACTTTATCCCATGTATATTTTCTACTGTACAGGAATCCATCA
>CAMJBT010000134.1 GCA_946403965.1 uncultured Pseudobutyrivibrio sp. | reverse complement strand
GACAGGAGCAGGAATTCTTCGATGGTCTTTCAGAGCCAATCAAGAAGTGCTTCGAGGCTTATGGTGCTGAAACATACGTAGAGATGCTTGGTACAACTCCAGCTCCAGGACCTTGGTATCCAATGTACACATTCTCAAGCACAATGACAACTTCTACACCAGGTGGTACAGCTTGGGCAAAGATGGGTGAGATTAAGCACCAGTATCTTCCAAAGGTTGTTATGGCTAAGGACTTCGAAAAGGGATGGAACGAGTACATGGGCGTATACGAAGAGTGTAAGCCTGAGGATTTCATTTCTGAGATGCAGACAGAGCTTGAAAGAAGAATGGAAGAAGCTGCTAAGTACGAATAAGATTTAAATAGGTTTTAGGTAGAAAAGATAAACCCTTAGCGGGCATATCACATGCCCGCTATCTTTATACCTAGATGAAGGCGAGATTCGCCACAGTTTTAAAGTTTTAGGGAGGAAATCATGAAAACGAAATCTTTCAATATGGTTGATTTTAAGCATCAGAAAGTTTTAATTTTCTGGGCACTTGCAATAACCATCTATGGTGTTATTTTCTATTATTTACCATTATGTGGCTGGTTGATGGCATTCCAAAATTATAAACCAGTTACAGGTCTTTTACATTCAGAGTTTATTGGACTTGGAAAATTTAAGTTACTATTTTCAGATGTAACATTCCTTAGAGTTATCAGAAATACTTTAGCAATGGGTATTATCAATCTTGCTGTTACATTTATTATGGCTATTGTATTTGCTATTCTTTTGAATGAAATGGCATCAAAGGGTGGCAAAAAGGTAGTTCAGACAATTTCATACTTACCTCACTTCCTTTCATGGATCATCGTTACAGGTATTCTTCACGATGCTCTTTCAGGAACAGGTATCATAAACACATTAATAATGCATTTTGGATGGGCTTCACAGCCAATTAACTTTTTTGCACATGAAAAATACTTCTGGCCAATTGTTGCCTTTGCAAATGTTTGGAAGGAAACAGGTTGGAATGCAATTATATATTTAGCAGCAATCACATCTATTGACCCATCACTTTATGAGGCTGCTGCAATCGATGGTGCAGGTAGATGGGCAAAGATTAAGAACGTTACACTTCCAGGAATTAAGCCAACAATTATGATTCTTCTTCTTATGAACGTTGGTAATGTACTTAATGCAGGTTTTGAAATTCAGTACTTACTTGGTAATGGTCTTGTACAGAACGTATCACAGACAATTGATATCTACGTTTTGAAATGGGGTATCAGCCAGGGTGATTATTCAATCGGTACTGCAGCAGGTATTTTCAAGAGTGTTGTTTCCATTGTTCTCATTGTAATATTCAATAATATTGCAAAGAAACATGGTGAAGAAAGATTATTCTAAGGAGGCGGAAATAATGGATCAGACAAGTAGTACATTCGTTAATATGGCTGGCACCGCCACAAAGAGGCAGGAGGTAAAAACTTTGACAAAAGCTAAAAAACGCAAGAAGATATCAGGTGCTGATTTAGCTTTCAGAATTTGTAACGGTCTTTTTATGATTATATTTGTAGTCGTTACTCTTTATCCTGTATTAAACACATTAGCAGTATCTTTAAATGATGGTACTGATGCTCTTAGAGGCGGTATCTATTTGATGCCTCGTGTGTTTACAATGAAGAACTATGAAACAGTTTTAGCAAAAGATAATCTCGTAACAGGAGCTTTTATTACTGTCGCAAGAACAATTATTGGTACATTACTTGCACTTGTTACTAATGCGATACTTGCATTTATTGTAAGCCGTAAAAATTTCATGTTTGCAAAGCAGGTATCTCTGTTTTGGGTAATTACAATGTATGTTAATGGCGGATTGATTCCAACATTCCTCCTTTTTAAATCCCTTGGACTGACAAACAGTTTTGCAGTTTACATCATTCCGGGAATGATTTCTGCCTTTAACATGCTTGTTATAAGAACCTACATGCGAGGCATACCTGACAGCTTGGAAGAGTCTGCACAGCTTGATGGAGCTGGTTATACAACCATTTTCCTAAAGATTATTTCTCCATTATGTAAGCCAGTATATGCAACTGTAGCGCTCTTCGTTGCAGTAGGTCAGTGGAACTCATGGTTCGATGCAATGCTTTATAACAGAATGGCATCTCAGTATACAACATTACAGTACGAGTTGATGAAGCTTTTATCTTCAGTTTCAAATCAAAGTTCATCAGCAGAAGCAATGAAGAATGCAGGAGAGGGATCAGTTACTCCAACATCTGTTAGAGCAGCTGCAACTATCGTCACAATGCTCCCTATCATTTGTATTTATCCATTCCTTCAGAAGTACTTTGTAACAGGACTTACACTCGGTGGTGTTAAGGAATAAAAGCAATTAGGAGAAGCATGAAAAATTATAGAAATGTATTTCTTGAGATAGGCAAAACTCAGGAAGAAATAGATAAAAGAGTAAATGATACATTCAATGAGATATTTTATGGAGCTGACAAATTTTATGAGACAACCCCAGATGGCTCCATGGGATATCTGGTTGATACCGGAAATATCGATACCAGAACTGAAGGCATTTCATACGGAATGATGATGTGCGTTCAGATGGACAAGAAAAAAGAGTTTGATCAGCTTTGGAACTGGGCTATGACAAATATGTATCTCGATGATGGTGAAAATAAGGGGTATTTTGCATGGTCTGTGGATCCAAGTGGTAGAAAGAATGCAAACGGTCCAGCTCCTGATGGTGAAGAATTTTTTGCAATGGCACTTATCTTTGCAAGTCATCGTTGGGGAGACGGAGATGGTATCTACAATTATAGAGAAAAAGCAAAAGAGCTTTTGAAAACATGCCTTCATCATGAGGAAATGTATGGAGGTCACAACATGTGGAATGAGGATGGACTTATAAAGTTCGTTCCAGGCTTGGAATTTACAGACCCATCATATCATCTTCCACATTTCTACGATTTGTTCGCTGAAAACTGCTACCAGGAAGACAAGGAATTGTGGAAAAAGTGTGCAGCAGCTTCTAGAGAATATTTAAAAAAGGCTTGCCACGTAAAAACTGGACTTTCCCCAGAATATAGTTATTACGATGGAAAGCCATATCCTGACCACCAGCATTTTGGTGGTCGCCATGATTGGTTCTATAGCGATGCATATAGAACTATTGCAAATATCGGTCTTGATTTTGAATGGGCTGATAAAGATACAGAGTTTGGAAAGTGGTGCAAGGCCACGGCCAACAATCTACAGGCTTTCTTTGCAAACCTCCCAGCTGAAGAAAGCAGAGGTATTTATGAGATAGATGGAACAGTTCTCGAAGGAAAAGCTCTTCATCCAGTAGGCTTGACTGCAACGATTGCACAGGCATCACTTGCAGCAGATGGTGAGTATGCTCTTAAGGCGGTAGAGGAGTTCTGGAATACATCTCTTCGTACTGGCGAAAGACGTTATTACGATAATTGTCTTTATCTATTTGCAATGTTGGCACTAAGTGGAAAATACCGTATTTGGTAATTACTTCTTCTTCATTTAATTATAATTAGATTAAGGTCTAGGCATTTTGCCTGGGCCTTTTTCGGTTTCATAGTTTCTACAAGGATGGAACACAATTTTATGTTTAAATTCAAATTAGAACAACCTATTAATATTTTTGTGTAGTATTTCAAAGGTTAAGCATTAGATTTGTGGAAAGAGGTATAGATGAATAAGATAACTATAAATAACACATCTTTTCATAAAGAGAGCATAAACTCCATTATTCCAAATAGCAAAGGCAATAGTAAAAAAGTAAATACATCATCAAATTTTATTACACCAAATGACACTGTAGAAATATCAGAAAATGCTAAAAAAAGACTAAAACATAAGGAAAAAACTAACATCAAAAAGAATACTATTACCAGTACCAGGGATATATATGAAGAGAATTTTATAAAAGAAAAAAAGGGGAGATTTATTACTCCAGCTGGAACTCTAGATTGCTTTGAAATGTTTCGTGCGGATGACCCTGAACTTTATGCAGAATATGAAGATTGTAGAATTAAATTCTCTGAGCTTGAAAAGGAGGTAGGTCTGGATGAAGCAATAAGGAATTATGATGGAGTTCATGCATCATCTATTATGTCAAAATGGATGAATGAAAAGCTGTTAGAAAGACCTGATTATTTTATTAATCCTTCTATGCCGCAAGCTGAACTAATCGATTCATTAGATGATGCTTTTTCCGATGATGATCATTATGTTAGCTTTGATTTTTTCTCAGACAAACATGGATATCAATATGATATATGGAGATTTCCAGCAAAATATTGCGTGCAATTCACTGAAGAGGTTTACAAAAAATTAATATCATCAGATCAAAACACTAAAGAAAATACACTGGGCTTAATTAGTAGATGCGTTGATGAAATGAAAAAAGCTGATCATATGTATGTTGGCGATAAAATAACCCTGCGATATGGTGTAAAAATACATGATGATTTATCAGTTTCGTATCATGCCAGGTATGGCGGTGGTAGTTATGATATGAATAATGTATCAGCTTCTTCTATTGATGAGCTAATCAAAAAGTTAGAAGACTAAATATAGGATAATCAAATTTTGAGTGCTCAAAGTTCTTGAGGGTTTGTCAAAGTTTATGAGGGGTAATTGGCTAGTCAAAGCTTTTGAAGGTTAGTAAAAGTCTATGAGAATCGGTCAGATAGTCAAAGTTTTTGAAGGCTAGTCAAAGTCTATGAGGATCAGTCAGATAATCAAAGCTATTGAAGGCTAGTCAAAGTCTATGAGGATTAGTCAGATAATCAAAGCTTATGAAGGCTAGTCAAAGTCTATGAGGATTAGTCAGATAGTCAAAGCTTATGAAGGCTAGTCAAAGTCTATGAGGATTAGTCAGATAGTCAAAGCTATTGAAGGCTAGTCAAAGTCTATGAGGATTAGTCAGATAATCAAAGC
>CAMJBT010000133.1 GCA_946403965.1 uncultured Pseudobutyrivibrio sp. | reverse complement strand
AACGCTGACTTCTTCTGCTTCGGTACTAACGACCTTACACAGATGACATACGGCTTCTCACGTGACGACGCTGGCAAGTTCCTCGGCGCTTACTACGACAAGAAGATCTTCGAGAACGATCCTTTCGCTAAGCTCGACCAGACAGGTGTCGGCAAGCTCATGGAAATGGCTATCAAGCTCGGTAAGCCTGTAAATCCTAAGCTCCACTGCGGTATCTGCGGTGAGCACGGCGGTGATCCTACATCTGTTGAGTTCTGCCACAAGATCGGCCTCGACTATGTATCTTGCTCACCTTTCCGTGTTCCAATTGCTCGTCTCGCTGCTGCTCAGGCTGCAATCAACGAAAAGAAGTAATTCACGACTATCTCAAAATCGGCGATTTTACGCTGTTTCAGGGCGATGCGGAGATGTACTTCAAAGCTAAGTCCGAGAAGCGTGAATTCCATAATTGGCGCGATATCCGTGTAAACGTGTATGTCTGAGCCGATAGAATAGTTAATGATAAGGCTCTCACAGTTTCGGCTGTGAGAGCTTTTTTCGTATTTCAATGATTTAGAAATTCAGATATCTTAATACATTTTTGAGCGATTTTATTTAACATTGAAATTGGCAATTTAACATAAGAAATGTTATAATGATAAAAACGATGTTAAATAAGGTGGTGGGCAGATGATAAGCGATATCCATAAAGAGAAAATATCAATGGTAGGAGTATGATAGTAATTTTTTATTATTTATTGGTAAAACGTAATAAGCCAAAATCCTCATAGGTTATTTCTATGAGGATTTTTTAATATGCAAGCATAAAAACGCACCTAAATGAGATTTTTTCTCAATTAGATGTTGACATTTTGCTTTTTTTGAGTATAATATATAGTAAGGAGAAAATAAGGAGGCTTAATATTATGTTACTACAGTTCAATTATAAGAATTTCAAATCATTTAAGGATGACACTACTTTAGATCTTTCAGCAACTAAGATTTCAGAATTTAATAATCATGTTGTATCAATTGCAAATGAAAAGGTATTGCCTGTCGCGGCTATATTTGGAGCCAATGCAAGCGGAAAGTCAAATGTTCAGGAAGCTTTCAGATATATGTCAACATATGTTATAAACTCACTTGATTATGGCGATGAATCTGATTCAAAAAAGAATTCGAGATTTTTCAAGCCAACTCCGTTTTTATTCGATAATACAAGTAAAAATGCAGAATCTTCATTTGAAGTGTATTTTATTGATTCGGAAGAAAATGGTGCAAAGACCTACAATTATGGATTCACTGTCGACAGTAATGGCGTATGTGAGGAATGGTTAAACTATAAGGCTAAATCATCGAGAGGTGATTTCAAGCGTATTTTCTATCGTAATGGAGAAGAGTTTGATTTTGCTGGTATTCCTGCAAAAAGTAGGGAGAACTTAATTATCGCATTGGAAAAGGAAACCCTTGTTGTCTCTCTTGGTGCTAAGCTCAAAATAGCAAAGCTTAAGTTTATAAGGGATTGGTTTGTGCATAATGATTTTGCAGATTTTGGCAGACCAATCGAGAACTTTTTCTTATCTCAGCTTATACCGGAAGGATTTGAAGAAGATGAAAAGGTTAGACAGAAAGTAGTTGATTACTTCTCGTCATTCGATCCTTCAATAATTGGTTTTAATGTTGAAGTTATCAAGTCTGAAATCGATGATTCGGATAAGAAGCTCAGAATTGACGCTGTTCATAAAATGATAGATTCTGATCAGACCACCTCTATCCCGCTTCAGCATGAATCAGCCGGAACGCTTAAAATGTTTGCATTGTATCCTATGTTACAGGATGTACTGTCAACAGGTGGTGTCTTCTTTATTGACGAGCTTAATGCCAGACTTCATCCCCTGCTGGTAAGAGCATTTGTTATTACGTTCCTCGATCCCGAGATCAATACAAATCACGCTCAGCTGATTTTTACATCTCATGACTCTTGGCAACTCAATGGCAATATTCTCAGAAGAGATGAGATCTGGTTCACTGAAAAGGATTCAAACGGAATATCATATCTTTTCTCATTAGCTGATTTTGTAGATGAAGATGGAGTTAAGATTCGCAAGGACGAAAATTACGAGAAGAACTATTTGTTGGGCAAGTACGGAGCAATACCGACTCTGAAGCATTTTGATATGTTCAAGGGGGAATAAGGTATGGCTCGTGTTGAAAGAAACGGAAAGCGGAAAACTCGTGATCAGCTTGCCAAAAGAAGAGTTCCCGAATTAGGCTACTACTTCATAGTTACTGATACGGAAGAAACTGAACAGAACTATATGTATGGGCTAAGAGATTCTATTCCGAAAGTATTACAAGGCAAGTTGGTGATTAAGGTCATTAAAACCAAATCTAATAATCTTGTAGATGAAGCCAGAAATCTTGCGTCCATAAATCCACAATATGGTGAGATATGGATAATCTTCGATCGTGACAAGGTCAAGAACTTTGATGAGATAATCCGTCAAGCAGAGGATAAAGGCATAAACGTCGGCTGGACTAATCCATGTATCGAGGAGTGGTTCAACGCTTATTTCGGCGCTATGCCTACATATCAGGATTCTGTCGCTTGTTGCAACGGCTTTGCACAGACCTTCAAAAGAGTTACTGGTCAGAAATATGCTAAGTCGGATAAGGATATCTATGAAAAACTTAATCGCTACGGTGACGAAGGACAGGCAGTAAAACTCGCTCAACAGAAGTACAACGAACATATAGCGAACGGCAATGACAAGCCGTCAGGAATGTGTCCTTGTACTACTGTGCATTGTTTGGTGGGAGAGATAAAATCGAAGATATCAAGGAGATGATATTGCATGAACGAAATTGAAAAACATATGCAGCATGAGATGATAAAAAATATGATGAAACAGGCAATAGATAATAATCCTCTTCTGAATCCAATTCAGAAAGAACAGCAAAAAGCACGTGTAGATGCCTGTGCCGCTCAGGCTGACAGAATTGAGAATATGTTATCGATGATCAAATACTTAGGTTTATGAACCAGAGAGAAAGGGGTAACTTATGGTAAATGATAACACTGCCAATGCTCAGGAAGCAAAAGAGAAGGAAATCGAAGCAATCAAGAGCCGAAAGCCACGTATGGCTATTTGTTATGACTTTGATAAGACCCTCTCTCCAGATGATATGCAGACATTCACGCTTATTCCTTCTTTTGAAATAGATGCAGCGAGCTTTTGGGAAGAGTCTAATAAGCTGGCCAAAGAGAATCTCATGGAAACAAATCTTGCGTGGATGTATCAGCTGCTTCATTATTCAAAGTTTAAGAGAAAGTCAATCCGCAAAGAATATTTCCGAGAAATAGGAAAGGATGTTGCCTTATACAAAGGTGTAGAAGACTGGTTTGACAGAATGGATAAGTACGCAGAGAAACAAGGAATCATTCTTGAGCACTATATTATATCTTCGGGTCTAAAAGAAATCATTGAGGGAAGCAGGATAGCAGATAAATTCAAGCGAATTTATGCTTCATCATACTATTATACTCCAGATGGTGTTGCAGAATGGCCTGCCCAAGCTGTTAACTATACAAATAAAACCCAGTTCATTTTCAGAATAGCCAAGGGAATATTTGAAGAATATGATGACAGAGTTAATGATTCCATGCCAGAAAATAAGCTTTACATACCATATGAAAACATTGTTTACATTGGTGACAGTGCAACAGATATTCCTTGTATGCGCCTTGTGAAAAGCAAAGGCGGATATTCCATCGGTGTTTTTGACACTGAGAAAGACATACGTCAAAAAGTTTATCAGCTTTTCAACGATGGAAGAATCAACTATTTCGCGCCTGCTGATTATTCCTCTCGAAGTGAACTAACCAAATATGTCAAGCAGATAATTGATTCTGTTGCTGCTAAAGAAAAGATGAAAACTGAGCAGATGATATTAAATGTTGATGCGGCTCTTTTCAACTCTATGAAAGCGCTTGAGCAAATGTATGCTTTAACAAAACAACAAGCGCCTAAAAAGATGAAAAAAGATATTGAAGAAACTATCAGAGAGATGAAGGCGTTTATTCCTGGGAATATAGAATAATGTATTCATTGATAATATAAGAAGTTAAAGAAAGAGGTGATAAAATGGATGAGAAAAAGTCTACAATCAACCTGAATATTGTGCTGTTTAAAGAAACTGTAAAAAACTATACAGATGCATATGAAAAAGGTCCTGATATAAATATTGTAAATATTAGAGCCGGCATCAAGTATGAGGGAATAATTATTTACTCTAAAAGCAAACACACACAACCAAAATGGAAAACTCTGGTTGATGAAATATCAGAAAGAAAAATAGATCTATCTGCAAACACTTCAAATAAAGCAGCAATTATTGTTAAAATAAGGAACAGATTTATGGCGGTAGTTTTAGGATATGGAAAAAGCTTATTGCGTGCTGATAAGTTTGAACGGAATTTTGGTTTAAAAGATGCACTGAACATGATTGAAGAAAAACAAATGAGGAGCATTCAATCAGCTGTAATAGAAGATATGATAGTATCAACTCAGCAACAAGCGAGTCGTAGAACGTCTCAGGAAGAGTTTGATCTAAATGCTTACAGTGATATTCTTCGCTCTATTACAGGTAAACCATATGACGAAGATTTAGGTAATACAGTTAGCGGAAAAGATACCTTATCCGTTTCTGTTCCTAATGGCGACACTTGCTCAGGACGAGAGCCGAAAGACTTCTATCCGAGTGAAAAGCGGTCAGCAGACTTCTATGGAGAATGGTGTGTATTACGGCAACGGAAATATCCTCGGTTACAACAGAGTCGGGAAAGAACTTGTTATTGATCCCGAACAGGCTAAGACGGTACGGAAGATATACGACTGGTATCTGGACGGTATGGGTGTAAGGCAGATACAGTTTGAGCTTGAAAAAGAGGGTGTACTTACCGCTATGGGCAAGACCAGGTGGTACGAATCCAACATCAGCAAGATACTCAAGAACC
>CAMJBT010000132.1 GCA_946403965.1 uncultured Pseudobutyrivibrio sp. | reverse complement strand
TGCCACTTTGAAGCAAACCTATTGTGAGTTTTCTATGGCTAATTCTATCGTAATTAGTTGTACCCAATTCGATAGGATATGATAAAAATACCTCTTTGGCTTGCCAAAATCTGTCTTTTCTTTGAAAAAACATAAATAAACACAGATAATAGCAATATATTGCTTCGTTTTGCAATTATTATTATATCTTTGTGGTCAAAATTTGGCAAACCCCAACAAGAACAGTCCCATAAAAAATATGGCAACTTGGAATAAAGAGAATCTTCCGAAAGAAAATGGAGAAGTGGTACCGATGCAGGTACCGATGATAATCTCAGCAAGCAGGAGTAGAAAAATTCCTGTATTCTGAATAGTTTTTTTATAACGGGAAATAAGAATTTTCATAAAATGAAGAAATTTGGGTACATATACAAATATAATCCTTCTGAAGGAATGGGTATATTGATGTTTGGTGTTTGGAAAGTAAAGGGCTATAGGGGCACTACGATAAAAAATACTCCGATCATGTTCTCTGATAAAGATTTATTATCGGATGTAAAAACGGGGCAACTTGTATATTTTGATCTTGAAGGCAATATAGCTTCTAATATAGAACGTGCTTCTTTATCAAATTTCAAAGTCGATTATATAAATAGCCTCATTACTTGTAAAAGTAATGAATCGGAATATTCTTTTTACGAAGACAATACCTATATATCTTTTGAACGCCTCGATAACATTATCATACCAAATGAAGATGATAATAACCTGACTGAAAAAAGTTCAGATGATGATGACTTGGATTTATTTGATTTTGACCTTGATGATTTTGGTGATTTTGCAGATACTTCAACTACAGTAGGAAACGATCTGCCATCAATTATTGAGGCCACTGATAATTTGCATGAATCAATTAAAGAATTATATAATTGCTTTGGCAAATATAAGCATAAGGACGGAAAAGAAAGTACATCACTGAATGTATTTGATTTGTCATTATGGACAGATTCTGTAATCGAAAACAATGAGTATTATGGAACTAAGGTGGATGAACTTATATTTCTATATGATTTATTCGTCTTGAAAAAGCGTTATAATAAAAATGGCTATGAAATCCCTGTTAAACGTGCCAACGACTGTATTTCACCTTTATGGTCGTTACTATTGTCAAAGTTCAACGAGGAAGACTTGAAAAAAATAATTTATGAGGCTCCCATTTTACAACCTGCTTTACCTGTTGATTTCTGTAAAAACAATGCTGATGTTTTGACAGATGATTATGGAATGCCTAATGTCGAGATATGTAAGTCATATTGCTTGTACAAAATCTCGAATGCAGATAATATTTCAGATTACAAAGACCTTAAACAAAAACTTTATGTTTACCGCAATTGTACTGCTACCCATCTTGAAGGCGAAGGAACTCCTATGTGTAAGATGGGGAAAACACGTATTAGAAATTTGGAGAAACGGTTAGAAGAACAATATGAGAATGTTATTAAAAAGAACGTAATAGCCCAACTGTCGGAATTGAGTGATGATTTATCTATTGCTGATGAATTGAAAAATTCTACTCCTGATGTATTTCAGAAAGTAGGGGTATTCATAGACTGTTACAATAATCTGAGGAATAATTTCCTTGGATATAAAGTTGATGAAAAATATATTAACAGTTATGAAGAACTGTCAGAGTCATACAAAAAGGCATTAAGACAATCTTTGCTTAATGGTATCAACGAATCTGCAATTTCTGCAACTCAATTAGACGAAGTCACTCCATTTATCTTACGCTATCATGTGGATAACTTAGGGAATTGGATTTTTGAATCAACTAAACAACAAATTAAGAATCTTGTGAATGAAAGGTTTTCCAAGCTCAACGACTTAGAAGATCTAAGTGAAGCATATAAAGCTGATTATATCACAAGTCAGCAGTATTGTTCTCAATACGAGCAAATTACGTATGACTTCAATACATATCAGTTCTTAAAAGAGTTATCCGACTACAAAATAAATGATTCTCCAACAGAACTTCAGTGGTATGTTGTTTCTAATATAATCAATCAACTTGGATATGAAAGTCTAAACTCGTACAAGTATATAAAGGTTGATTATCAGGATCCAATATGCAACATCAGAAGCCTGCTAAAATGGCTTGCAAGTTATGGACATTTAAATGAAACTGTTTTAAAGAAAGCAGAAGACAAAATATGCTCTGTTTTATCCAAGGAAGAAAGATGGACATTGTTTGAAGAAAAGATTATTCAATCACCTGGAACAGATAATATTCGCGAACGATTAGATAATGTATACAAGAATAGACTATTATATAATATAATCGCTAAAAAAGAAATTGGACTATTTAAACACTCCTGTTTTCAGGATGTAATGTTATCAGATTTGGAAACAGCAAGTGACCCAGATCTCAAATTGTTCATTGCTGATAATCTTGATTCAAGCCACCAAGCCTTGATGGAACAAAAGGCTACGGGGTTTATGAAATTGTACTTATGGCAGAAACAACCGTCAGATAATTATGACTGGAATCTGATAAAGTTGCATTATCATGAATTGTCTGCTGAAGCCCAAATAAAAATACTTCGTTATATCTTTGGAAAAATGTCATCAGGAGATTTTTCATTATCCTTTGATGATTTATATTCCGAATTTGTTGAAACAACCACACCTGCATGTCCTGCAATCTGTGGAATTCTTTGCATGCTCAAAGCAAAGAGGAACGACTTGGATTTAAGCATAACTCCATCAATTATAGAATCAGTAATTGGAGAAGAAGAAATACGACGAATTGATTTTTTGAAAGATTCCAGGGCTCTCTTCTATCCTTGTCATGGCTATCTTGCTATTAGTGGCAACAAACATGATATCGAATATCAATCTTTTAATGGAATTTTGACTAAAGAAAATAAAAACGATGAATTATACTATGTTATAAAATTCTATGATTCACCAGTAGACCTATTTGGAAGAACAATTGAATGGTTAGATTCCGAAGAAGTGGAAATTGCCGAGCAAATACTTCTTAGAAACTCATCTGTAGATGTAATTAATGGAAAATATTATATACATAAATTTCACGAGTTTTTTGTTAAGCAGTTTGTGATAGCTTATGATATAGATGACAAATGTGGATTGGTAAGCGATAAAGAAAGAATGATAGAAATGGGATGGTTACCAAGAAATAATGCATATCAACCGCTTTACACTAACTATATAAGGAAATACGAAGATTCTGACAACTACATCTGTCGAGGTGGATGTTTTGGTGGTTTTGATTCCATGAATAATGACATTCCTTTCTTTTGGTGTAATAAGAAAATGTGTGTTAGAAGAGCTCATTTTTTACTTCCACCGTCTAAATGGGAAGATTATCATTTTGCCGATTTACTCTTTATTGTATTGGGGCAGACTCCCGATGTAAGAGAATCTGTGTGGAGAGTAAATGGAGAAGTATCACAGTTTATTTGTGATTACGAGCGAGTTGTTAAATCAAATGAAAGAAATATATGCAGTAAGCCTTTGGATAAATCAGAAGAAGTAGGAACTTGGGATGATAATTCATCAATATATCGTGATATTTATGATGGAGAAGATGATGATGAATACGAAGAGGGAGATTTTGATAACTATTCGTCTGATCAAGAGGAACCAACTTATGACAGATATAATGGTTCATATGCTCAGGATGAAATGGGATATAGCGATGATGACATTGATACAATTTTCGATGGCGATCCAGATGCTTACTGGAATATAGATTGATATTTCAACATGAACAAACCTAATACAGAGATTAAGCGATGGGGCATTGTGGTGATACAGTCACTTTATCCCAACGATGTCAAAACAGGAGAGATTCTGTATCATGATGTTCTACAATATAAAGAATATCATAAAGGAGAATCTTTCACTTCGTTCTATGATGTCAACTCGTCAGATGAATTTCGCTTGGCCGTTCAAACTATTGAAGATTCATTGTCGGAAGGCGATATTCTTACCCTTCAGATAGAAACACATGGCTGTGACAATGGTATTTGGTTAAACAATGGAGATATTCTCAAATGGAAGGATTTCTACAACATTATTAGACCGCTAAATATTAAAATTGGACACTTGTTATTTGTGGTGATGGCAATGTGTAAGAGTATTGCTATGATTTCAGCTATCAACCCCGAAAAGCGTGCACCATACAGAGCGTTTATCTGTACAACGAGAAAGGTTACTTCTGACGAAATATGTAGAGGCTTTCTTGCCTTTTACGATAAATACTTCAATTTACTAGATATTTCACAGGCCCTCACTGCCTTGCAAAATGAAGTGAAGGATGATAATGGGTATTCTCCTTTTCAAGCGTTATCTGCTGAAAGCGTTTTTGATGAAACATTCAATCCCAATAGAAATATTTCTAGTCTAGTGGATAATCAGTTAGAACAATTAAACATCCCCATTACTGATTCAACGAAGTCAATAATGGCTTATTACATTAAACAGTTATTGGAAAATTTGCATAATAGGTTCTACAATTACTATAATTTCAAAGACCTTTATTAATATTGATATATGACCGAACTTGAATTACAGCAATACCTGCTCCGTGAGTACCCACAGGAGAATACTCGGTGTGAGTGGAAGGAATTTAAGAATCTGAAGAACTCGTTCTGTGGGGACGAGAAGGATGATGTGATTTCCTACGTGTCGGCTATCGCCAACATGGAGGGTGGTTTTCTCGTGGTGGGTGTGCATGACAAGACACTGGAGATTGTCGGTACAGATACCTATAACTATGACCGTCAGAAGGCAATCCTTCGATTGACGGAACGATGCACGAACCTGTCGAGCGAGGGACTGGACATCGAGGAGTATATCACAGACGACACCAAAAAGGCAGTATGGGTGATTCATATTCCCAAACATCTGCCCAAGCGTCCTGTCTATGCTCACGATAAGGCATGGCAACGGATAGAGGACTCTTTGGTGGAACTGACACAAGAGCGTTTGAATGCAATCTTGGATGAACCTCTATTCACAGACACCGACTGGTCGGCTGTTATCGTCCCTAATGCTACGATAGATGATTTGGATGAGGTGGCCATTGCCAAGGCAAAGGTGATGTTCAAGAAGGTACACAG
>CAMJBT010000131.1 GCA_946403965.1 uncultured Pseudobutyrivibrio sp. | reverse complement strand
GTGTATCTAAAATGATAATTCGAAAGTATGAGGAAAAAGACCTCCAGCAGATGATGATGGTCAGATAGTAGGCTTATATATATTGCATCCGAATAATGTTGGTAGATGTGGGCATATATGTAATACGAGCTATGCGGTAAATTCTAAGTGTAGAGGGCGGCATATCGGAGAAAAACTTGTAAGTGATTGTTTGCGCAAAGCGAAAGATATCGGGTTTAGAGTATTACAATTCAATGCTGTAGTAGAAAGCAACATCCATGCAAGACATCTATATGAGAGACTTGGCTTTGTACAACTTGGAACTATCCCTGGCGGATTTAGGATGAAGGATGGGCATTATGAGAATATTTGCCCATACTATCGCACACTTTAACTTGGAAGATAAAACGAGAAGGAGAGAGCCATTGTGCAGTTTGTTTTGTGATTGACAGAACCATAATTATTAAGTAACATCAGAACAGTTGAATTAAAAAGGCGCCCATTGCTACCGAGTAGTGGGGTTAACGTCATTCCTTTACCGTTAGGTCTTAGCAGGTAGAGGAATGGCGTATATTATTATATGGAGGTTTTCTAATGAAGTGGATTTTTCTTTTTCATGAGAAACTGTCAGTTCCACAGGCCATTTGTGTTATTCTTATTGTAGTTGGAATTGCTGGATTAAAGATATTAGCAAAGGATTGAGGTTACTATGTTTAGAAAGATGAGAAGATTTAAGCAACAGATTACAGATGAACAGTGCATTGAAGTATTGAAAAATGCAAAGCGCGGAGTACTATCCCTGATTGGTGAGGATGGTTATCCATATGGTTTACCAATTGACCAGTGGTACTGTGAAGAGGATGGGAAGATTTATTTTCATGGTGCTAAGGAAGGTCACAAGATTGATGCAATCAAGACCTGCGACAAAGCTAGTTTCTGTACATGGGATGAAGGCTACCGAAAGGACGGCGATTGGGCTTTAAATATAAACAGCGTAATTGTATTTGGCAGAATCAAGCTTGTAGAGGATGAGGATACTGCAATAAAGATATGCACCAATCTCACAAAGAAGTTCACAGATGATGAAGAGTATTTACAAAAGGAATTGAAAAATGCACTGCTTAGAGTACAGTGCCTCGAACTCACTCCTGAACATATGACAGGGAAACTGGTTAATGAGTCTTAATACAGACAAAGATTTAATGAGTAGAAAGTAAATTCAGATTATTATTTTTGTATGCCGAAAGTGGATCTGGGGTACGGGGATAGTGGACAACCTTGTACATTGAATCGTATAATTCCTTGTATTAAGGTAAAAGGGGAGATTTGAACTACTTTGTTATATGTGGATTGGTTTAATAAGGCGGAAACTACAACGCTCAAGGGAATATGTATAATACTTGTTTTTTTGCATCATTTTACACAATATATTGGGTATCAGAACTATTATACATTTTTTATGGTTATAGGACCGTTAGCTGTCGATATTTTCTTTTTTATAGCTGGATACACAACTATCTTACAGCTTGAAAAGAGTAGTCCAGCGCAACTGCGATATTTCTTGTATAATCGCGCTCTAAGAGTTTATCTACCGATTACAGTTTTTTCACTGCCGTATAATAACTTTTTGAGTGGTCTTCTATACATGTATATTGTTAGCTGGATTGCTTACAGATTTCTTGAATCAAAATTAAGAATGCCGTTTATAGTGGCGATGAACATTCTGTTCATTGTTATTTGTATATTATTACGAATAGATATATGGTGGTATGACCGTATTATTCCATTTTGTTTTGGAGCATTATTTGCTGTGCATAAAGATAAAATGGCAACTATGTTAAACTATAAGGTTCTTAGATATAGCATATTTGTTTTTTCTACAATAGGAATTCTGTTTTGCGGAAAAGAGATGGGGAAGTGGACGCAGTTATATTTGGCTGAAGCTATTCTGCTTTCTTTTTTTGCTTGCATTTTTGTAGCGTCTTTTTATTTTATTGTCGATTTTGCAAATAAGCCCTTGAATTTTTTAGGAAGTATTAGTTTTGAATTTTTCATTCTTCATCAGTTTTTATTTATATTACTTGATAAAGTTTTGGCTAATCATTATTTGCTACTTGTAATTTCATTTATTGTTTCAACGATAAGCGCATATTTGCTATATACACTATGGAATAAAATGCTTAAGAGATTTAGATTGATCAAATGTAAAAGAATTCATACCTTAAGGTGTTTTGCAGTCCAAAAAGATGGGTTATAACACTAGATCTTTTAGGTGCGATAAAAATCTTTCTGCTATAGGTGTAAATGCCTGATAGCGGTTCCATGCGAAATATATTTTGTTTTCAAGCTTAGGAGACAACGGTCTGAATGCAAGGCCGTTGTTTTTTGATGTATCAATAAGATGATCATAGGTGAGAAGATACCCAAGACCTTCCATTGTGAAAATAGAACCATTGTAGGAAAGACGAAAAGATCCTTCAAGCTGAAGTTCAGAAAATCTGCTCCCGGCCCATTTCTTTATATCTCCGTTCCAAGCCTGATCTGAGCAGAAAAGAGGTAATCCTACCAGGTCATCTAAACGAATGGATTCCTTTTTTGCCAGAGGGTCATTTTCAGGAATGATAAGTCCCCAGGTATCAGCCTGTGGAAATTCTATATATTCATACTTTCTGATGTCCGGCTGCTCAACCAGAACAACAAAATCAAGAAGCCCTTTTTCTGTTTTTTCAGATAGCTGCTCTGTATCACCACTTGTGATGTGATAATGGAGATTGGGATAGCTTTCTTTAAAGGTCTTGATTGCTCTTGCAAGGAATCTTAGCTGATAAGATTCTGCAAGTCCGAGGTAAAGATCGCCTCCGCTTATGTCATCAAGTGAAACAAATTCCTGCTCGATTTTATCAGCCATGCTCACAAGATCTTCTGCACGGTTTCTGAGAAGAATTCCTTCTTCTGTCAGCTTTATACTGAAACTGTGCCTTGTAAATAGCTTCTTACCCAATTCTTCTTCCAATGATTTTAATTGTTTGGATAAAGTTGGCTGAGTCACATGCAGTATCTCAGCGGCTCTGCTCATGTTTTCTTCTCTTGCTACAGCTAAAAAATATCTTAAAGTCCTGATTTCCATGGTGACTCCTTTCCTGCTCATTGCCATATGATATGCCAAAATGGAATAATGTGATATTCATTATAACTATTAGCGAAAAATCTTACAAGCTCATACAATAGAATTGTAAGTGAAATAGTTACATGGAAATGAGGAATACTCATGGATAAAGAATATCTAAAGCAAAGCCTTTCAGATGCGGGATGCTGTAATGAGGCAACAGACACTATTCTGGAAAGATTTGAGTCAGGCAGTATTGATGAAATGGTAAGGCTGTTGAAAAAAGAAAGATGCCGAGCCATGGACGAGTACCACGAATGTGGAAGAAAAGTTGACTGCATGGATTTCATGCTAAGAAAAATCGAAAACGAAATGAAGCAGAGATGACGGAGGTATCAAATGATGATCAGAACAGAAGAACTTAATTTAGTAACAGAGTGGGATAAGACCTTTCCAAAGAGTGAGAAGGTAGAACACAGCAAGGTGACATTTGCAAATCGCTACGGGATAACTCTTGCGGCAGATATGTATATACCAAAGGATACAGATGGCAAGCTTCCTGCTATTGCAGTATCAGGACCTTTTGGAGCTGTTAAGGAGCAGTGTTCAGGATTATATGCCCAGACTATGGCAGAAAGAGGATTTCTTACAATAGCCTTTGATCCCTCTTTTACAGGAGAGTCAGGCGGCAACGTAAGATATATGGCATCACCTGATATCAATACAGAGGATTTTATGGCTGCAGTTGATTTTCTTTCACTTAATGAAAAGGTAGATCCGGAAAGAATAGGAATCATAGGAATCTGCGGATGGGGTGGAATGGCTGTCAATACAGCTGCTCTTGACACAAGAATCAAAGCTACAGCTGCGATGACCATGTATGACATGACAAGAGTTAATGCAAAAGGTTACTTTGATGCCGATGACAGTGAAGAAAAGAGATATGAAGCGAAAAAGGCTTTGTGCGCTCAGCGTCTTGAAGATTTAAAGAATGGAGAATATAAGCGCGCGGGAGGTGTTGTAGATCCTCTACCTGCAGATGCACCTTTCTTTGTAAAAGACTATTTTGATTACTACAAAACTGATCGTGGATATCATGCCCGTTCCCTTAATTCCAATGATGGATGGAATGTGATAGGCTGTGAATCCTTCGTGAATCAGCCAATCCTTAAATACAGCAATGAAATCAGAAGTGCAGTGCTTCTTGTACATGGCGAGAAGGCTCACTCCTGCTACTTCAGTAAAGATGCTTATGCGGACATGATAAAGGACAGCAAATATGCAGAAAATAAAGAGCTTATGATCATTCCCGATGCCGTACATACCGATCTTTATGACGGTGGTGATAAGGATTATATTCCGTTTGACAAACTTGAGAGCTTCTTTAATGAATATCTGAAATAAGGAGATGTGAAGCAGAAGGCAAAGAAGAGGAAAAGCGGGAGGCTTATGAGTTTGGAAAATTTTCCAGTTTCGGAAGACCTGGATTTTTTTGTAGGGACGTGAAGCTATGCATCCCAAAGGTAAGATTTTGGTATTTGGGATGAAAAAATATTTAACGCTATGCATCCTTAATACGCATTATCGATATACGGGATGCATTACTGCTAAAAAACTGCTTCTAGCACTGCTTGAGAAGATGTTGTGTGGCGGTTCTTGAACGCCAGATTGAAGACGTACAGTTATTATTTAATAAATACATTTTTTAACTGTATGGAAATGCCTAGTTGGAGTAGTTTTGAAAGCATTATGACGATATGACAGAGTGTTGCTACTCATGATTAATATTCTGTATAGCAATTTTGTGGAAATAATACACACTAGGAGAGATTTTTTGAGACGGATACAGTTTTTTTCTGAAAGAATACAAATATAACTGTATGATTGATAAAAATATTGAAACAGGACTGCTTAAATATCAGGAATATCGATTTGGTATTCCGTGAAGACTAAGGATTCTGTATAATTAAAGGCAGTGAAATTAACAAATTCTTTAGGTTAGAATCGCTGTAAGGTCAAACGAAAAAGCAGTTTGAATTAT
>CAMJBT010000130.1 GCA_946403965.1 uncultured Pseudobutyrivibrio sp. | reverse complement strand
TGAGATTCTAATAAAACATCATTTATCTATTGACTTCTTATAGTTTGTCACCTCAATCCTCATATATTTCAATCAATACGTATTCAATAGCCTCTTTTATACTTTGCTTAATACATATTCCTTTACTAACACTTGATTCCGATATTAATATTGTTCTACACCCCGCAGCCTTTCCTGCCAATACATCCCGTTCACTATCTCCAATCATCCATGATTTGGATAAATCTATATTATATTTTTCGGCTGCCTGAAGTAGCATTCCCGGCTTTGGTTTTCTACACTCACAGTCAATCTTCAGCTCAGGAACTTCACCTTCAAACCCCTTATCAGGATGATGTGGGCAGTAAAAAATATCATCTACATAAGCTCCATCTCGTCCTAATAACGTCTCCATTTTATTATGGATTTCTTCTAAACCCTCAACCGTTAATTCACCTCTGGCAATTACCGGCTGATTACTAACCACTATTGCAAGATATTCTGATTCGTTGATTTTTCTTATAGCTTCAGAAACCTTTGGCAATAATTCAAATTTACCAATATCACTTAAAAAGCCAACATACTTATTTATGGTTCCATCTCTATCTAAAAAAATAGCTTTCTGTTTATTTGAAAGATTTCGCTTTAAAACTAATCCATCCTTGTAATCTCGACACACCTGATCATATCGCTCCGGTGTACCCATATCTTTTACATACTCTGTGCTTTTATATGCCACTAGCTTCCTGTCAACTACTAAAGGTTTTAATATCTGTCTATCTAAATCAACCTTTTCAGTTTCTGGTCTTATGTCTAATACTCTTTTAGATAGAATATGAATCCCTGCGTTAACTATATTTTTATAGAATTCTTTTCTCTCCTCTTCTTTAGCTCTCCAACAAGTAACATAATTATCTTCATCTACCTCTAGCAAGCCGCTATCATATGGATGTGAATTTGGATGAACTAATATAGTCGCCAATCCTCCCTTGAGTATATGGAAATCTACCATTCGCCCCAAGTCTACATCAAACATTACATCGCCATTTACAAGCAGAAAATCATCCGTAAGCTGTTCTTTTAATTCATACAACGCGCCTGCATTTCCTAATGGTTTGTTTTCTACATAATAAACTATAGATACTCCGTACTTAGAACCATCTCCAATAGCACTAATAATCTTATCTGCCATGTATGAAACAGTAATTATAATATCTGTGAAACTGCTATTTTTTAAATTAGTAATTACATGCTCTATAATCGCTTTCTCACCAATATTTATTAATGGTTTTGGTATATCAGAAGCAACAGACTCTATACGTGTTCCTCTGCCCCCGGCCATTATCACGGCCTTCATTTTGTCCATAACTTAATCCTCCGGAACATAATGCACAACTGCAGTTCCACCATCCTCAAAATTAAATGGGATTTCCAAAAGATTATCCATTTCCTTCATAAATCCCGCTCTTTTTTCAGGCTGAACATAAAAAACCATGAAGCCTCCACCTCCAGCTCCAAGAAGCTTTCCGCCAAGGGCTCCAGCTTTCATTCCTCTGTCATACAATTCATCAATGGTATTGGTTGTGACCTTCTGGCCTGTAGTTCTTTTTATCTTCCAGGTATAATCCATTAATCTACCAAATTCATCAACGGAAACATTGTCATTTTCTAATATTGATTCAGCTTGGTCCACCAACTTTTTCAACTCATCCAGCTTACTGGTATCTTTGGTAATCTTATTTTTCTCCTGCATTTCAGAGGAAAATCTGGTAAACCCTGTAAACAGCATAACAAGGTTATCCGACAGCTCTTTTTTGCGTTGTGAAGATATGATAATAGGGCGAACCTCATAACCATTACCGCTAAAATCTATTCTATTTAATCCGCCATAAGACGCTGCAATCTGATCCTGCCAGCCTCCCACCTCATCACATAGCACACGTTCCAGATAAATTGCTTCATCTGCCAATTTCTTTTTATCTGCATATTTCCCATTCAAACAATAAAAAGCATTTAGCAGCCCAACTGCAAAGGATGAACTGGTTCCCAATCCCGAACGAGCTGGCAAATCGCCCTCATAAGTAATGCGCAAATCCTTCATATCAAGCATCTTCATTGCATTTCTTACCATGGGATGCTGTATCTCGTCTAACTCTTGAATTCTCTCAATTTGGGCATAGGCAATTTCTGATTTATAGTCAAAAAAAGGCGGCAAATGCCTTACCGTAACATAACAATACTTATCTATTGTTGTTGACAAGACAGCGCCACCTGCTGTTTTAAAATATTCTTCTATATCTGTTCCACCGCCAAAAAATGACATTCTAAATGGTGTTTTTGTAATAACCATACCCGCTCCCCATTTTCGTTTCATAATAGCTATGATAACATCACTAGCAACTATTACTATTCAAGATTTAACAATACCTCATGAACCTCTTTAATCCCAAATATCATAATGTTATTCGAATCCAATCCTTCCCTAAGTAACTGACCTATTATTTCAACATCCTTACCTTCAGGAGTAATTAAAAATAATGCACCCTGATATCTTCTAATCGCTTCTTGAGGTAATAAAGTATCTAAATTCTCAGTTTTATTCGCAATCTTATTATCGCAGAAACATGCTACATTCTTGTCTAACCCCTTCTCCTTCAAAACCTCATAGAGTCTTTTTCCATTATGGCCTTTGCCAAAAATCACTATCGTTTTCGCATCTGTTATTCTTTTCAGTTTACTTTTCCTTTGTTCTAATTCATGCCACTCATAATATCGCTTTAAATAACAAGTTTCATCATAGAATAAAAAAGATTTTTCGAATGGATTATCACCACATTCGTCTTCCAATTCCTTATGTTTTCTATAATATCTACGGAATAATTGCTCTATCTTTCTACCATCAAAGAAGTAGTTGTATGCATACCTGACATTCTTATATCGGTCATGTCCAGCATCAAGCATTTTTTTCTTATAATCATCTATCAATTCTTTCGTAATATCAAAATATTCGCCTAGAAGCCTTTCTGTATATTTAAACAAGCAATTCCCTTGTCCCCAATTAATACTGCTAAAATGAAAAAATGTTAATGGCCTATCTTTGACATAATATTCTTCATTTTTCTTGTTTAAAGCCCGCTCCCAAATATTCCAATAAGCTACGTTATAACCATAATCACGAAGAACATACACATTTTCATATCTACTTGGAAAATAGTTTGCCCATTTTTGATCTACAAAAACACCATTTTCCAATTCATTAACACAATCCCTTTTACACTTCTTCATCCACCAGTCAATAGCTCTTAAGGATTCCTCTTTTTTTTGAAAAGCAACAAATCCAAGATTGAATATTCCTGTTCCTAACACGGATTTCTCGTCTGGCAAAAAACCATCATCAAGCAATTCATCTATAAAGTGAGGTGTTAATATAATAGAAGCTCCTTCTGAAAACACTTTTTCAATTTCATAAAGCTTATTGTACACATAAATATCTGGATCCAAGTATATCACCTGATCATAACCCATTTCTCGCATTAAATAGCTAATTGCAAATGGTTTTACTGCCGTATTAAGCTCTAAAACATCATAATAAAATGACATTTTTTGAACATCTTCAATTCCAAGCTCCGTAAACTGCAGCTTATAAAAATTAGTGTCTTCATTCCAAATATCATAATTCTTTTCATCCACCAAAACAAAATATCTATCCCATTCAGGATTAGATATTTCCATAGATTTCATTAGCACTTTAACCTGTGCATAATAATTGTTTGAAGATATCGTTACTACTGCCTTTTTCATTTTTCAACAAAAACGCTCCACACCATTACGATGTGAAGCGCGCTTCCAACAATATTACTTTTTTACTCCCCACCGGCCGTTTATTTATGTACTAATTATATTAAAACAGCCTGCTATTTACAATACAATTAGGTTGCTAGACATCAAATTATCACACTTTATTTTAGGTGGCTAATGTCAATCCTGTGTATCATATTCTCGTTTTCTATTCTCTTGAAAAACATAACCATATATATTGGATAATAAAGTTTTTTGCCCTCAATACTTATATTATTATTATTCAGTATATAAGCCTCGGATATATCGTACTCTTTGTTTTCTAATAGGTTGTTTAATGCACTATGCTTCTTGAAATCCTTTCCTGATTTAACCTCTATTGGCATAGGACAGCCATTATATTCTACTACAAAATCAACCTCACCTTGTTTTTTACTATTAAAATAATACACATCAAATCCATGTGTTACTAATTCTTGAGCTACAAAATTTTCGTATATTGCACCATTGTTTATATTACTGTCTTTATTTAGAATTTTTATTTTGACACCATCTGAAAAATTATTTGTTAAAAGTCCCACATCCGATAAAAACAACTTAAAAAGATTTCTTTTTTCACTTATGTCTAGCGGAACCTTAGGTTCAGTTATATTGAAAACAGGAAGTGCTACACCTGCATTTTTCAACCAAATAAAATTATTACTAACAGAATCAAACAAAACCTTTCCTGCTATATGATTTACAAAAAAACGTTTATTTTTTTCACTTAGTTCGCTTGGAATTGCATCATATACTTCGTTGAGAATCAACTTGTTTTTCTTATTATATTTTGTAAAATCCTTCTTGTATAACTGGACGATATCCCTTTGAACAGCAGCTACTTTCCTTAAATCATTGGTCTCAATATATTTTTTTACAGCCTCAGGCATTCCTCCAACTATCAAATATATATTAAAAAGTGAAAGTAATTCCTGATGTATATAATCATCAACCGGTATTCTATTGAAAAAACTGTCCCTAAGTCTATCAATAACACTTCTAGATACTCCCACTGCAATAAAAAACTCTTCTAAATCCATCGGATACATATCTATTATGTGCATATATCCAACTGGGGCAGATCTTAAATCGTTTAACTCAACCCCTAAGAGTGACCCAGACATAACATATCTATAATTGGTATTTTCTACCAAAAATTTAGACATCGTAATTAAATCCGAGATTTCTTGTACCTCATCCAAAAAAATAATTGTCTCTTTGGGAATTAAATTATGATGTGTTGCTAAACTCAAACGCAGTTCAATATCCTTTGCATCAGTATATCCTTCAAATATTTTAATTAGTTCCCTTCCTAATGTTTCAAGCCTCAAATGCTTGAATTATAGGTTTTTTTTCTTCCTT
>CAMJBT010000129.1 GCA_946403965.1 uncultured Pseudobutyrivibrio sp. | reverse complement strand
TTTTTTTCGAACGCAAATAAGGCTACGCCTATTGCAACAAAAGGCAAAACAACTAATCTTAAGATTTCATCAAGATAGTAGATAATACTATCCTCTGGATATACTGTAACAAAAAACTCCGGAATGCGTACTATAATGTCCCAAATTACATGTAATAACATCACCAATAACAAATTCTCAGACTGCATATAAATTGCAGCAATAAACGCCCCCCATAGCCCTGAAAACAGCATCGAATACAAAGCATTATCAATAGACGCCCCAAAAAAGAAAGAAGAAAAATGAATCAATCCGAAAAACAGTCCCGCTGTTCCTATCGTAAACAGGCGTCCTCTGACTGAAGTTTTCCAAAAGCAAAGCATCCCGACCATAAATATGCCTCGGCAAACAGCTTCCTCCCAAAAACCCGTCGTAATCTGAATAATCCAGTTTACAAAGAAATTTGGCAAAAGAGCAAAAGAAACCTCTTCAGCACAAATAAACATAACTATATAAATTACTAATGATGCCCAGAATGGGATGAGATATATCCATGTTTTTGAAGGTATTCTATTGTAAAATAAACGCTTAAATTCGTCTTTGTATATGAAGCGTAAAACCACTAATGCCAGAAATCCTATTACCAACCGCAAACATCCATCTGCATATGTCTGATATGGATAATCCCAATTACTGAATGGCATCTCGGCCGCCAAAAAACAGCCTGTTATCACAGTCGCAATAAGAGGACCAAACCATATATACTTTTTTTGAACAACCGTTTTCATATTTTCTCTCCTCGTAGTTTAGAACCTCATAATAATATTGAGCTAACCAGTTCGATAAATATGAAGTTGTCTTTATCTCTTCTCCATACAGAATATCAATATTGCTTGTTGTACTCTTAGCAAATCTTTTTTGAAATCATAGCCAACAAAAAAATTAGAATCAATTACATCATTAGAAACTTCTTCATTTCTATAAAATGGTGGACAAGGATTCAATAAAGCTCCTTTATTAGCCATTTTCATAATATCTTTTGTAATCTGAAAGCTGTTAAAATCATTTGCAAATTCGTCAGGTATTGAGTCTGTACATATGATATCTTTTCCAACTATCGCATCCGCAAGATTATCTATATTTTCAACTCCAGACATTTTATATTTTGCAGGGCAACTTTGTGTGATAGAAAATCCCATAGCTTCAGCAGCTTCTCTCCATGCCCTGCCTATGTTTCCATCTGCACCAACAAATAGATATTCATCCTTAAGAAAATCATGTCTTCTTTTTGAAAGAGCATACAGATCAGCCATCATTTCACAGGGATGGTTATCATCAGTAAGAGCATTAATTACTGGAATATCCATGAAACCTGCCATTTTCTCCATCAAATCAATATCTCTATATCTTGCAATTACTACATCAGCCCAGTTTTGAAGATATCCACATACATCCTTAATATTCTCTTTCTTTTCTAGAGTCGCTGGATCAAATAGTATAGATTGTCCTCCAAGAAGGTAGATACCTTTTTCAAAAGTAACTCTTGTCCGAATACTAGAATCAGGGAAAAACATAACGACGGTTTTCCCTGACAAATACCCTGAATACTTTTCTATTGAGTCAGCAATACTAAATATCTCTAATAATTCATCTTTGGTAAAATCTGTTAGTCTAATGAAAGATTTCATTCTGCCCCCACAAATTCCGATTTGTAAATTTCACTGCCATTAATTATACAGAATCCTTAGTCTTCACGGAATACCAAATCTAAATTAGTCCCGCTATTCTTTTCTTCAAAACCCAGGCCACATCTTCCTTATCTTTATCACAAAACTGATCAAATAGACAATATAACGAAATATACCTATTAAATAGAATCTTGTCATTGAACTTGTAATATAAAAAGACAGCTATCTCTTTCGAAATAACTGTCTTGTAAATCATTGCCTGCTGCAAACACCAGCTTATCTTTTCCAATAATTTAGTTTTGGAAGTTCTTGCTTCAAAATTTCTTCCAAATACTTTTAGTAATTGCAAATACACCGTCATGGTAAGGTCCCTCACCTGTGAAAAAGATTTCAAATCCACACTTTTCCAACACACGTCCAGATGCAATATTCTCCTGAAGACGAATACCATATACTTCTGTCACGCCAACATACTCTGTTATCACCGGAAGAAATGCCTTTACCGCTTCCGTCGCATATCCGTTTCTGGTATAGGCTTTTGCAATATGATAGCCAATTTCCCACTTTCCATCACCGATTGGCACCAACTGCACATAGCCGATATTCCGATTTTCTGCTTTAGCTATAACAGCATAAATCAATGGACCATCTGTAGAACCATACTGTGATATGATAAACTCAATAGTCTCCCTAGCATCATCAACCGTTTCAAACACTTCATCCGGCACAAATCTCCGAATATCCTCATCCAAAGAATTCTTATGAACATCCATGGCCATATCCAAGGTCATTTCAGTTATTTCCAATCGTTCCGTTTCAATTCTCATCACATATTACCCAATTTACACAAATTCATCTCTCACAAAACTCAAATACTTTATTGTAAAAATCCCTATCCTCTTCAAACAATCCGTGGCCCAATCCTTCGAAGATAAGCATCTCACTGTTCTCAATTGCAGCCTTTAACTCATAAGGAGCATCATTTCCAACTGTATTGTCACAGTTGCCCGACATAATATATGTACTGCATTTTATTTTTGATAAAACTGGTCGTGCATCGAAATTTAATATCGCATATGCGTTTTTGCAAAACCTGTCATAATTCTTAGGCTTTGTAAATCTAGCCAGAAATGGTAAATACTTCTTATTCTTCTTGTTGAATTCCTCCGTATAAACTTTCTCCGCAGTATCCAGCATCAGCTCTGTATGCGTTGAATTTTTAGTCATTTCTATCCATTTTGTAACAACACTTTTTATTGTATCGTTGGCGTATGGTGCAGTGACCACAAGAATCAATTTCTCAACTAACTCGGGATGCTTTGCCGCCAGATATTGAGAAATCATCCCTCCTTGAGATACCCCCATAACCATTGCCCTATCTATTCCAAGATTTCTCATAGCTATTGCCTGATCATCTGCCATATCTTCTATAGAATACCCCTCTGGAATCTCATTCTTCCTGCTGAACATATAAACGGTATAATCCATGAAAAACCTTTTGTAGGAACCCGCCAAAAGCATGGCCTTTCCCTTTACCGTCCACAAACCATCGGATAATCCCGGCAATACTACAAGATTCTTTTTCCCTTCTCCGAAAGCCACATAATACATGTCTGTATTACCAACCTTCACGCATCCATTTTTCTGCATTTTTATAGTACCTTCTCCCTAACAAATACTGATGAGTTTGCCTAGTGTATATTGTGTCTATATAATATACAGAATATCAACTATGAGTAGCAACCGTCAGCTTATCTTTTCTTATAAAGAACAAGTTCAGGATTTGCTCCCTCTGCTTCATAGGTGCATACCATTATGAAATCCATATTAGCGAGAATCCCGAAACATCTGTCTCCACCAAACTCCGACTCAAGCTGGTTACCAAGATATGTTACACCATCATCCAAAAATTTCACCTTTGTCCCGTTTGGCAATTGATATTCAAGATTAACATAACTGCCCACCAGCGCATTAAGCTTTTCTACCCTTGGCATACCTTCAATATGAAGATCGTTAATCTCGCTTATCAACTGCTTCTTAAAAGCTTCAAACTGTCCATCATCACTAAGTTCTTCGTACCTTTTCCAATAATTTAGTTTTGGAAGTTCCTGCTTCAAATATTCACGAGCCTGTTCCTCTGTAAAGTTCTCATTAACTATGTTTGGAATACATACCTCAATAAGACTATCTATATCGCTGTACATATAAGTTCCATCAGCATAGCACCATTTACAGTAATCCTCGTTAAGAGAGCCGTCCTTGTTTCTACCAATCATTGAATCTTCCAGAGGCATTCCGCAACACTGGCATATCAACTTGTGAGGTGATCCAAGCAATGTGTTTATTGAAACATTATAAAGGTTAGACAACAATTTTAAGGTCTCAGTATTCGGAACAGTATCCCCATTTTCCCAACGTGAAACTGCCTGGCGGGTCACAAAAACCTTTTCAGCCAAATCATCCTGAGACATATTATTCTTTGTTCTAAGCTCAAATAAAATATCTTTTGTATTCATGTGAACCCCTCCTTTACTAATATTCTAGTACGAAGATATTCATAATACACGCAACTCTTTGTTGCTTTCCAACTTCTATATTTTGCACCCATAACCTACCAAGCAAGGTCTCTTTCTAGGCCATGGGATATTCTTATAACCAAGCCTCTACTTTAGCTTTAGCATCTTTTGCCTGCGTGCCTTTAATTGCAAGTGCATCATCAGAAACCATTCCACCAGCACAAACTCTCTTAACATCTTTTACGGTATTCGCAACGCCTGATCCTTCATGAGTTGTGATTACACGTATTGTTTTCCCAGTAAAATCTGCATCCTGCAGTGCGGTTTCCATCTCAGGAGCATAGGTTCCCCAATAGATAGGACTCATTACATAGATTATGTCATAACCTGAAATGTCCAGAATTGCTGTCTTGATTGGAGCATTACCAATTCTCTCCTTAGCCTCCTGAATACAGGTATTGTAATCCTTAGCATAAGGAACCAATGGCTCCACTTTAAACATATCAGCGCCAATTAGCTCCTGAACATATTCTGCTACTATTTCAGTGTTGCCTTTATCAATGTAACCAACTGCATAATTCTCATCTGCCCTACTAAAATAAATAATCAAACTTTTACTTCCCATAATGCCCCTCCTTGTTATTTCTTTTGTTGAAATTCCTAGAGAATATTATCGAGACAATGTCAGTGTCACATTACAATTACTTAGTAACTCAGTCAGCTCATATTCAGACAGATTGATTTTACCAAGCCTGGTGTATGCCCATGAATTAGAGCCATAGAATACAACAATCTGATTGCCTGAATAGAGCACAATATCACCGGCACTTGTGGTGGTCTGCTTATCATCTCTGGCAATGCTCTGGCCGATGAAGCCCACCTACTCAAATCCACCGTACATAGACATCTGGATTTCCAGGCCATTAGCTGCAAGTTCGCATAAAGCATCCACAGATGCATTATCCTCCCAAGTAACTGGTATTTCTTTTCCATCAATTTGTAATATCATCCTTACCTCTTCCTCTGAATCTTCTTTAATATATGAAACCAATAGTCGTGATACTCTTCCACCATGTCCTCAGTGCCATTGAGCACAAAATGTGGATCATACCTTCAATTATAAGAATCATAATACTCCCCCATAAACTGTCGATTTGTTAATTTCACTGCCTTTAATTATACAGAATCCTTAGTCTTCACGAAATACCAAACCGATATTCCTGATATTTAAGCAGTCCTGTTGCAATATTTTTATCAATCATACAGTTATATTTGTATTCTTTCAGAAAAAAACTGTA
>CAMJBT010000128.1 GCA_946403965.1 uncultured Pseudobutyrivibrio sp. | reverse complement strand
ATTTAACTAAAGTATATTTTTCTTAGAAGAAACAACTGATTTTTAAGCAAAAAAATCGGTTGTTTTTTTTGCTTAAAAGAAATAATATAAATATAAGTAAAAATTGTTTAAGTTAGAGTGAGGTATTGAAATGCAAGTAACGAGCAACCGAACTGGATATATAATAAAACAACCGACTGGTTACGATTCGTTTATTCCAAATGATTTGCCACCAAATCCGCCGGTAATTATTGATGATGAAATGCAGGATTTACTTTCTCAGGCAGACAGAAAGCTGGGACGGTTGGATGGGATAACCGAAATACTACCAAATCCGGAGTTGTTTGTGGCGATGTATGTGAAAAAAGAGGCCGTATTAAGTTCTCAAATTGAAGGTACACAAGCATCAATGATTGATATCTTGAATACTCAAGATGAGAAGGGGCCAGATTATGAGCCTGATAATATAAAGGAAGTAGTAAATTACGTAAATGCAATAACGTACGGTCTTGATCGACTCGAATCATTGCCATTCAGTTTGCGTTTGATAAGAGAAATACACCAGATACTGTTGACAAATGTTAGAGGTTCAACTAAGAATCCAGGTGAATTTCGCAAAAGTCAAAATTGGATAGGCCCTGCTGGATGCACGCTTGAAAACGCATCGTTCATTCCACCTTCACCAACTGAGATGCTTAAGTCCATGAGTGCGCTGGAAAACTTTTTTTATGAAGATGATCATATTCCTGCATTGATAAAGATAGCCTTGATTCATGCTCAGTTCGAAACTATTCATCCATTCTTAGATGGTAATGGTAGAATGGGAAGATTATTAATTACGTTTTGGCTTTGCCAAAAGAGAATACTTACTCAACCATTGCTTTATATAAGTTATTATTTTAAACAAAATCGTAGCGAGTATTATGAATGTTTAAATAAGGTGAGATTCGACGGTGATTGGGAAAGTTGGATTAAGTTTTTTCTTCAAGGGGTAGCAGTGACTTCAGATGAAGCAACAAGTTCAGCAAAGGCTATTTTGTCATTAAAGAAAAAATACTCAGAAGTTTTATATAAGGTAGATAATGGAAATAGTAGTTATCAAAGGTTGTTAGATTTGTTATTTGAATACCCGATTGTTTCTAAAAAGCAAGTTTCTGAGTTATTAAATGTATCTGAACCTACGGGAGCTACCGTTTGTAATGAGTTTGTCAAATTAGGAATATTGGTTGATGATACTCCGGAGAAAAAAAGATATAAAAAATATAGGTTTGCAGAGTATGTGGAAATTCTGCAAAAGGGTACAGAATTGTAGAAAACTGAAGGATAGCAGATTACGGTATGTTTGAAAACTATGAATGAAGCAAAGATTAAAGTGATGAAAATCCACTTTTAGGGGCGACTGAATTATAGGAGAGATACAATTATGAGCAAAAAAGAGATAGTAATGAAGTGTATGGCAGATGGTAAATATAGGACTGTTAGGATGATTGCACATGAAACTTTCTTGGAAGAATTTGATGTACTTAAAGTATTGCACAGAGATTCAAAATTATTCATCTTGTATGCTGTACCATTGTCTAATGTTTATGATTGTAGTTGCGTTTATAGGATAAATAGTCGATATTTAATGAAATAATACTTATTTAATGGCGACAAACAAATGAAAATGATATGAAGGCAGAAAGACATGATTATGTGTTTGTATAGGATAATCAGTCTGCATCGAAGAAGGGAGTACTTCGCAGCCATCATTTTCAGAAGATCTTTCGGCAGGACAAGCTTGTAAGAGTTATTTCAGGTGAGGTTTGTGATTCCGAAGGAACTCGCACATGGATTCTTAGTCGTTAGTGATTTCGCAGAGTTCTGCTATAAGGTTACTGATTTCTATTATCCTAATGACGAGGGGGGCCTTGCCTTCGATGATCCTGATATCAATGTCCAGTGGCCTGTTCCTGGTGGTATGATAAAAGAGGACTTGATTTTATCTGATAAGGATAAGGTTAATGTTAGCTATAAGGAGTAATGTAAGGAGAAAGGGATAGACTGGAAGTATTATTATAAATTGAATAATTGTGTGTAGGTGATGAAAGAGATTCCGGGCGGAATCTCTTTTGTGTATTTGGGGCTTAACACGGGCGAGTTACAATTGTGTTCACAATTGCTTGACATCTGCGGCCTATAATGTTCGGAACATAGGAGCTGTTGTATGAAGAGAGTTAAGACACTTTGGTGCAATAGTGTTTTCGGTTGCATTTATTGTAGCGGGAGCATAAAGTATTCATGGATTCTAAATAATGCAAGCTATATATTATTACAACATAAATGTGTTTATGAAAACAAGGAGAGATTTCTATGCAGAATAGAGTCGATAAGAAGAAATTAACAATTTTGCTTGGGGCTGGAGCAGTAATAGAGGCTACTGGTGTATCTACAGCATCTATAACTAAGAAAATTATAAAAGAATGTAAAGAATATAAAGTTACGCCAAGTAATCGTCAATCTGTTGTGGATTATATTTGCAAAGAGTATTGGGAGAAATTTGGAAAGAATGATCCTGAGTATACACCATACAGCAAGGCTAAACTTGATGTTGTTGCGAAGTATGTTAATTTCGAGGATATCTTTCATGTTGTAGAATTATTAGCGGGTTACACTTTACCTTCAGCGGTGAAGGAATATACAACTGGGTATAAGATGTTCACTAAGTTTAAACAGAAGTTTTCTCATGTTGATAGAATAAGTATTACATCGACAGCCCATAAAATCATAAACGTGATTAATGATATTATTGCGGAATACAACGAGGAATTTACATTAAAGTCAGATTACTTTAGGGAGTTTCTACAAAAACTGGAAGAAGAGTATATACTTAATATATTCAATTTAAATTATGATAATTGGTGTGAGCAAAGTCTTTCATCATTTGACGATGGCTTTAGAACAATCTCAGGGTATAAAAAATTACAGCGGTTTTCAATTGATGAATATAGAAAGGCATGTGAGAATAATATCAATACGGTAGCTCATTTGCATGGATCTATTCTTATGGGCGATGCTGAGCTAAAGAGAGATGATATTAACAGATTTGCATATGAAGATGACAATGACTGCTTATACAAATACGTTGATTATAAATCGGCGGCTAATTACAGATTGAAATCATTTAGATCAGGCTCCAATAATCAGGCAGGAGAGTCGTTATTTGCTAGTAACATTATCACTGGTCTTATGAAGACGGATAAGCTTCTGTGGAACCCGCTAATGGAGTATGAACATCATTTTTATCAAGCGTTAACTACAAATAAACGACTGCTCATAGTTGGTTACGGATTTCCGGATAAATATATCAACAAAATGCTCTGGAGATATCAGGCTAAGAATTATGGTGATAGAAAAGTAATGCTTATTACTAAGGCACATGAGGAAAACGACTGGCAACCCCGAATTGAGCCTCCACTTACCCCGAACTCAATGACAATATTCTCAGAATTGATGTTTAGGGATCAAGGATGGTATAGAAGGGTTAAATTTTCTGATGTTGAGCAAGGTTATTACTCGTCAGATAATATGGCTGCGTTATACACATGCGGATTGAAGACTGTAGTTGAAAAGTATATGAATGATATATTGAATTTTTACAAATGACAATTGTAAGTTCTCAATAACCAGTACTACAATTCTCCCATACTCATGCGATGATTCCGAATGAGTTTAGATAATATAATTACCTACTATTGTTCAAGGAGGTTCTAAAGCTGCATCTATACTTGGGGAGCTTCAGCCTCAATTATCTGCCATGGACAGTATTCAAAGAAAAAACTGAATGGATATTATACTACTAAAGGAAGTATCGATAAGATATGTAAATGCTTTCCTTGGAGGGTGACATAATAATGGTATTAAACTAGAATTAGGGACTAAAATTATGTATAAGGACTTTAGCAATAATAAATATAATGATTCATTTTCGATGTTAAGAGAACATCATAAGATATTTGTACTAGTGAGAAATGGTTTTGATATTGCCATAATGAACCAATATAAGAAAAAAAGAGAAATCGCATATAGTACTGGCTACGAAGATTTTTATAATTATATTATTAAAAACTCCTTGACGGATACTGAGAGCAATTTACTTTTTTCTAAGATGGTAGAAGATAGAAAAGCTAAAAAAGATAATTGGAGTGATTTTGAAAATACATTAGATGAGCTTTTGAAAGAAGGAGGAATTCCTTGTAATAAGTTGGAGCAATGTATAGAAGAATTTCAAGAATACTTTGCTAGGTTTTTATATGATTTAATTACTCCTAAAATACTCATGGATGTAAATCACAAAGCGAGAAAAAACAAATTAGCAATGCAATCACTTGGCAAATTTCTAATGGATATTGCAGATAATATTAAATTTGCTGAAAATACTGAACACTAGGATTTGTTTGATTTTGTTTTTGCAAATTTTAATTATACATCTTTGTTGGATAATTATATGTATTTGGACAAGGATCAATTTGAACCGCATATGTATAAGTATGCAGATAGAAATTTTAAATTTTATTTGAATGATGTCGATGCAGACCGTTCGCAAACTGTTTGGTCTTCATATGTTGTGTGTGAGGTTATTCATCCTCATGGATATCAGTATATACCAAGGTCAATTTTGTTTGGAATAGATAAAGAAGAGTACGACAAAGGCGCATCGGAGCTTAAGCGTTTAGTTAAATCATATTGGGCACAATATGAAATAAAGTATAGAAGTTATCTTGAAGAAACGGAACTGTTTATAATATACGGCATGTCATTGGGGGCTATGGATGCTTGGTGGCTAGATGGTATATATGAGGCGCTTCTTAATAGGGAGACGGAGTTAATTATTTATAAGTATGGTAATGTTGGTTCTGCTGAAGTAAAAGAACTTTTTTTAAATTCATGTATAAGACACAAGGATGATACGGAGAGTAATAGGAATCTTGTGTCATCAAGAATACATGTGGTTGAGTTTCTGGAGAACAACACATATTTTTTAGGTTTAGAGAATAAGTCAAATAGATAACATTGTCTTGGTGCAGTTTACAGAATGCTTATAATCAAAAACTGATTGAGAGGGAAAAAGTTTGGATTGAGAGCAAAACCAAAGATTTTAAGCAGGAATGGTAAAGCACTCGACAAATGATCAAAATGATAAAATTACGCATAATTACTCAAATTGGTGTATAATATCCCTATTGGGATATATAACAAAAAAATAAAAGGAGGATTTTTACAATGTACGAACAAATTAAATTGCCATATGCAACTGATGCTCTTGAGCCACACATTGATAAGCTCACAATTGAGACTCACCATGGTAAGCATCATGCCACATATACAAAGAATTTCAATGATTTGGCAGAGCAGGCGCATGTTGCTGGCAAGCCAGTAGAAGAGATTCTTGCAAATCTTGACACTGTTGCTGACGAGACCTTGAGAAAGGGTCTAAGAAACCAGGGTGGTGGCTACTACAACCACAATCTTTATTTTGAAATGTTCTCACCAAATCCTGAAA
>CAMJBT010000127.1 GCA_946403965.1 uncultured Pseudobutyrivibrio sp. | reverse complement strand
AAAAATGGCGCTCTTATGGAGTGCCATTTTTTTGTACCTAAGCAACGCAAAATTAAACTCGCAGCAATAGCGAGAGAAATTTCACTCTTTTTGTGCGTGTTGCTAAAAAAGTAGAAAGTTTATACAAGCTTATAGGTATGCGGTTTATTATTAATGAGTTATAGAGTTGGTTGTTGGGAGACTTGTATAAAAATGCAAATAGAAATTTATACAAGCTATATCGTATATGGTTTATTATTAGGCGATTACAGTGTGACTTGTATAAAAATATTGGTAAGAAATTTATACAAGCTATAAGAAGCGGAAGGGAACAAGCTAAGCGGAGAGAGGTGAAGGTATAGTGCAGGTTTTTAATAAATATTGCACTTTTTTTTGTGTATGTCAAAAAAAAGCTGTACCTTTGCAGCCGAAAGTTGCAAAGATGTCCGTTCTTAGAAATAATATGGCTAAAAAACAATCGCTCTCGAAGCAGTTGTATGATAGTGGTTACTTGTGGTCATATAAGGCTACTAGGGACGAAGCTATGCTTCCTGACGAAGAGTTGATTTTGAACGCTTTGGTACATCTTGAGTTTGAAGATATGCCTATGCTTTTTGCGGCTTTCCCGTATCGGCAAATCAAGTCTGTTTGGCAACGACGCATGTTGCCTTACCCCGATTACTACGGAACGCTTAACTTGCTTTTGGCGGCGCTCTTCTTCCATATCAAATCACCCAAGAAATATACCTCTAAATATGTGGCATAACGGACTTCGTGATAATACGTTGAATGTATTCGAGCAGGTCTCCCGTTTGAATTGCATCAAAGACTTGTACCTCTGTGGAGGAACAGGGATTTCTTTACTCTTGCAACATCGTCAGAGCGAAGACTTGGACTTTGAACTCCTGAACTACAGGGGTGACATTCGACATTTGGATGTTTCTAACATCAATAATGAATTGGTCTCTGTTTTTCCGGAATGCAAGCGTGAGATATTAGGTCCGCAACATATTCAGTACTATGTTGGAGACCATGTGAAGTTATCATTCTTTGAACCCAAAAACCGAGTTCCTGCCTTGCATACCGGCTTTACGTACAACAACCTCAAAACGGTGAACGAACAGGATGCTTTGGGAATGAAACTTTTCACGATAACCGTCAGGAGCCTATATCGCGATTATTACGATATCTATTCATTGCTGCAAGCTGGTTTTTCTTTTGAGGAAGGTTTGGATTATGCGTTGAAGTTTACTCGGCATCAGATTCATTCGAAGGCAATCTTGTCAGCATTGATAACTCCCGCTTTGTATCCAAAGCCTCTGGATTTTGACATTATGCAGCCGAAATATAACGTCTCAGCGGAGGAAATGGCTGATTATTTTATGCAAGTAGTCGCTTCCCGGAAGAAATAATCGTGCCCTTGTGGCTAAGAATCATGCACTGCATTTATCGTGCCCTTGTGGCTAAGAATCATGCACTGCATTTATCGTGCCCTTGTGGCTAAGAAGTGATACAATAATAATAGTCCCTGCTCCGGACGTAAAAATCGGTGCGTCACTCCCTGACGTTAAACAGGAGGACATAATAAATGATTAGAGCACGCATGTGCTCTTTTTTTGTCCCTTTTCTATAAAAAAGCAAAATAAATTTGCATAATCCAAATCTTTGTTGTACCTTTGCAGCGCAAACTCACGCTGGGGTGTCTGTTGACGCAACGGAGTGGGGGCGCAGACATATTTAATGGCGTTTACTAACGCTTGTTTTTGATCATTTGAAACCTGAGAAACTTCAAATTGTTATCTTCGAAAACAAGGCAGTGGTAGATGCCCATGGGGTGTCTATACACCCACACGTACTATTTTGGTGTACGTGTGTGGTTATGTATATGCACAGCGTGGGTTTCTGCATTACTTATTCGAGATAACGGGTTTTCTCAGGACCTCAAATGACGGATAAGCAAGAAAAGAAATCCGCGTTTTTTATTATAGACACAGAGAAATCTCCCCGTCTTGACATGGATTTGGCAAATGCTATTTATGTCTTGACGGGGATTTATGTATGTAAAAACAAACGCACTATGAACCAGACAAGTGTAAGTGATTGTAAAGTAATTGATATTCGAAAATATACTGATAACCGCGGGTATCTGTCTGTGATAGAAGGCGGTTTAGACGTACCATTCGAGATAAAGCGCATTTATTATTTATATCTTGTGCCAGAAGTGGCTCGGGGGGCACATGCTCATAAAGAACTACAGCAGTTACTGATTGCAACAAGCGGCTCTGTAGATGCCATTATGGATGATGGGATAAGCAAAAAGACATTTCATCTAGATAAGCCATGGAAAGGGCTACTTATCCCAGCAGGGCTTTGGCGTGACTTGGAAAACTTCTCCGGTGGAGCGGTACTGATGTGCCTAGCATCGGAAAAGTATAATGCTGATGATTATATTCGCAATTATAATGATTTTTTGAAATTCAAAGGACTATGATTCACCCTTTAGCAGATTGTCAAGCGCCTATTCCTGAATCCACACGAGTATGGCAGTTTTGTGTCGTTCTCCCAAAGGCTCAAATCGGAGAGAATTGCAATATTTGTAGTCATTGTATGATAGAGAATGACGTTCGAATCGGCAATAATGTCACAATAAAGAATGGTGTGCAAATATGGGATGGGATGACGATTGAAGATAATGCTTTTATTGGTTCAAACGTTACATTTACTAACGACAAATATCCCCGTTCTAAACAACCATTCGATTTGTTGTCAATTACAATTAAGAAAGGAGCTACTATTGGTGGCGGTTCTTCAATAATAGGAGGCATAACAATCGGAGAGAATGCTATGATTGGCATTGGAAGCGTGGTAACACATGATGTGCCAGATGGAGAAGTGTGGTATGGAAATCCAGCAAGATTTGTTCGAAAGATAGAGCTATGAACAATAAGGATAACATAATGGTAACGGTATGCATTGTTACTTATAATCAAGAGAAATGGATTAGGCAGACGCTTGATTCCGTGCTTGCACAGAAGACAGAATATCCGTTTGAAGTGATTATTGGAGAAGATCATGGAACAGATGGAACGCGTGCTATTTGTCAAGAATATGCAGATAAGTACGAGAACGTGACATTACTTCCATCGACTACTAATCTCGGTGTAACGGCAAATTGGATTCAATGTATTCAAGCCGGTTCGGGAAAGTATATTATGACCTGTGGAGGAGACGATTGGTGGCATAATCCCAATAAGATTCAACTTCAAGTTGATTTCATGGAAGCAAATCAGGATTGCTGTATTTGTCACACCGATGAAGATGAGTATTATGAGAATACAGGTGTGCTCAAAAAGGCAGTAAAGCAATCAAATGGAATAGTGCCGCCTGAAGGTAGAATACAAAAGACTATTCTAAGCGGAAGGGAATATATGTCTGCTGTGACAATGTGTCTTCGCCGTTCAACATTCGAAGAACATGTTCCTGCAGATGAATTTGCACGACGTCGCTTCCCGCGAGAAGATTGGCCAACAATATTAGTAATGGCTGCTTATGGAGATATTCGATATATTCCTGTTTCTACGGCAACATACCGCGTTGGACAGGAATCTATCACACGTACCTCCAATTATGAGAAAGTCATACGTCGTGCGCAAGAAGATATGGAGATGACCAAATATCTGTATACTTTGTTTCCAGAATGGGGACCTTTCAAAGACGAACAGTATTTTAATTATATAGGTTACCACAATGCTCTATATGCAGCATATCGTAACAATGATTACAAAGCCGCACATGAGTTTGCTCAGAAAGATCAAACAAAATCTTGGGCAACTCGTTGTGCACGTACGAAAATAACTTTCATACTATTCCGTTGGATTCAAAAAAAACGTAGAAAACTATGAACGTTCCTTTTCTGTCACTTAAAGACATTACTGCAAAATATGCAGATGAGATTCATGAAGCCGCGCTCCGTGTGATTGACAGCGGTTGGTATCTGCAAGGCACGGAGAATGAACTCTTTGAGCAGCACTATGCCGAATATATTGGCAGCAAGTATTGTATCGGCTGTGCTAACGGCTTAGATGCGCTTATATGGATTTACCGTGCATATATTGAATTAGGTATTATGCAATCTGGAGACGAAGTAATTGTACCGGCAAATACCTATATTGCTTCTATACTTGCTATTACAGAGAATGGGCTAAAGCCTGTTCTGGTAGAACCTAATCCTAAAACACTGGAGATAGATGATGCCAAGATAGAGGCAGCCATAACTCCGCGCACCAAATCTATTCTTATGGTTCATTTGTATGGTCGTTGTGCCATGACTGAGAAGATTGCAGAGATTTGTCAGAAACACAACTTGCGTTTAGTGGAGGACAATGCGCAAGCTCACGGATGTAAATGGAAAGACAAACGTACAGGTTCTATAGGTGAAGCAGCAGGGCACTCGTTCTATCCAGGTAAAAACCTTGGTGCACTAGGTGATGCCGGAGCTGTAACAACAAATAATAAGGAAGTGGCAGAAGCTATTCGTGCATTAGCTAATTATGGTAGCCAACACAAGTATGTTTTCAAATATACTGGCAGAAACAGCCGTTTGGATGAAATACAAGCAGCAATTTTAGATGTTAAATTGAATCATTTGGATAAAGATATAGCTCTACGTCAGCAAGTAGCGGACTATTACTACGATCACATTTCCAATCCGCTAATCACATTACCGGAGCGATTAGCACATGAACAGAATGTTTACCACCTATTCCCTATATTGGTAGCTGGTGGAAAACGTAACGCTTTGCATGATTATCTGGAGCAAAGAGGCGTTGGCACAATAATTCATTATCCTATTGCTCCACATAAACAGGAGTGTTATGCTAAAGAGGCATGGAATATACCCCAATTATCTTTGCCTATCACAGAACGTTTGGCGAACGAAGAATTATCTATCCCTATGAGTCCATGTATGACTAAAGAAGAAGTTAAGTCTGTTGTCAAATGTATTAATGAATTTCTATAATACTATAGTTATGTTTAAATACACAAAACGATTAGTTGCTGATTTGAGGTTCTGGCGCAAGGAGATGAAGTTGCGGGCAGAAGAGAATGAAGAGTGGGAGAAGATTGAAGCTGAAGCGGAAAATGGCATGCGTCATACAATGGCGGGATTTGCCTATTACCAAACACTCAAACAAAATCGTGCCGAACGACTAAAACTCCATAAGGAACAGAAGTCAGCTATGAAATAATTAGGGGCTCAAAGTTTGATAAATGGCATGGGATTATTGGGATTATTGGGATTTTTGGTACAAACGATGATCCTCGAAAATTCCAATGTCTTGTCCTGAAAATCCCAGAAATCCCAGAAATCCCACCTCGAAACTAAAGTCTTGAGCACGAGAGGAAGAGAGCGGCGAATTATATTCGCCTGAAAAAGAAGAAAGAAGGGTGTCCGGATTAAATCCGGACGTAATGGACGCAGAGGACGAGCAAAATTCAATGAATAATGATTAATGAATATTTTGCCTGCGGCGTGTAGTGCGGTAAG
>CAMJBT010000126.1 GCA_946403965.1 uncultured Pseudobutyrivibrio sp. | reverse complement strand
CTCTTGTAGAAGCAACTGTAAGCTTAAGGTCGCCCTTATCCCACTGCTCCTGTGATGGATTAACAATAAGTTCTCCATCTACCATACCCATCTGAGTCATAGCGCAAGGGCCATCAAATGGGATATCTGAAATACATGTAGCTATTGCTGCACCAAGCATGGCAACAATTTCTGGACGGCACTGTGGATCAACTGCCATAACCATATTATTAAGTGTTACATCATTACGATAGTCCTTTGGGAATAGTGGACGCATTGGTCGATCAATAACACGTGATGTAAGGACTGAGTTTTCAGATGCCTTACCTTCTCTTTTATTAAATCCACCTGGAATCTTTCCAACAGCATATGTCTTCTCCTCAAACTCAACTGAAAGAGGGAAGAAATCAATACCATCACGTGGCTTATCAGATGCTGTAGCAGTTGAAAGAACTGTAGTCTCACCATACTGAATAAATGCCGCTCCATTAGCCTGAGCTGCAACTCTGCCGATATCAACACGAAGTGTTCTACCAGCCAAATCCATTGTAAATGTCTTCATGGTTTTCTCCTTATATAAACTTAAAATCTATTTAAGCTCTAACCCGAAACTACTGAAAATGAAGCGAACTTCAAAACCAACCAAAATTAAGGTTTTTCGCTAACAAATTCAGTAACTTCGGATTGGGCTCGAAAACATAATTATAGAAAAAACGAGCGGAGCATACACTCCGCCCTTATAGATTACTTTCTTAAGCCAAGACGCTCGATGATTGAACGATATCTCTCAATATCAGTGTTCTTAAGGTATGCAAGAAGGTTTCTTCTCTTACCAACCATCTTCATCATACCACGACGTGAATGATGATCACCTGGGTTAGCCTTAAGGTGCTCTGTAAGCTCTGAAATACGAGCTGTAAGAACTGCGATCTGAACCTCTGGAGAACCTGTATCACCAGCTGTTCTAGCGTACTCATTGATAATCTGCTGCTTTTTCTCTTTTGTAATCATTTCAATACCTCCTAAAATCTTATAAGCTGTAACTAAGGTAAAGGTCGGAGTGTCCATAACCTGAGTCACAGTAAAATCGTACTTTAGTATAATAACACAGCCATAGAATTATGTAAATAATTAAATAAAATGTCTAATTCTTTATTAAATCCTCAATTCTATAATGCATTATTTTATTAAGTTTCCCGCTATTAACATAAACTGTGGAGTAATCATAATTTATAGCATAGTAGAATTGTCCCTTATCTTCATTAAAATCTCCAAATGAAATATATATAGATGAATCTGATGAATCAGTTATAACAGCAACTGGAGATTCTTTCACAAGACCATATTTTTCTGGATCGGCATCCCTTATCACATCAATGCACTTCACATCACCGAGATAATTAAGCACACAATTCACTCTATCTGAATCAATAGATATTTTAGGATTATCCACATATACCCATCCATCATCCGTTCTTTCAAAATGTAAATTAACACCGTCTGCGTCAGTGAATGAAAAAGAATATATTTCGTCATTCGGCATTAGAATAATATTATTCCCATCATCTTCTTTGGTACTTTCTTCATCAAGTTGGGATGCAAGGTCCTTATGCTTATTAAAAAATCCCTTGTTATCCAAAAGCGTACCCTCGATAATAAGCACTATAGCAAGAAGCAGCACAATAACAAAAACAGCAATTTTAAAACCTCTAGATTTAAAAAAGTCCCCCATAACTCTCTCCTTCAAAAAAGTAAAAAAAATTGCTTTACAAATATATTGTAAAGCAATTTTTAAATATTATCTATAGATTATATCATCTCTACCAGGACCATTTGAAACCATTGTGATAGGGAATCCAATTTCCTTTTCAATGAATTCTATATAATTTCTACAATTTTCAGGAAGATCTTCATATTTCTTAATTCCTCGAATATCGCATTTCCAGCCTGGAAGAGTCTTGAGTACTGGTTTTGCCTTTTCAAGCTTTGATGTAACAGGGAAGTCTGTAGTAACCTCTCCATCAATTTCATAGCCAACGCATACAGGAATCTCGTCAAGATATCCGAGAACATCTACAACAGTGAAAGCAACATCGGTAGTACCCTGCATTCTACAGCCATATTTTGACGCAACACAATCAAACCATCCCATACGGCGTGGACGACCTGTAGTAGCTCCGAATTCGCCACCATCTCCACCACGACGTCTTAACTCATCTGCCTCATCTCCAAAAATTTCTGAAACAAATGCTCCAGCACCTACGGCTGAAGAATATGCTTTGCAGACTGTAACAACCTGCTTAAGCTCCTGAGCAGGAATGCCAGCTCCAATACAACCATAAGGTGCAAGTGTGGAAGATGAAGTAACCATAGGATAAATACCATGATCTGGATCCTTAAGTGTACCAAGCTGTCCTTCAAGAAGAATTGTCTTATTTTCTTTTAATGCGTTCCAAAGATATGCAGATGTATCACATACATAAGGTGCTATCATATCTCTATATTCATGTAATGTATCAAGAAGTCCTTCTGGAGTAAGAAGTGGCTTGTGATACAAATGCTCTAAAAGAACATTTTTCTGGTCACAGGTGCGAACAACCTTTTCTTTAAGTAATTCTTCGTCAAAAAGTTCCTGAACCTGATAACCAATTTTAGCGTATTTATCTGAATAAAAAGGAGCAATACCACTTTTAGTTGAACCAAAAGATGCTTTTCCTAATCGTTCCTCTTCATACTGATCAAAAAGGATATGGTATGGCATAACAATCTGTGCTCTGTCTGATACCAAAATGCGAGGTGCAGGAACTCCCTTCTCAACAATAGAGTTGATTTCTTTGATAAGAATAGGAATATTAAGAGCTACACCATTGCCAATAATACTTGTGGTGTGACTATAGAACACACCTGAAGGTAAAGTATGTAATGCAAACTTTCCATAGTTGTTAACTATTGTATGTCCTGCGTTAGCTCCGCCTTGAAAACGAACGATGATGTCAGCATCTGCGGCCATCATATCCGTAATCTTTCCTTTACCCTCATCGCCCCAATTGGCACCTACAACTGCTTTTACCATAACAATCCTCCTAAATGTTTAAGATTAATCTATATCAATCAATTTCTTTGTGACAGTACATGCTAATGCACCAGGCCCAATATGACAAGAAACTGATAATGATAACGGATCTATCCAAATCTCTTTACCAGGAAATTCTTCAAGCAGCTCTTCTCTGAACTTTTCAGCTGCCTCCTGGTTCTGAGTATGAGCTATAGAAATTATAACATCGTCTAAATTTTCAGTTTTAATGACATTCTTCATGTCCTTTTTAAGGGCCTCAATCATAGTCTGCTTTGCAGCTTTCATTGTTCTAGCCATGCTGTACTTATCCAGCTTTTCTCCATAGATAGAAAGGACAGGCTTAATTTTTAACAAAGAACCTATAGCTGCAACTGCAGGAGTAAGTCTTCCGCCCTTTTTCAAGTATTCCAAAGTGTCTACAGTGATATATATAGTAGACAGAGATTTCACTTCCATCAGAGCATCGCAAATTTCTTGCGCACTTTTACCTATGTCTGCAAGCTTCTTTGCCTCAAGAGCTGAAAGCTTTTGTGTAACAGATATTCTTTGATTGTCTACAACTACAACTCTTCCGTCGAAATCTTCTGCCAACATCTTTGCAGTTGCACAAGATGATGACAAACCAGATGACATTGGTATATACACCAATTCATCATAGTCCTCGAGAATACTATTCCAAGTATCCATGAGTTTTCCTGTGATTGGCATTGAGGTAGTAATTTCTCCACCCTTTGTAAGCATTTCGTAAAATTGCTCCTGGGTTAAATCAATATCCTCGTAATAAACTTTTTCATCAATATAAAAAGGCATTGGCTCAACAAAAATTCCAAGTTCTTTGGATTCTGCTTGAGTAATGCCACTATTACTATCTGTAAGTATTGCTACTTTTCCCATAATTCACCTCTATAATGTTTGGCTATTTAAAATAAAAGCACCGGTGTTTATATTACCATAGTTGAATGTTAATTTAAACCTTTACCACCAATAAAATCAAGTTTTTTGGTGGTATTGAAAACTACATCAAGTAGAGGCGTTTGCCACTGTTGTGGCAAAAATTGATGCAAATAAAAAAGGAATAGTCTCCCCTCCAAATAAATTTAGTGGGGAACTATTCCTTTTATTTGTGTATTCTATTTATTTTAGTACATTCCACCCATGCCTGCTCCGGCAGCTGCAGCAGCGGCAGCATCAGCAGCAGGATCCTTGATATCAGCAACTACTGACTCTGTTGTAAGAAGTGTAGATGCAACAGATGCAGCATTCTGAAGTGCTGTACGTGTAACCTTTACAGGATCTACAATACCAGACTTAACCATCTCAACATACTTCTCGTTGTATGCATCGAAACCAATGCTGTCCTCAGACTCACGAACCTTGTTAATGATTACTGAGCCTTCAAGACCAGCATTTGCTGCGATATAGAAAAGTGGAGCCTCAAGGGCCTTAACGATAACATTTGCACCTGTCTTCTCATCGCCTGAAAGTGTATCAGCAAGCTCAGCTACTTTCTTCTGAACGTGGATGTATGCGCTTCCGCCACCTGCAATGATACCTTCCTCAACAGCAGCACGTGTAGCATTAAGAGCATCCTCCATACGAAGCTTTGCTTCCTTCATCTCTGTCTCTGTAGCTGCACCAACACGGATAACTGCTACACCACCAGCAAGCTTAGCAAGTCTTTCCTGAAGCTTTTCTTTATCGAACTCTGATGTAGTCTCATCAATCTGACCACGAATCTGTGCTACACGAGCTTCAATTGCAGCCTTATCGCCCATTCCATCAACGATAACTGTGTTCTCTTTATTAACCTTTACAGACTTAGCACGTCCAAGCTGCTCTAATGTAGCATCCTTTAGCTCAAGACCAACCTCTTCAGAAATAACCTGTCCACCTGTAAGGATTGCGATATCCTGAAGCATTTCCTTACGTCTATCACCATAGCCTGGAGCCTTAACAGCTACTACATTGAATGTACCACGAAGCTTGTTAAGGATAAGTGTTGTAAGAGCCTCGCCCTCAATATCCTCAGCGATGATAAGAAGTCTAGCACCAGACTGAACAATCTGCTCAAGAACTGGAAGAAGATCCTGGATGTTAGAAATCTTTTTATCTGTAATAAGGATGTATGGATCATCAAGATTAGCTTCCATCTTATCCATATCTGTACACATGTAAGCTGAAATGTAGCCTCTATCAAACTGCATACCTTCTACAAGATCAAGTTCTGTCTGCATTGTCTTTGATTCTTCAATTGTGATAACGCCATCATTAGAAACTTTTTCCATAGCGTCAGCTACCATCTGACCTACTTCGTCATCACCTGCAGAAATAGCTGCAACTCTTGCGATCTGCTCCTTGCCATCAACAGCCTTAGACATACCAACAATTGCTTCTGTAGCGCAATCAACTGCCTTCTTCATACCCTTTCTAAGAACGATTGGATTAGCACCTGCAGCAAGGTTTTTCATACCTTCCTTAACCATTGCCTGAGCAAGTACTGTAGCTGTTGTAGTACCATCACCTGCAACATCATTTGTCTTTGTAGCAACTT
>CAMJBT010000125.1 GCA_946403965.1 uncultured Pseudobutyrivibrio sp. | reverse complement strand
TAATGTCTGCCGAGCTTGCTCATCAGAAAGCAGACAAGCATCTTTGTGTGGCACTGCACTGAAAAGGTATTAGGCTGCACCCTTTTAAGGAACCAGTTGCGGCTTTGGAAACAGAAAACTATGCGGAAATTACTCCAAAAATATAGGTGTATTGCAAAAAAATATTGAAGTCGGACACATTATGTCCGCTCGCCCCCTTAACTTTGCCCCCAGAAACTTAAAATATTAGCAGATAATGACGTTAGATATTGTAACCAAAGGTATTCCCTACCTCCACATGGCTATTGTTACAGCTATGGTGTTTGCAGGTGTCCCTAGAATCTTTTCCTATACAGCAATGCTCTGGGGTGCATGTGCCATCATGTCAATTCCTCTCACTGAGGAAGAGTTCTACTTGTAATTTCCCTCCTTATGGCGATACAGACATCTGTTTGGCTTGGGAGTATGCTATATGATTTCACAGAGTGTTTAATTTAATGAATAAAGAATCATGACGAAAGAAGAAATACAGTCCAAAAGAGAAGAAATACTTGCTGAAGTACTATCATCACCGTATTTGAAGGATCTTCCTTATAAACTGATCCAGTCAGAAGAGGTGCCATATACCCCACTCATGCGCAATTTTCTGTACACATTTGAGTTTTGCCGTCGCCGTTATGTCGTAACTGATGATTTCGACAATTATTATTTCGACAATGACAAATTCCTCTTTCTCCTTCGACACAATTTCGGTATCGGAGTAAATCATGATGCAGAATGGACGCTTGAAAGCATGAAGGAACTGATGCTCTATATCGAGGCAGAAACGAAACCTGAGTACAGAGAGATGCTGGCCATCGAGATGGAGAACTTTGATAGAATGAGACAGGAACTCCTAGACCTCTTCATCTTCTGCAACCAACAGAAGAAGTTGCGTTTTGACAGCAATCCAGCCTTTACAGATATTGATTTCGACATGTTGAACCAACATCTTTACAACGATTACCACATCTATCTTTCTGCAGCAGATCGTCGCACGCTGAATACAGTTGGCAGAATAATCAATCATATCATCTACCGACTGAAAGATGGTAATGGTAGTTTGTAATTGAATCAAATGCAGTCCGTGATATGAAAAAAGTGCGTATATACTTTGCCGTTTCAGTTTTTTTACCTATCTTTGCCACAACTTAGTGGAAAATTGTAAACATCGCAAATAAACAATAATACAGAAAATGGCATACAAAATCGGATCGTTCAATATGTTCAAATTTTCCTTCCAGTCTGATAGTGAGATAAGGAAGGACTTTACTGTATTATCAAGAATAATCAGAGATAATAAATTCGATATTATCGCCCTTCAGGAAGTTTTTTCACCCAATGCCTTGGGTAGACTACTTGATTATTTGGGGCGATTTGAATGGGACGGAGTGTGGGACAGCCCAACATCCTTCAGTTCTATTGCGGCAGAAGGCTATGGCTTTATTTGGAACAAAAAGCGTATGCGACTTGCTGTCACAACACTACCTGATGGAACTGAAAAGACCTTTCGCCCACATATTTATAATCAATATCGAGTTGACAGACGTTTGGGACAGACCCAGTTGATTCGTAATCCTTATTACGCCAGATTTGAACCACTTGATGGCTCTTTCTGTGAAATAAGACTTATTAACACGCATATCATGTTTTCAAAAGGGAACTCTACAAATCAGTTGTTTGACATAGGAGCAGTGATTATGAGAAAACGAGAATTTGATATTTTAACTCAAGCACTATACAATACTATTTCTGACAAACGTTATGGTAACAACAGACCCGCATATACAATAATACTTGGTGACTATAATCTAAATCTTAGGACATCTGGGGCAGCAGGGGCATTCCTTAACGAAATTGTAACGGTCCAAGATAAAGGCCAAATTAAAAGATTGATTACAGTCCAAGATAAATTAACAACTCTAAAGGCAAATAAAGCTGGAAGCCAAGAAGATTATGGTTTTTCTTATTGGGCAAATAATTATGACCACTTTACATATGATATAGATAGGTTCAGTTCCGTTTCTGCAGTATCGAGTAGAATTAATACTGTAAAAGATTACTGCAATGACGACTATGAATTACATAGAAAAACGGTATCTGACCATGTGCCTATTGCATTAAAACTTAATCTCAAATAAACTCAATTTAAATAATTATGAAAAGAGAACTAAAGGGGTTAATCCCACAGGGTGATGAAAAGACCATCACCAATCAGAATGTCGAACAGATAGAACAAGATAAGCGAAAAGCAGCATATGCACTGAATCTTTGTACTGTTTCTGTATCTCAGATCATAGATTATGAGGATCTTAACATCTTAGAACAGGAATATGAAATGATTCTTAACAATCTGAATTTGGAGAACTTCCCAAAAGATGAAGCCCTATTGTCCATCCTAAAACAACTATTGGACACAATTACTTTTTTCCGGATTTACGAAGGAGATAAACAGATGCTGGATAAAAAATATCAGCACAAAATGAAGAATGCGATATGGAGTGCTATTCCAAATTTCACCTTCGTTGCGGGAGGTAATCCCTGGGCTTTTGCTGTTTCAGGAATTGCTGCCGTAGGGATGGGATATATGAATTATAGAAAGGAAAAAGCTAAAATATCACTCGAAAAAGAGGAGGCACAATGGCAACTTCAGAAATCAGCGATTGAACAGTTCAACGGATTAAGAAGAGAATTATTCGATACTGCATGGAGGTTATCAGATAAATATGGATTCAAAGATGAATACAGACTAACAGAAAAACAAATCTCTGCATATAATAGAATTCTTATGGACCCAATACCACTTAGGAAATATGAAAGACTGAAAGCCATAGAGCAATTCTTCTATGCATATCCTCCATATTGGTATTATCTTGGAAATGCAGCTCTTGATGTTGCAGACATATATAACAATTCAGAATATCGTGATTTGGAGGCTATATCAAAATACCGTTCGTTTGCAGAAGAAAATTTCAGCAAATTCCTAACGTATGACCATTCTTTGTTGAGGACAGATTATATACGTTCATCATGTTGCCTTGAATATGCTGCCCTTTTGCTTGAATCTAATAAAAAGGATGCATCACAAAGAGTTAAAGATTTAATTGCTAATGCAATAAAATGCTCATCCGATGCTCTTGATGTTTTGCAAATTTGTGCATTGTATAGCCTCAGAATTGATGACAAAGAAATAGCACAGAGACTTTTACGAAAATTAGTCATAGAAGATTTCAACACAATAACTAATGCCCAATTATTAAGTTATGTGTATCTGAATATTGCAATTGAAAACAAAAAACTTTTTGACAAAGCATCAGCAAATTATAAAGAACTTATACAATTTGCCGATGGAAATATGCTAATCCCGTGGGTTGAGAATGTTGATATGTTGAATGAAAAGGGAGTTACAAATTTGATAACGCAATTCCTTGACAAGCAAAAGGAACGCATTCAAAAACAATTTATTGCTGTTGTTGATAAAATAGTAGAAATGCATACTATTGAATACAATAAGCAGTTGTTTCAACCTCGTAATGATTATTATCTTGTAGAGGATTCGTTCTATCTTGATTCTGATGAAAGTATAAATAACAGGAAATACGAATATTCTATATTAAGCCAAAATCAGACAGAGTGGAGTATTTTTATCAATAATTTAAAAAATAAAAATATCGCTTTAGTATTAGACAATCAAATCAATAAAGTATTATGGTTACTGTCTTTGCTTGTATCTCAGGCTTTAAAAAGAGACATTGAGAAGATTTGTAGCGTAGATAAGTTAATATGCTCTAATAACGTTGGGGTTCTACAAGTGATTAGTAAATTGAAGACAAAGATTGATTCAGATAAATTTGATATAGATAATTGCTATGCCTTGTTTCAATGTTCTTTTACTTATATAATGAGTAGTTACATTTTTTCATTTAAGAAAGAAGCTGTTTCGAAGATTGCAGAAAAATGTAACATTAATGAACTAATATCCATAGAAAGTGAACTAGCAGACTTTTGTAAAGCCCAAAAATTCCCATCTCCAGAAAATTTATGTGAGGAAGAATCCATCAGAACCAATAAAGAGATTAAGAGAGAATTTATCAATGTGTTAGATTATTTCGATGGATCTGATGATATAAGAAAAAATGCAAAGACAGAACAGGAACTCATAAATAGATTAGATAGTTTCGAAAAAAGTAAAAAACTATATAATAGCGAAGGTGCCGGCCAATATGATGTTGAATTTACAACGGATGAAGAGATCCTTGTAAAACAACGTAATAAATTATCAAAGAAAGATTTGACGAACATCACTCGATATGGTAATATTCTTGCTTATTTCCATGATAATAAGGCTTGGTATAATCGCTATAGAGATTTGTATTTCTTTAGAAAAGGATTAGTCCTTTTATCTAGTGGCGCTATTACAACTAAAATTTTCGAGTACTTTGATTATAATGCAATTGGATACGATAGTAGTGATCATCTTCTTTTTGCAGATATTAATGGCGTAAAAAGTGAAATATATAGTTCCGATAGTGTAAATGTTAGAGCAATTTACGAATTGATTATTGAATTAAGAAAAGTTTCATCATCAAAACCTACTGATTGAATTTCTGTTTTCGGGATTTTACAAAAGACAGAAAAATGCAATAATATATAGATAATCATGGGGGCGGAGATCGCTTTCTCCGCCCCCATGATGAAGATGGAGTAACTTATGCCTTACGAAAGATAGTGGGACCTGAAATCCTCAAGAACCTTATTCCAGTCTTCCTTTTTATTTTCTGCAACTGCACTTATTGTATCATTTAGAAGTCTATTTATGTAATCTAACTTAGAACATTCGTTGTTCTTTGCAGATTGTTGAATACCATCATAGAGGTTGCCTAAACCTTTTTCCTCTAGAAAACTTTTTGCCTTTTTTTCGACGTATACGATCAAACGCTGCACGAAGTCAAATTTGTTGCTCATATTTATTAACATTATAAAGTTCCGATTGGCAATATTACCGAATCGCGTTGCAAAGATATATAAAATGCTTGAATTGCGCAAGAACCATTATAATTATCTTCTTGTCGGACACAAAATGTCTGCACTTTGTTATATCTTTGCAGCCGATTAAGAATATGGATATTGAAAGTTTAAAAATGAATGAGTTATGGTTAGAGGTTTAACATTAATGAAATGCACAGAGAGTGCGGAAAACATTTTTGGGGACTGGACATTGAATTTGGGGCATCAACATTAAGCCAACCCCTCCATTGTCCGAGGTGTGGGAGTGCCAGGACTCGTCCGTCAAGGCTGTTTAGTCCCTTCACTTCAAACACAGTGTATAAGAAAATCTGGGATAGAATGGAAAAAACTAAAGAGTAGTGTTATGAGTTGTATAATGGTTGTTGATTTAATCTGCCCCAAATGTGGAGGCCCAGTCGTGTGGTGTAACGGTGGTGATGTTATATACGACTTTTCTTCTCAGTTTAAGGCTACTTGCCCTTCATGTGGTTATGAAGATTGGGAATCCAATTTTCCCAGAGGTAAAGAACGGATAGTAGATGCGTATTCCGGCGATAGCCGTTCACCAATTCCGATGATATCCGTTCACTCGGT
>CAMJBT010000124.1 GCA_946403965.1 uncultured Pseudobutyrivibrio sp. | reverse complement strand
GAACTCATGCCATATCCTATTTCTCTTGCTCATAGACTTGCTCTACAGCTTGCAACAGTCCGCAAAGATGGTACACTTTCGTACCTTCGTCCTGATGGAAAGACACAGGTTTCTGTAGAGTATGACGAGGCTGGCAAGCCAGTTAGACTTGAAGCTGTAGTTTTATCTACACAGCATGATGAAGATGTTACTCAGGAACAGATACATGAAGACATCAAAAAATATGTCTTCAATCCAGTCCTTCCAAAGGACATGATTGATGCAAAGACAAAGTTCTACATCAATCCTACAGGCCGCTTTGTTATTGGTGGCCCACACGGCGATGCAGGCCTTACAGGCCGCAAGATCATCGTTGATACTTACGGTGGATATGCTCGTCACGGCGGCGGTGCTTTCTCGGGAAAGGATTGCACAAAGGTAGACCGTTCAGGAGCTTATGCAGCCCGTTATGTTGCAAAGAATATCGTTGCAGCAGGCTTAGCTGATAAGTGTGAGATTCAGCTTTCATACGCTATCGGCGTTGCAGAGCCTACATCAGTTATGGTAGACACATTCGGCACAGGAAAGCTTTCAGATGAAAAGATTATCGAAATCGTTCGCGAGAACTTCGATCTTCGTCCAGCAGGAATCATCAAGATGTTAGATCTTCGTCGTCCAATCTACCGTCCAACAGCAGCATATGGTCACTTTGGTCGTACAGATGTAAAGCTTCCATGGGAGCAGACAGACAAAGCTGAGGCTTTAAAGAAATATCTTTAATATTGTCAAATATGCTATAATTAAAGCAGTCACTTATGTGGCTGCTTTTTTTAACGAGGTGGTACATGAAATTAAAAAATCGTTTGATAATATCATTTTTCATAATAACAATAGTTCCCGTTCTAATTTTTAGTTCTCTTATGTATGGACTAAAAGGTCTGGTGAGAGAAGCTACAGCCAATCAATTGGAGACAAATCAGTTTATCCATTCAGTTAAAAACTACATGGATGAGACTGGAAAATTCAATGAACTTGTAATCAGTTTTTGTGTGGCTGAGCTTATTATACTGCTTCTTACGGCTATAGTGATGGTTGTCTGGATTTACCGAGGTATCGCTCCCCAGTTAAAGACTTTAAAGCTTGCAGCGAATAATATAAAAGAAGGAAATCTTGATTTCAGTGTGGCAAGAAATGGCAAGGACGAAATGTCAGAGCTCTGCAACGCTTTTGAAGATATGCGAGTTCGTTTGAAGAACAATGCAAAAGACAGATTGGAGGATGAGGCAGAGCAGAGAGCGCTGATTTCTAATATTGCTCATGATTTAAAGACTCCTATTACAGCTATAAAAGGGTATGCAGAAGGGATGCTTGATGGTGTGGCAGATACACCTGAAAAGCAGGAGAAATATATTCGAACAATTTATAACAAGGCCAACGAAATGAATACTCTTATCAACGAGCTGACCTTGTATTCCAATATTGATACAAACAAGATTCCGTATAATTTCCAAAAGTTAAATTTGCATGCATATTTTTCAGATTGCATTGAGGAGCTTGGAATGGATTTGGAAAATCAGCATATCAGGCTGGACTATTCAAACTTTGTAGATCCAGATGTACTTATAATTGCTGATGCGGAACAACTTGGAAGAATCATTCACAATATTATCAGCAACTCTGTAAAATACATGCGCGCTGATGTGGCATCAAGGATATCAATTACAATCAAAGATGTTGGGGATTTTGTCCAAATCGAAATAGCAGACAACGGTAAAGGAATCGCAACCAAAGATTTGCCTTATGTTTTTGATAGATTTTACAGAGCTGATACCTCTAGAAATTCTGCAGCCGGAGGTAGCGGCATTGGACTATCAATCGTTAAGAAAATTATAGAGGATCATGGCGGCAAAATTTGGGTCACCAGCAAAGAAAACGAAGGAACAACAATGTACTTTGTAATCAGAAAATATACGGAGGTTGTTTATGAATAGAATACTTATTATTGAGGATGAAGAGGCTATTGCAGAGCTTGAGAAGGATTACTTAGAGCTTTCAAACTTTGAAGTAGATATAGAAGGAGATGGAGAAAAGGGTCTTGAGAAGGCATTGGCTGGAAACTATGATATGTACATCTTGGATTTGATGCTTCCAGGCGTAGATGGATTCGAGCTTTGCAAGGCTATTCGAGAGGTGAAAAATGTACCAATCCTTATGGTTACTGCAAAGAAAGAGGAAATTGATAAAATACGCGGCCTTGGTCTTGGTGCCGATGATTATATTACAAAGCCATTTTCTCCAAGTGAGCTTGTAGCCAGAGTGAAGGCCCATCTCAGCAGATACGAAAGACTTGTTCAGTCGCCAAATATCAAAAAGAATGAAATCAGCATTCGTGGACTTAGAATAGACAAGGCTAGCCGCCGAGTTTGGATAAACGGAGAAGAGAAAGTATTTACAGCAAAGGAGTTTGATTTGCTTACATTCCTTGCTGAAAATCCTAACGTTATATACTCCAAGGAACAGCTCTTTGAGACTCTTTGGGGGGAGGAATCCATAGGCGATATTTCTACTGTCACTGTACATATCAACAAGATTCGAGAAAAAATTGAATTGAATACTTCGAAACCTCAGTATATTGAGACTATCTGGGGCGTGGGCTACCGCTTTAAAGTATAGTCAGAAAGTGATAAAATATACACAACTAGAAGTATCGGGGGATAAAGGTATGGAAATAATTTATGAGGATGCCGGTATCATTGTTTGTTACAAGCCTGCAGGCGTTGCAACACAGACAAAGAGGATTGGCGAAAAGGACATGGAGAGCGAGCTTTCCAACTACTTGAAGGAAAAAGGTGAAAGTCCGGAGATACACGTTATTCATCGTCTGGATCAGCCTGTTGAGGGCGTTATGGTGTTCGCTAAGACAAAGGAGGCGGCTACTAACCTCACAAAGCAGCTTACTGAACACAACTTTAAAAAACGTTATTATGCAATAATTACCAGAGAGTCATTCCCAGAAGAGGGACATCTGATTGATTATCTTGTAAAAGATAACCGTACAAACCTTTCAAAGGTTGTAAAGGATACAGATCCACGAGCAAAAAAAGCTGAGCTGAAATATCACACTATCGACCAGTGGGACGACAGAAAGCTTCTAGATATTGAACTTTTTACTGGAAGACATCATCAGATTCGTATTCAGCTCGCCAGTCGTACAGCCCCAATTCTTGGTGATGTTAAATACGGCGGAGTTTCCACAGGGCGAAATTTGGCACTATGCTCATGGCTCATCAGTTTTACTCACCCTACTACAGGGGAGTCTATGACATTTACATGTACACCTAAGGGTGAAGATTTTAAGGACAGCAAAGCTATTAACAGTTAGTAGGAGATAGGGGGTTAGGCTTGATTAGGTTTTATGTTTTAGTATTTATGCTTACGGCGTTTATTATGCTGGTTTGTGCAGTGTATATATCCACCAGGCATGTTATCAAGAAAAACAAGCTGAATATATCGATTATCCAATTGCTGTTAGTGGGTGTTATTACGTGTTTAGCATATTCTCATGCGGTATCAGTCAAGACTGAATTAGCGTCAGAATTGGGGTATGCTTTGTATTTTGCAGGGATAGACTGGATACTTATCACATTTTTGTTCTATGCCCGGCAATACACCAGAGTTTGGTTAGAAAACTATGCTGCGCCTGTTATTACAACCAGTATAGCGGTATTGGACAACATAAGTTTACTCTTAAACTATAAATGGCATCACGCATTTTCTATAGAAAAACGTGAACTTGGTGACGATTGGTTTTATGCGTTCAAGATTAACGATTATTATATAGTGCATTTGGTTTTTTGCTATATTTTAGTGGTGTTGATTGTGCTGATTTTGGCCAAGAAGACAATCATGACCAGCGGCTTCCATCGAAATCGATATCTTTCGATTTTGATTATGTTTTCAGGCATAATTCTTTTGAATATCCTATACGTGTTCTTTGATTATCCAGTGGATGTATCAATTTGCTTGTATGCTATTGCTTCGATTTTTGTTGGGTACTACACATTACTTTATAATCCAAAGACGTTCGTAGAATACATGCTTAGCACAATCACAGAACGAATGGAATGTGCATTAATATCTTTCGACGAGAATGATTCCTGTATTTACTCCAATCAGTTGGCAAATCGAATGTTTTGTCCAAGTGGAGACAGAAAGCTTTTAGAGCAGCGATTTAAGATGTGGCGTTCTGGAAAGGAAACTAATTCCATTTCTAACACAAGCTGGAATGAAGTATACAATTTAAACGGTGATGAATATCGTTTTGATGTTCACTTCAATAAAATATACGATAAAAAGGGTTACTACTGCGGATGCTATTTATCCTTCTATGATGTTACAGGGGATTTTGTAGCATACGAAGAAGAGCGGTATCGTAGCAGCCATGATAGTCTTACAGGAGCTCTTAATAGAGAAAGCTTCTATGAGGAGGTTGAAAGGCTCTTAGAAGCAAATCCTGACACTGACTATGTTATGGTGTGCAGCAATATCAAGGGCTTTAAGCTTATCAATGATATGTTTGGAGTAGAAGAAGCAGACAGACTCCTTATTAGAACAGCCGACCTTATCAAAGAGAAGCTGACTCCATCATCGGCATTTGCAAGATTGGAAGCTGATAGATTTGCGGTGCTTATGCCAAAGAATCGTTACAGTGAAGAGCTGTTTATGACAGGAATGAACCAGATAAGTCACTTCATGAACAACTCTCAGTATCGCATGGTAATATTGCTTGGTGTTTACGATATCTATGATAGACATGCATCAGTTGTTTCAATGTGCGATGGCGCTTTCCTTGCAATTGATTCTATTAGGGATAGCTTCAAGAATACCATCGCTTATTACGGTGACATGCTTCGTCATTCATATATGAGCGAACAAAAGATTCTTGGAGAGTTTGAGGATGCTTTACAGACTGGGCAGTTTGCTATGTTTTTACAGCCTGTAGTCACAACGGATGGGCGAATGACCATATGTGAAGCCTTGGTGCGTTGGATTCATCCAGAACGAGGCATTATTGCTCCAGCATCATTTGTTCCTTTGCTTGAACGTACAGGATATATTTTCAAACTTGATCTTTATATCTGGGAACAGGCTGCAAAAAGGCTAGCATATTGGAGTTCACTAGGGCATGATGAACTTTCAATTTCAGTAAACATATCAGTGAAAGATTTCTATTACACTGATATTTATGAGACTCTGGTATCGCTGGTTGAAAAGTACAATATTGAACCTGATAGATTGAAGCTTGAGATTACAGAGTCTGTATTTATGACAGAAAAGGAACGTCAAATAGATATTATCAATTCACTTAAAGAATATGGATTCCTTATAGAAATTGATGATTTCGGTAGTGGCTATTCATCACTTAATATGCTGAAGGAGGTCCCTGCGGACATCCTGAAGATGGATATGGCATTCCTTTCTATGGACAAAAATGCACCTAGAGGTCGTAAGATTGTTAACACAATTATCACCCTGGCAAAGGCACTTGGAATGATGGTTATCATAGAAGGTGTCGAAACAGAAGACCAGCTAAACTACTTAAAGGGAACTGGTGCTGATTATCTTCAGGGATATTACTTCAATAAGCCTCTTCCGGTGAGAAGATTCGAGGAGTTATATTTGTAAGTTAAAATACGATAAACTAAAAGTCCATCCCCATCAGGGGGTGGACTTGTTTTATTATTTGTATTAAAATGGGAGAGCTAATTAAAATTAGCAGGATTATATTGTAATATAAGAAAAGGAGAAAAAAATGGCACAGGAAAAAAAGCTGGTAGAAGCGATTACCTCTATGTCAGAGGATT
>CAMJBT010000123.1 GCA_946403965.1 uncultured Pseudobutyrivibrio sp. | reverse complement strand
AAAGGTGTTTCCCATATATGTGAAGAAATCCTTGCCCATCACATTGATATAGTTATCAAATCCCACGAAATTAGGTCCTACAATTCTAAGACCTGAGCGGTAGTATTCAAAAAAGCTATACCTTATCGTGTCCAAAAGTGGTATCAATGAAAAAATGAAATAAGTCACAAAGAAAGGCAATATAAAAAGATAGCCATACTTTGCTCGGCTTATGCTTTTTGATTTTTTCATAATTAGTATCTCCTTAAAATTTTGGGGCAGGCACGCCTGCCCCATGTATAAAAATTGGGAATGAAGAAAAAATTACTAAACGTGTTATATTATTCTGGCCAGTTTACAGCTGTGATATCTGGATATCTTTCCATGATAGCCTTTTCAAAGTTAGCCTTAGCTGTATCAAAATCAACCTGACCCTGGAAGTAGTCACTAAATGAACTCTGAATAAGCTCTACGCAGCCCTGATCATATGGTGAAAGTGTTGTCATTTCAATAGATGAAGCTGCTGGCTGGAAGTACTTGAAAGGATTTTCTCCGCCAAGGAATTCTGCACCAAAGCTTTCATCCTCTGCGATTTCCTTCATACCAGACTGTGTATTTGTGAAATCAAGATAATCCTTTGTAATCTTCATAAGGTTATCCTTGTTTCCTGTTACAGCAAGCATGATTTCCTTTACGTGCTCTGGGTTATCTGTACCTGCACATCCATGAACGAATGAACCACCCCAGTTGAATGCCTGTGGTCCGTCTGTAACAGCCCACTGTCCTGCATCACCATCCCAGTTTGGATTAAGAACGAAATCGATACCCCAAGCTGGAAGTAAGAAACCAAATACCTTAGATGATGAACCCATTGACTTGTTCCAATCATCTGTCCACTGACCCTTGATATTCTTGTCAAGAAGTCCTGCGTCAAGCCAATCCTTTGAATCATTAATCCAATTTACGATCTGCTTATCAACATTGATTTCTGTAGAACCTTCCTCTACCCATGGCTTTGAAATGCTATTGCCATAAGCACGGAATGTATCAGCATAACCTGCAAGTGTGTAATAACCCTTTGCTTTAAGCTCTTCACCTGAAGCCTTCATTGTTGCCCAATCAGCAACCTTTGCATGAATCTCATCTGGATCATCTGTTCCAAATGTATCCTTTGCTATATCACGGCGATAAACAAAAAGACATGGGCAAGCCTGCCAAGTTGAGCCTCTCTGTACTCCGTTTGCATCAGAAGCAACTGTCTTTGTGAACTCATACTGATCTGCTAAATCTGCATCTGGATCAATTCCAAGATCCTTAAGAGGGATAGCCACATCTGCTGCTGCATCTGTATACTTTACAACGTAATCTGTCTCTGAAAGGAACATATCAACCTTATCATCATCAGCAGCTGTTGCTTGATTTAAAAGAGCCTCATCAAGCTTCTTCTGATATACACCATCCTGGTTAGGATTTACTGTCCAGTGAATCTCTGTACCATCTGTAAGATATGTGATTGTACCATCATCTGATGTCTTATCAACCTTGTCATAAACTGCTTCAACTCTTGTTCTAAACTCATCGTTCCAGCAGTAGATGTTGATAACCTTTCCTTCTTCACCCTCAGCAACATATGCTCCTGAGTTGCTTTCTGCACCTGAAGAAGAATTACCTGCGTCTCCCCCGCAAGCTGTAAGTCCCGATACCATGGAAAGAGCAAGCATGAGACTAACTACTCTCTTTTTCATTACATTTTCCTCCTTGAATGAAAATCTTTTTAGAGATAATTTATATCTCCCTTAAACGTTTACTATATTAATAAATCAAGGTTTTTCTCTATATCAAATCCATTGCGAAAATGATAAATTCATGCTATTCTTTTTCTAATTTGAGAAATGCCAGTTTCCAACTGACATATTTAATGTATTACGAGGTTATAATTATGAGCACTACCAAAAAACACTTATTTACTACCAAAGAGGAAGGGGAAGAAATTGTTCATCGCCATCAAAATGCCGAGCTTCTTTTTTATCAGCAGGTAGCAAAAGGTGATATCGAAGCTATCCGATCTAACTGTGCTAATCACGAATTTCTCAATCAGGCGGGTGTTGGTCTTCTATCTAAAGATCCATTACAAAATCTGAAATATCATTTTGTAGTCTCTGTTGCAATTATTTCACGACTTTGCGTTGACAATGGAATGGAAATGGAAAAATCATATCGATTATCAGATTTCTATATTCAGCGTCTAGACGACATAGATTCTGTAGAAAGAATGGAAGAACTTCACGACAAGATGGTTATAGATTACACCAGTAAAATGAAAATAATCCGACAGAACGCCGGATTATCTCGTCCAATGACGGAGTGTATGAATTATATTTATTCTCATCTAAAGGAACGAATCACTGTAAAAGATCTGGCTGAATACACAAGCAACTCAGCCAGCTACATTTCAAGACTTTTTAAGGAGGAGCTTGGAGTATCTACAAGTGACTATATACGCACTGCCAAGCTAGAAGCTGCTAAGAACCTTCTTCGCTACAGTGATTATTCTCTAGTGGATATTGCAAACTACTATTCCTTTACTTCACAAAGTCATTTTTGTCAGTTATTCCAAAAAGAAACAGGACTTACACCAAAGAAGTACCGTGAAAAATATTACGGCACCCACTGGAAAGGTACAGATGCTGACATTATGGAATACCAGGAAAAATAAAATTTCTAGCTGTTACCCAATGGTAACAGCTATTTGTTTATAGAACTTAGTTATTCAATATTATTCTCTAGTTACTATTACCCAAGGATAACAGCAATTTTATTTTCAAGACTTAGTTTTTCAATAATATCTCTGGCAACTACAGCCTTGCCTCCATCAACTGGAAGATTTTCTTCATTTAAAACAAGTGATTTTACTTTATATTCACCAGCAGAAAGCTTTGATGGATTCGTAAATACGATATCAAATCTCTTGCCAGCAAAGTTCAAGCTAATACTTGCCTGATTGTTTTCATCAAACTGATTCTTAAGAAGAGCTGGTGAAATACACAGATTTCCCGCTTCACCTCTTACACCAAACACCTCTGTAATCATTGTCAAAAGATACCAGCTTGCAGCACCAGTTAGATATGGATACTTACCTCTACCCTTTGCATCGAAATATTCAGGAATACCAGGATAGATATGGCTCGCATTAAAGTTCATTGACAAATCAGCTAATGCTTTCAAAGATTTGTTTCCTTCCTTTGCAAAGCCTCTGTGATAAAGAGCGTTGGCATACATAACAGACATGTGGGAAAAAACTGCGCCGTTTTCCTTCTCACCATATGCAAATCCAAACATTCTTCCCAGATCACCTTTGATTTCATTGAAATTTGTGTTTAGACGATATCCACCAATATCCTCTTTATAAAGATATCTATCCGCAGCCTTTGTAATACTCTTAATCTGCTCTGATGTAGCAACATCACCCATGATTGCAAACACCTGACCTGTAAGCATCATACGAGTCTTATCATCATCAGAATCATATCTCTCCACTCTATTTTTGCTATCGTCATAATAGCTATTGAACCATCCTTGATCACCCTCACCTGCAATCCATTCCTGTTTATTAAGATGATTTGTAAGCCACTCTGACATCTCAATCAGCTTTTCCAAAAGTGATTCAACTGGCATATCAATCTGATTTCCAGAATTTCTATCCAGTATCTGCTCACAATATTTTCCAAGAAGTGCGTTCTTTTCCTCGACAGATTCATATATATTTTTATCTACTTCCAAAAGTATGCCAAGCTCTGCTGCAATTGAAACTGTATCAAGCTTTGCCATATTAGCATAATCCTGAATCAGCTTTGCCAGTTCCTTGAGGTTTCCTGCGTATGCATAGGAGAAAGCAACTGATTCACCATTTGTCTGAGCCATATCAAGAGCATCATTCCAATCTGCCCCGCGAAGCCTTAGGGTATTGTGTTCTCCCACCTCATAAAATGCACAAAGATTTTGAATCAATAAATGCTCTATGATTGTTCCTTTGTATACATCTTCTTTGCAAGTATACTGTTTATTACCTTCTGTCTCAAAATTCTTGTCCACAACAGTACCACGGCGGACAATTGAATCCTTAAAATAAGTCACCTTTTCCTTCAAAATCTCATAGTCGCCTGACTGATGAATATAAAGAAGAAGTGTTTTCAGTGGCCAATACGCATGATCCATCCAAACTCTTGCTATACCATTTCTGTCAGCAATGAAATTGCCCAAGCCATCACCAATAATTGTGGCGTTAGTTCCGTCCATTCTTACACCGCCAAAATTGGCAACTATCATGTTTCGAACTTCATCTGGCTCCATAAAAAGGAGTGATAAACAATCCTGCCATAGATCACGCCATCCTCTACCACCTCTTCCATAATCGTGATATGGAAGGAATGAACATCCGTAGACTCTTCTAAGAAATGGCTGGAATGCAACCCATGCCATGAATTCATCAAAATTTTTATCCCCTGTATGGAACTCTACATTTACCTTGTCCTTCCAATATTTGCTGGTCTTTTCAAGCTCTGTCTCCACAGCTCCATCGCCATTAAAACGATTTAAAATGGATGAAAGATCATTTTCATCTTCAGTAACACCAATTAGAATTGTATAACTAATCTCCTCCTTTGGACCAAGAGCAGTCTTTTCAAATCTAAGACCACCCACAGCCTCCATACCATCAAAATGTTCTCCGGCGCCTACTCCAGCTTCCTGTCTATAAACACTCCTTGGCTTGGCAAAGCTTCCTCCCTCGCCAATAAACGACTCCACTGTTGGGAAAAATGATTCTGGCTTATTTCCATTCTCGTCAATACCAAGGACAAAATAAGTCTTGTGGTTTAGTCGGTGACCTTTCTCATCAAAGGACATAGTTGGCTTCACAAGCACACCATTTTCAATAGTTGAAATTCGGTGAAGCATGGAAGTAACATTTCTGTGATCACGAAGATTGTCTGCAGAACGTCCAAAAATAGGAATTGCAGCAACAGGTGTAACTGTCTTTGTTTTGTCAGAAGTATTTCTGATTGTCACATTCATAACTTCCACATTCAAATCTACAGGTACAAAAGAAGTGATTTCTGCAGCCATATCATACTGCTCTGAAAATCTTGTAATTTTATGCCACATAAAACCTGCAGAAACGAAGCTATCATCCTGCTCCATTGTAAACTTCTTGCTCTCCTGGTCTGCCGAGTTTCCAACTGCAGACCAAACATTTCCATTGTCCATGTATAGCCAAAAATTGCGTCCATTTTTATTATTATGAAGATTTTCCACGCTAACTGGCTCAAGTAAAAAAGTCTCCTGATTTACCATTGCATCACCACTCAAATTAGGTGTAACCGAGCATTTCAGCCCCTTCTCAGACGCGATAGGAAAATATAAATAGCTTGTATCCTCAGCCCTACCTATTCTAAAACTCCCCTTGTCGTCCAAAAATTCAATTTTTCCTTGTGTGTTATTCAACATAGCTGTCCCCTTTTTTATTCATTAAAAGCCTGATTTATTATGCAGGCACTTTTTACTATATTTTCTATTGCTTTAACTTGGCTCGAATTGAGTTTAGCTAAGCTTGCTCTTATTGTTGGATTTTCTCCTGACTGACTTTTGCTAAGCTTGCTCTGTTTGCTTGATTTTCTCTTGTTTTAGCTTTAACTAATTTTGCTTATACTGCTAGATTTTCTCTTGCTTAGCCTTAGCTAAGCTTGCTCTTCCTACGAGATCATCTCCTGCTTAGTCTTTGCTGTGCTTGCTCTTTTTACTGTAATATATTCTTATTAGCATTATCCTGAACATAAATATACACACTTCTTGATTTTGTCACTATCAGATTGAAATAAAAAAAATCAAATACATGAACTATTGTATTTGTGTTTTTCTCCGAAGAAAAATTCATAGAGTCTTATTTTTTCTCAGAAAATCAAAACCCTATACCTATAGGAGAGCAATTGACTCTTATTATTTTTTTTAATTTACACCATATAGGGGATTACTATTTTTTTCAGTTTATACCATTATATAGGC
>CAMJBT010000122.1 GCA_946403965.1 uncultured Pseudobutyrivibrio sp. | reverse complement strand
CATCAAGCATAAGTACATTTGAATTCTCAATCATCATACGTGAAAGAAGAACACGAACCTTTTCACCACCAGATAAAACCTTCATTTTCTTTGCGCCATCATCGCCAGCGAAAAGCATACGGCCAAGGAAACCGCGTACATAAGTAGCGTCCTTAATTTCAGAGAACTGTGTGAGCCAGTCTACAATAAGAAGATCTGTACTAAAGATTTCTGTGTTGTCCTTAGGGAAGTATGACTGTGAAGTTGTAACACCCCACTTGTAGCTTCCTTCGTCTGGCTCCATCTCACCAGCAAGAATCTGGAAGAGAACTGTCTTTGCCTTTTCGTTAGAACCAACGAAAGCAATTTTGTCCTCACGACCAACGTTGAATGAAAGATGATCAAGGATTAATTCGCCATCGATTGTCTTTGTAAGGTTTTCAACGGAAAGTACTTCGTTTCCGATTTCACGGGCTGGTCTGAAATCGATGTATGGATATTTACGGCTAGATGGACGGATGTCATCAAGCTGAATTTTCTCTAATGCACGCTTACGTGATGTAGCCTGCTTTGATTTTGAAGCGTTGGCAGAGAATCTCTGGATGAATTCCTGTAATTCCTTAATCTGCTCTTCCTTCTTTTTGTTAGCTTCCTTACGCTGCTGGATGATGAGCTGTGAAGACTGGTACCAGAAGTCGTAGTTACCAGCGTAAAGCTGAATCTTTCCATAGTCGATATCTGCTGTATGTGTGCAGACCTTGTTGAGGAAGTATCTATCGTGGGAAACAACTATAACTGTATTTTCAAAATTGATAAGGAACTCCTCGAGCCAGCCGATAGCATCTAAATCAAGGTGGTTTGTAGGCTCATCGAGAAGAAGTACATCTGGTGAACCGAAGAGTGCACGTGCAAGAAGAATCTTGACCTTTAATGCACCAGGAAGGTCAGCCATAAGTGAGTAATGGAACTCTGTATCTACACCAAGACCATTGAGAAGTGTAGCTGCATCTGCCTCTGCATTCCAACCATCCATCTCAGCAAACTCTGACTCAAGCTCTGCAGCACGGATACCATCTTCATCAGAAAAGTCTTCCTTCATGTAGATAGCGTCTTTTTCCTTCATAATGTCGTAGAGACGCTGATTTCCCATGATAACAGTATCAAGAACAGTGAACTCGTCGTATTTAAAGTGATCCTGCTCTAAGAATGAAAGACGATTTCCAGGGCTCATAGTGATTTCACCACTGGTAGGCTCTAACTGACCAGATAAAATCTTAAGGAAAGTAGACTTACCTGCACCATTGGCACCGATGATACCGTAGCAGTTTCCTTCTGTGAATTTGATATTAACCTCTTCGAAAAGGGCTTTTTTTCCAAAACGAAGAGTGACGTTATTTGCTTGAATCATATTTCATTTTCCTTTCAAAATATACCGAAAAACTATAGATTTGCAGGCGTAGTAGAGAAATGCCTGCTGAAAAAGTCGCTAGTTTTCAAAAACCTGAAATATCATATCAAAAAAACATAAAAAAGTCTATAAAATATAGGAAATTTCGGCGCGAAATTATTGCTTTTTTAGTCGTTAAATTATATAATTATTTATCTTTAAATTAACGGAAGGGTGGTGATAACATGGCTATTCATAACGAGGCTGAAATAGAAAAGCTGGAACAGAAGTCAAAGTCTGCCTTCATGAACCATGGTGTTATTGCCACAGAAGATTTTGTTAATCCTGACGAACTTTATCGTGAGTTGATTGAGCGTGTCCGCAAGTATCATCCAAACACCGATATTTCAATGATTGAAAAAGGATATATTATTGCCAGAAATGCCCATGAGGGCCAGTGTCGTAAGTCTGGTGAGCCTTATATTATCCATCCTCTTTGTGTTGCCATAATTTTGGCAGACTTGGAATTAGATAAGGAAACTATCGTTGCAGGTCTTCTTCACGATGTTGTTGAGGATACTATTTGCACCAAGGAAGAGATAGCAGAGGAGTTTTCAGAGGAAGTAGCTGAGCTTGTTGACGGTGTCACCAAGTTAGGACAGTTGAATTATGACGCTGACAAGGTTGAAATTCAGGCTGAAAACCTTCGAAAAATGTTCCTTGCTATGGCAAAGGATATTCGTGTTATTCTTATCAAGCTGGCAGATAGACTTCACAATATGCGTACACTTAAGTACATGACAGCTGAAAAGCAAAAGGAAAAGGCCAGAGAAACAATGGAGATTTATGCTCCGCTGGCTCAGCGTCTTGGTATCAGCAAGGTGAAAATAGAGCTGGATGATCTTTCGCTGAAGTATCTGGAGCCAGATGCTTATTACGATTTGGTAGAAAAGATTGCTCTTCGAAAAAGCCAGCGTACAGAGTATATCAGCTCTCTTGTAGATGATGTACGCAAGCATATTGACGAGGCGGAGATTGATGCCGAGGTCTATGGACGTGCCAAGCATTTCTTCAGTATATATAAAAAGATGGTTAATCAACATAAGACCATCGATCAAATATATGATTTATTCGCTGTACGAATCATTGTACACTCAATCAAGGACTGTTATGCTGCTCTTGGTGTAATCCACGAGATGTATACTCCTATTCCAGGACGTTTCAAGGATTATATTGCTATGCCAAAGCCAAACATGTATCAGTCGTTGCATACCACAGTTATTGGTCCTAATGGTGCTCCATTCGAAATCCAGATTCGTACATACGAAATGCATCGCACCAGTGAATATGGTATTGCCGCTCACTGGAAATACAAGGAAAGCGGCGAGGGATCTACTGTTGTTGGCGAGGAGGAAAAGCTTTCATGGCTTCGTGAAATTCTGGAGTGGCAACAGGAAATCTCAGACAATAAAGAATTCTCATCTTTATTAAAATCAGATTTAAATTTATTCTCGGATACTGTATTTTGCTTTACCCCTAGTGGAGATGTTAAGAATCTGCCAAATGGTTCTACTCCAATAGATTTTGCATATTCTATTCATTCTGCTGTTGGAAATAGAATGATTGGTGCAAAGGTAAATGGAAAGCTTGTTCCAATAGATTATGTGATTCAGAATGGTGATCGAATCGAAATCGTCACTTCTCAGAATACAAATGGTCCAAGCCGAGATTGGCTGAATATTGTAAAGAGCTCTCAGGCCAAGAATAAAATCAATCAGTGGTTCCGCACCCAGTCAAAGGATGAAAATATTGCAAAGGGCAAGGAACTGCTTATAAACTCTGCAAAGCAAAAGGGTGTGGAGCTTGGAGAAATCAACAAGCCTAAATATCAGGAGCTAATCAAGAATAAATACGGCTTCCATAGTTGGGAGGATACTTTGGCTGCAATTGGCCAGGGTGCCATCAAGGAAGGTGCCGTTATTAATAGAATGTTCACTGCATGGCAGAAGGATCACCCTGTCAAGGTTACAGACGAGGATGTATTAGCAGAGCATGCCGGCGGTTCAGATAAAATAAAGCCAAAGTCTAAAAATGGTATCACTGTTAGTGGACTGTATGATGTTTCAGTTCGTTTCTCTAAGTGTTGTAACCCTGTACCAGGAGACGAAATAGTTGGCTTTGTTACAAGAGGACGTGGTGTTTCTATCCACCGAACCGATTGTATCAACATGATTAATCTTCCAGATTTTGAGAAAGAGAGATTAATCGAAGCAGAGTGGGCTAATGATGGTGATGATGCGGGCAAGCGTGGTGGCGTTTATCTTACAGAAATCAACATCTACGGCAACAACCGTACAGGATTATTGGTTGACATCACTCGTATTTTTACCGAAAGAGAAATCGATATTGATTCAATTCACTCAAAGACCAGCAAGCAGGGAGTGGCCACAATCACTATCAAGTTTGGTACTCAGAGCAAAGAACAGCTTCGCTCTCTTGTTGAAAAGATTAAGCAGGTTGAATCTATCATCGATGTAGAAAGACCTAGAGGTTAGTTTGTTTTAATGAAGGTAATGCATGTACTGTTGCCAGTGTGCGCGATGAATTGCTATCTGGCAATAAATGAAAAAACTAATGAATCAATAATTATAGATCCAGGTTCAGCACCTGAGAGAATCAAGTCTGCAGTGGCTCAGTCAGGCACTAAACCGGTGGCGATTCTCCTTACCCATGGTCATTTTGATCATGCAGGTGCAGCAGCTGAAATTGCAAAGGAATATGACGTTTTGGTATATGCCTTTGAAGGAGAAAAAGAAACCTTAAACAGTCCTGAGATCAATCTGTCAATGATGGTGGGCCAGGCTGTCAGATATAAGGCAGATTATTTTTTAAAGGATGATGAGGAAATTACCTTAGCAGACCTTCAAATCAAATGTCTTGCTACCCCAGGCCACACACCGGGAGGCTGTTGTTTTTATTTTCCTCAGGAAGAGATTCTGTTTACAGGTGACACACTTTTTTGTCAATCTGTTGGCCGTACAGATTTTCCAGGTGGTTCTATGTCTCAACTTATCAACAGTATTCGTCAGAAGCTTTTGGTGCTTCCAGATGATACCATCTGTTATCCAGGCCATGAAAGCGCTACGACAATTGGAGACGAGCGCCTATACAATATGTATTTAGGTTAAAAATTAGGTCAGGGAAGCCTGGCCTTATATTATGGGGTAAAATGACCTTACTCTATAATAAAAAATAGGATTAAAATTATGATTTATGTAAAATTAAACGAAGATAATTTTGAATATGATATTTACTCTCTTGTAAAGGCTTTTTATCCTAAGCAGGAAGTGAAGATTGGCACAGCCGAGCCGCCAGTTGATGAGGAAATCCTCTTCACAATGGATGTGCAATATTCTGACAATGTGCTTACTTTGGATGGTAGAAAAATAGATATTGATTATTCTAATCGTCCAGATACAAAGAACCGTCTAAAGCTGGCTATTTATGAAAGTCTGAGTCAGCGCACAGGAAAGGACTTGCCATGGGGAACCCTTACTGGAATACGTCCTACCAAAATCAGTCTTGGCATGATAGAAGAAGGTGCAAGTGATGCAGACGTAACTGCTTATATGCGACAGACCTATCTTGCATCAAAGGAGAAAATCGACCTTAGCCTTCAGGTCTCCCACAAGGAGCATGAGCTTTTGTCAAAGATTGATTATGACAATGGATATTCCGTGTACATTGGCATTCCATTTTGCCCTAGCACTTGTTTATATTGTTCATTCACTTCTTATCCAATTGGACTATGGACAAAGAAACTTGATGACTATATAGATGCACTTGAAAAGGAAATGGCATTTACAGCCCAGGCTTGTAAAGAAAAAAGTCTTACAACTATTTACATCGGAGGCGGTACACCAACATCCCTTGATGCAGAGCATTTAGATAGATTATTAACTCTTATAGACAAATATTTTGATACTCAATCATTGCTTGAATATACCGTGGAGGCCGGCAGACCAGACTCCATCACAAAAGAAAAACTGCAGGTTATGAGAAATCACCCGGTTACCCGTATTTCCATTAATCCACAGACAATGAATCAAAAGACTTTAGATTTGATCGGTCGATTCCATAAGGTGGAGGATATTCATAGAGTGTTTGGTTGGGCTAGAGAGCTTGGTTTCAAAAACATCAATATGGATCTTATTCTGGGCCTTCCAGGTGAGACAATAGAGGACGTGGCTTACACCTTGTCAGAGGTGGAGAAGCTGGCACCTGACAATCTTACAGTTCACTCTTTAGCGCTGAAGCATTCAGCCCGCCTAAACTATGATAAAGAAGCTTATGAGGATTATCTGGTAGAAAATTCTCAGAAGCACATGGACATTTGTCTAGAGGCAGCTAAACGTATGAATATGTCGCCATACTATCTGTATCGTCAAAAGAATATGGCAGCTAATCTAGAGAATATTGGATATGCTACAGAGGGGAATGAGGGATTATATAATATCTTGATAATGGAGGAAAAACAAACTATAATGGCACTTGGCGCTGGCTGTGCCTGCAAGTTTGTTGCAGACCATGGCAAGACCGTTACCAGATGTGAAAATGTCAAAGACGTCCAGCTGTATATGGACAGAATTGATGAAATGATAGAAAGAAAACGTGAAAGACTTAGAGAGGATTTGAAAT
>CAMJBT010000121.1 GCA_946403965.1 uncultured Pseudobutyrivibrio sp. | reverse complement strand
TGCCCACATCCTTTTCGAGAAGGTCGTGGCAGAAACAAGAGCATCACATATTGTCCTTAGTTATAATAACGACGGCTTTTTGTCAAAAGATTTTATTGAGAAAACCCTTAAACGTTTTGGCATTGAAGAAACGTATGATTGCGTTACTATCGACTACAAGAAATATAACAACACGAAATGCCAAGGTGCTGATGGTCACTTGGAATATTTATTCTACATACAGAAGAAACCTGTTAATGAGGTAATAGTTCAATCTCCCCTTAACTACACAGGCAGCAAGACAAAGATGGTTCCTATCATCAAGGAATATTTGCCACAAGAACCATTACACACATTTATTGATGCATTTGGAGGTGGATTCAATGTCGGTATCAATATTTCGGCTGAATGCATTATATACAACGACATAAATCCTTTTGTCGAAGGACTAATAAAGTCTTTCGGGTTAGACACGTATGAGTATCTGAATTATGTTTCTAAACTAATTCAAAAATATGGATTAGTTCCAAACAGTACTGAAGGTTATGTAGCATTAAGGAATAAATATAATAGTATGCCAATATCTACGAGAGACCCACGTATGCTGTATACTCTTATTTTATATGGATTCCAACAACAAATACGCTTTAATACTAATCATGGTTTCAATAACCCAATTGGTTCGCGTTGGTTCAATGAATGTTTGCTCTCAAAGTTTATCACATTTGCTAGGTGCTCCAAGTCAAAGAATGTTAAATACCTAAATGTGTCTTTTGAAAAATTGATTGACCAAATAACACCAGATACGTTCGTATATGCCGACCCACCATATCGCTCAACTTTGGGTGTTTACAATGACGGGAAACGAGGCTTTGAAGGTTGGACGATAGAACATGAGCAGCGTCTATGTTTGTTCTTGGACCAAATTCATCAACTTGAAGCAAAATTCATGTTGTCATACGTTTTGCAGTTTGAGGAATTTCACAATGAAGATGTAGCAAATTGGGCCGAAAGGAATGGTTATCGCGTCATAGATATCGAAGTTCCTCAAGGAAGATATAATAATCGTCGAGAAGTTCTAATTATTAATTATTGAAATATGATAGCAACAATAACGTACAGGCCAGATGCTCAAAAGACACCCGGTTTATTCGACAGGATCCTAACAAGAGAAGTCCTAACGGATATTTGTCTGCTGGTTACAGGCCAAAGCCAATATCGTGTTGTCAAAGACCGATCAACATATAATAGGGGAAGACTATTGTTTGTTGAGTATGACGGTGTAGTAAACTATGTTTCTTTATCAGAAGCAAGTATTGGCGGACGTAATTCAAGCTTACAAAGCGTTCCTACTGCTATCAATCTGTTCTATGCAGACCAACGTCTTAACAAACGGCTGTGCTACTATTTTATCCCTCATATTGGCAACGCTTTCACAGATTATCATCTATTTGTATATCGTCTGTTAATGACAGCTGGTATCGATTTCCTTAATATAGGTCATTATTATCACGGGGAAGTCTTGCCATATAGGAATGTCGATGACTTGATTATTGACAGAAGGGATAATCAGACATCTAATTCTTCCAATAATTCATCATACGTATCGAAGAGTAGCGAGAAGATACAGATTTATGCCAAGACATTTGGAGCCAGCAAATACGAATCGACACTTCTTGCTGTCGCCATATCGCATATAGCTGACAGGCCCATTGACCTATTCAATATTTGTGAGCAAGATTTAACGAGATTACCACAGGCATCTTTAAACACAATAGAGGCATTAGGTAATATTTCGATGCACTATACTTCACTCTATCTGGATAGGCGTGAGTATTTAGAGCAGTCAGACAGAACTGTATTACGCTCTGCATCATATCTTTATAACCTATTTAGCAGACTTGGTACTAAAAGATGTGCCCTGTGTGGTTGTGAAATACAGGAAATTATCCAAGGTGCACATATTTGGGGAGTGTCTCAGATAGCTAGATCGTCAGAATTCGATGATGATGCAAAATTTGGCCATGCTGTAAGTGGGCATAATGGTCTATGGCTATGCTCAAATCATCACAAATTATTCGATTCCAACATAATCTTATTCGACAACGATGGTCATGTAAGGATAAAAGACGACTTGGTAACAGACGATGTTGCATTCATCAGAAGTACAACGTTTAGAACTTCTCTTGATGCACGTTTCTTAAGTGATGAATTTAGAGGTTATTTGGCAAGGAGAAACGAGACTCTTGATTTGGAGCATTCTCTTAGATTGGCTATATAGGAATGTTATCATCATATTATCATACGGAGAATAGCGACTTTACCCTTTACCAAGGTGATACGTTTGAACTGCTCCATCAAATAGATGGATCTTTCGATATGATATTTGCAGACCCTCCATACTTCCTTTCAACGGGAAATGGAAAAGTAAATGTGAATGGGCAATATATCAAATTCGACAAAGGTCTGTGGGATCGAGTTCGCTCAAGAGACGAAAAAGATACTTTCAATAGAAAATGGCTTGAGCCTTGTACCAAATTACTTAAACCGAATGGAACAATTTGGGTTTGTGGAACGTATCACAACATTTTCTCTGTAGAGAAATGTCTTGATGAACTAGGCTTCAAAATCATCAATATTATAGTATGGCAGAAACCAGATCCTCCTGTGACTTTATCAGATAAGCGATTTAATTTCTGTGCTGAATATTTAATATGGGCTACACGTAGAAGTTGTAAGGACTATACGTTTAATATGGACACGCTAATGAAAATAAATGGTGGCGTTCAGATGCAAGATGTTTGGAAACTGTCAGCAGCAAGCGCATGGGAGAAGCAAAATGGTAAACATCCAACACAAAAGCCTCTTCGTCTTTTATACAGAGCAATCCTGGCTTCAACAAATATTGGAGATAGAATTCTTGATCCTTTCGCCGGTAGTTCGACAACAGGTATTGCAGCAAACCTGATGGGGCGGCAATATGTTGGAATTGACGAAAGTAAGGATTTCCTTAATCTGAGCATAAAAAGAAAAGAACAGATAAATAATCCAACCCATTTCCTTGAAATGAAACAAAGAATGGAAGAGGATCCTGAACAGGTTATGGTTCTTGTCAATCATGCTCGTCCTGAATTAAAATCAAAGATGATGGAAACAGGTATCTGTTATGTAAGGATTGGCGATTCGAAAGGTTCTGTATTGGTTACTTATGGTTTTGAAAGAATGCAATATGTTTTACTCCACACAAATGGAGAAGATTCTCACTTATTCAGATTGAGGTCGAAAGGGACATTTAAAATCTGGTCAAAAGAAACGCTAGAAGGATATGGATTCCACCCTGAACATTCCCCCTATTATGCAGTTTTCCATTTTGATAATTCTCATGAGATAAGTTTTCCTAAGACCCCTAACTTGAAAAATAAAATCAATACGTATCGTGCAAGAATACGTCCCCTGGAGGATTTCTTTGACGAATAAGTTTTATGTGATATTATAGGCAAGACAGCAACAACATATTTAATAGTCGGAGCCCCCCAAGTGACTCGGAATGCATTCATCCACACAATTAATGAATAAACACGTTCAATTCTTCTCAAAAGATGATTTGTCTGTAGGTTATAATCTAAGTATAGCCGAGAAACGAATCAAGGAAATCTCTGAAGGAAACAAACCAACAGAAATCGATGGGGTGGTTGAACTATGGCACATTCGACAGTTATTCAAAGAGAATTGCAGATTACAAAAGTGGACTGATGAAGAATACAACCAACTAAAGGCAAAAGTAGATGGATTTGACAATATCATTGCGCAGTTTTTTAATCAGATAAACCCTGATAATCTCCAAAAAGAATACGAATCTTTACAATGGGGATACAAAAAAGCCTTCTGGAGAATAATAGATTCTTTTAAGCTCTACACAATAATTGATATAGACATACTGAGAGAGATATTGGCAGACAACCCCAATAATCTATGTTATGTTTTATCCTGCAAAGGTCTTGTGGGAAAATTCAAATTGACTATCCGCGAAGTATTACTAAATGACAGCAAAAGTGCAGAGCTCCTTCTTGATGAATACACAAAGAAAAAAGACTGGCATGCAAGTCAACTGTTTTTTCCCTCAAACTTGACCATCGCGGACAAAGAACAAATAATAGACAACTATCTTGATGGCAAACAACCAAATCTGAATTATGTCAGATTGATTTTGCAAGTTAAAAATAGCAATGACGGAATAAAACTTTCTCCCCAAACACGTCTAAAAGCGGAAAGACTTGCATCAAAAATCAATGATGAATATTGGAAGAATAACCCTGGTGCTGCATTTCATTGGTCGACAGATGTTTATTTTACTGATGAAACCGAACAAGCTCTTGATGTCAGTTTTGATGAAAAATGCAATAATATAAAGTACACGTATAGTGTTAAGTATATAGAGGGGTGTAATAACATCCAACGTGTAGGAAATTGCGCTTCTTATTTTGGGTGGCTAAATGAACATGGCCTTCTTAATCTTGTAAACAAACCTCGTGAAACAAATACAATAGAACAGATACTTATTGATACTAGCCGTTTCTCATACCCTACAAACTCCTTGTTTCAACAAAAAAACTTGTTGGCATTGTATCAACTACATGGTTACAACAATGTACTAAAGAAACTAAGCAGTTCTTTTGAAAAAGAATTAAAACGATTTTACGAAAACCACTTGCGGGAAGAGTTTGGGTATCCGGGATTGACTATTAGCTTTCCTCGTGACGATTTTTCTGCGCTTGATAAGTGCAATGTTTTATATCCCAATCTGGACAAAGTTGCTAAGCAATACGATTCATTTGTGGAATATGATAACATCGATGGGGATTTAATTCGCCTATCAAGTCCAGTAAAAGTAGAAGATGGGATAAGCCTTTTTACAAATAAGTACTATGAATTAATCGATGGCAAAAATGAACTTGGCTTTATCTTATGGGATTTGTTTGGTGCCAGCAATTCTCTTTTGAGTTATGTAAAACCATATAAAGAAAAGAATTATCATTCATTTGTGGATCTACTTCAGAATGAGAAGGATGTTCTATACTCAAATTATCAAGATTTCCAAATACCCTATATTGATCGACTTATCAAGAACTCTATTATCACAACTGATACTGACGGGGCCCTACATATTTATGATGAAAAACGGATTGAAGTATTAAAAGAGCTTTGGGAATTTGGCGTGTGTTCATATTGGCATTATGATGAATCTGAACAACAATACCTTGACGAATTATTTACTAAAGGTTGGTTGAAGAAAGACGGACATCTTTTAAGCAAGCCCGAACGTGACTACTTCAGTTATTATCTTGACAATAGTAAGTTTACCAATGGCCCTGCCTTGAGGAACCATTACGCACATGGGAGTACACCTCCTGCTGATGACGAAAACACGCATATGGAAGTTTACCTTGTGTTTCTAAGATTATTGGCAATTATAATTATCAAAATCTACGATGATTTATGGCTTGCAAAAAAGGCAATTACTTTAGCCATAAACAAAAGCCATCAATGCAAAAATTAGACAACCCCAGGCATACCATAATCGCCCGCAAGTAATACATGCAGCAACTGCATGGTCCGAAAGACCAGAATACTATTATGTGTGAATATATGAATGATTGAATGTGTGAATCTGGCAGAGGAACTCCATGATTTTGTGAGAAATATCTTGTCGTATTCAAAAAAAAATGTAATTTTACATCAAATTTCGAATAGACGGCATTATCATCAGATAAATTATTGTTGGAGAGAGCCAACCAAAGGATAGCTGAGCAGTAAGGGAGGTCGGGGATACCGAGGAATCTTGTTCATGCGGTATCAGCGGTATATTATGTGTTTTATTAGATAGCCGATTTGTTTTCAATAGGTATTGATTTGTTTTCGATAGCCGATTTCCATGTGGACTTTTGTTTTTTGTTTCAAATAGCCGAAAGGACGTGGACGCCTCCCTCCATGGAGGGCGACAAAAACAAGAGCCGCAAGCGTCTCCATTTGCGTTGTCGGATTGGAACTTTTCTCTTTTGCTTTCCTTGTATTGAAACCTCCACGG
>CAMJBT010000120.1 GCA_946403965.1 uncultured Pseudobutyrivibrio sp. | reverse complement strand
TTGAGATTCTAATAAAACATCATTTATCTATTGACTTCTTATAGTTTGTCACCTCCACCATCTTATCAATTTTATCAAATCACAAAATTGAGTTCAACATTTCAAAGAACAAACCCATTTATTTCCTTTGTTTATATAAAACCACAGAAATTTCATCATATTGTAGTAGTATGTTTTTTGCGTAGAAGTAGATTTTTTATTTATCAAGGTGCTTATATGACAAAAGAAATAGATGGATATATTTCAGATCTTCCACAAGGATGTATAACAGAAACTGATATTTATACAGATAGAGGTGTACTTCTATGCCCTAGAATGACAATCATGGATAGCAAGATGCTGGAAGCCCTATCCCAATATAAAGGAAGAATTCATGTCATTGTATCTTTTACACCATCAGAAGCACATGATGACGATACTCCTGAAGTTGATAATTCTGTTACCTTCGAAGATTCATTTAAAAAATACGCTGAAGAATCTTTGGCAGCAATCTATGCGAATGTAGATGATGTAGATAATCTAACAGCAGGTGTAAAAGAAATAGGTAACGAGGTATTTTCTATCATTGATGATTCAAAAGAACTTTTTATAAATCTATCAAAGCTAAAAATTAGTGATGAATATACCTATAAACATTCTGTAGATGTAGGAACTATGGCAGCCGTTCTTGCCAAGGCCTTAGGCGAGTCCCGACGTTTTGTACATGATGTTACCATATCAGGTCTTCTACACGATGTTGGTAAAGAAAAGATTCCTCCTGAAGTAATAAATAAGCCAGCCCGATTAACGCCTGAAGAATTTGATATCATCAAAACACATCCGGTACACGGCTACAGACTTTTAATGAATTCAAGAGATATTACAGAAGATATGCGCCAAGGTATACTTAACCATCACGAAAATATAGATGGCACTGGATATCCAAGGGGCCTGCTTGGAGATGAAATTGGTAAGATGGGACAGATTCTATCCATAGTAGATGTTTATGATGCCCTTGTAACCAAGCGTTCCTATAAAGATGCAAAAACACCTGGTCAGGCAATTGAAATAATGTTTACCATGAGCAATAAATTCAACATGGAATATTTCAAAGCTTTCCTTTCAGTAATCAATGCATTTCCTAATGGTTCTGAGGTATTGCTAAGCTCTGGTGAAAAAGCTGTGGTTATGCGTCAAAATAAGTCATATCCACTCCGTCCTGTTATAAAACTACTGCACAATGGTCAAATTGTTAATTTAGCCTCAGACCCATCATTCTTATCTACAGTTATTTTGAATTTTGCCAACCCGATACAATAGAAAATAGGCTTCCCTATATACAATGGGAAGCCTATTATTTGTTTATTCACCCATACGTGCAAACATCAGACGAATTTCTTCTTCACGAGATTTTTCAAGCTCAAATCGAATATCCTTAATTTCCATTCCATCCTGTGCAAAATAGAATTTTAAGAAAAATGTCATTGCACATCCTTCAAATGGAACCTCAACCTTTTGCCATTCCTTATCCTCTCCTGTAAGCGTCAACATCTTCACAAGTTCCTTGTCTCTAAAAATGCTTAGAGGAATCTGTGCAAGTTCACTCTTTGCATTTGCTCTCACAGTCATTGAAAGCTTATAATCTCCTCGCTCCTTGAAGGATACGGTAACCATGTTATTACTATGTCTTGCAGTTTTAATATCAGATGGATTTATGATACCGACACCTGATTCGTCTATACGAAGATCAATCATCTTATCAAATTCAAGTTCTTCATCATCTGCCTCTGCTGCAAGCTTTTCATCCAATTCATTTCCTCTTTTGATGTAGCGTGCAAAAACTGGTTTTTCCATAATAAACTTACAGATATTTGCAGCACATCTTTGGACCTCAAATCTACTAACCTTACCTTTCTTAAGTTCTTTGGCAAGATTATCTTTATTTGTATTGTCTATAGCTGAGCCAGTAACCATGTACAAATCATTTTGAGCACGAATGATAGATGCCATATCAGCGTTTGAACCATGATATGACTTTCCACCCTTTGCCCACCAATCTGTCATGATAATTCCTTCGAAGCCCCACTCATCTCGAAGAACTCTTGTAACCAAATCATAATTGGAAGATGTATAGTAGCCATTAACAGAGCCATATGTGGTCATTACCGCATGAGCACCGCCTTCCTTTACGGCAATCTCGAAACTCTTCAGATAAATTTCCCTGATTGCTCGCGCTGAAGCAACATGTTCAACAGTGTGACGACCTGTTTCCTGTGTATTCAATGCAAAGTGCTTGATTGTACCAGTGACACCATATTTATGCATTCCTTTAAGCTGAACAGCAGCGTTGATTCCTGTAACAAATGGGTCCTCACTGAAATACTCAAAGTTTCTACCATTCAATGGATTTCTATGAAGGTTCATTCCTGGTCCAAGAAGTACATCCACCTTATTCTTGCGAAGTTCAAGGCCTTCCCAATTATACAATTCCTCACTAAGCTCTAAATTCCATGCGCTTGCAAGACATGTTCCGTTTGGCATAGCAAAAGCTTTTTTACCAGAATCCATACGAATTCCCGAAGGACCATCTGTGCAGCAGGCTACAGGAATCCCTTTCTCTAACAAAGAATCTGTAACTCCTCCAAAAGCTCCACCACATCCAGCAGTTACCTTTGGTGAACTCATTCCTTCTCCACGGACAATACAGCATAATTCCTCATCAGAAAGCTGTGCAATAAAATCATCCATTGTAGCCTTTTTGTCGAGAACATCCACTAGCTTTATTCCTCTATCACCAGTCTGCTTCAATTCAGATTTCAACGAAGCACGTCTCAACTCCTCTGGGTTTACTGTAGCACATGGAGCCTGTTCGTATGTAAGCTTAAAGCTTCCATCCGCTTGCAATTGTGGTTTCATTCTCTCAAATGGCACAACAGGTGCTAATGCTTCTGTAAGCTGCTCAACCACCTCTGTTTCCTGTTGTATGAAACTTGCAGCAAAGAGAGTCTTTCTAATATTCTCACCTACATAAAAACTATACTCCCCCGCCTCTTTAACATAGGCGTTTTTGTGTCCTGTAATGCCACTATCATCAAAACTTGTAAGCTGATAATTCGTAATTACGATATTTAGAATTTCGCTTTCCCCAGGTTCTAATTCTTTTGTTTTTTCAAACCCAACCAATTCCAAAGCAGGATTGCCAAGCTTCCCTTGAGGCTTTGATACATACACCTGTACAACCTGCTTTCCTTTAAAGTGACCTGTATTTGTAACCTTCACTTGAAATTCCAGTTCATCTGCTCCATAGGAAAATCCAGTTGGCTGAATTTCAAAATCAGTGTAAGATAACCCGAATCCAAATGGGTACAATACTTTATCCTTTGCAAAGGTCTCAAAGTAGCGATATCCTACATAAATATCTTCTTGCTGTACATTGCACTTATCTCCTCCAAAATTGGCAGTAGAAGGATAATCGTTTATGTCATTTGCTATTGTATCTGTAAGATGGCCTGAAGGTGTAACATCTCCGGAAAGAACATCAAGCGCTCCATTTCCACCCTCTTGGCCTCCCTGCCAAATATATAGCACAGCATCTGGACGATACTGCTTTTTCCATTTCATATCAATTATATTTCCAGCATTTATAAGCACAACCATCTTCTCGAAAGCTGCTCTTACATTTTCCAGCATCATGCATTCGTCTTCTGTGAGCAAATAGCTTCCAGGTGTAACGCTATTATCCTGATCCTCACCAGCTGTGCGACCAATAATAACAATTGCTATATCTGAATCCTCGGCTGCCTTTTTTGTTATTTCATTTGTTATAGGCATTTCCTTTTGAAACCATGGTTCAGAAGCCCATCCTTCACCTGCATCAAAGGGATTATCTTTTATCCACAGATCATAAGTACTCTTAAGTGTTTCATTTAAAGTAAACCTGTCGTCAGCTTCCAATGCTTCTCTTACGCCTGTAACATACTTTGTATTAACCATTCCCCCAGAGCCTGTACCACTCTTGTAATAGTTAAACTGTGTACGTCCAAACAATGCAATATTGCTACCTTCATCCAATGGTAAAACATTATTGTCATTTTTTAACAACACTATTCCCTCAGCCACTGCACGACGTGCTACAGCTGCAAATTTTTCTGTGTCAAATATCACTGAACCCATTAAAGTACCTCCAAACAATATACATTGAGTTTAACATATATAATAAAAGTTGAAGGTCATGTTTTATATCAAATTAAGATATTTTTTATCAATTTTAGCTATAATTTTATAGTTGCTATCCACAGCTTCCTCTGCACTCTTCACAATTGAAATTTTCCACAAAAATCCCGCAAAAAAGCCTTAGTGCATTTCAAGCATTGTACTGCCTCCCTAAATTAGACTTTTTTGGTGGCATCTCATATCCTGAAAACACTAAGGCTTATATTTATTCTTATTCTACTGAATTAATAAGTGCAAAAATTTCCTCTTTAATTTGTCCATTTACTTTGAGAGCATTCTCTCTGCTGTCCTGATTTGAGTAGAAATAGAACTTGATTTTTGGCTCTGTACCTGATGGTCTGATTGCAAACCATGAACCATTTTCAAGGAAAATACGAATCGCATTCTGTGCAGGAATGTCTTCGTAGCCATTAATATAATCAATTACCCTTTCTACCTTTGAACCAGCAACCTCTGTAGGAAGGTTCTCTCTAAACCACTTCATCATACGCTGAATACGCTGTGCTCCAGGAATACCTTCAAGTATGATGTTTGGCTCATCCTCGGCAAAGAATCCATACTTAGCATATATTTCCTGGAGTACATCCCAAAGGGTCTTTCCTTGCTTACGATAATATGCAGCAGCCTCTGCAACCATCATACCTGCAGAGATACCATCTTTATCACGAATATCTTCGCAAATTGCATAACCAACAGATTCTTCATATCCAAATAAATACGTATATCCGTTATCGTGAAGATAAGAGATTTTTCCACAAATATTCTTGAATCCGGTAAGTGTTTCAAACATTTCCACACCATAAGCCTTTGCCATGATTGTTGAAAGTGTTGAAGTTACTATAGATTTAACCATTGCACCCTTTGCTGGAAGTGTACCTGCATCCTTATGTCCCTCAAGAACATAGTTTACAAGAAGATATCCTGTCTGGTTTCCATTAAGTGGAACATAGTTGCCCTCGCTATCACGAATCTCGATAGCAAATCTATCTGCATCTGGATCTGTAGCCATAAGAAGCTCTGCTCCAAACTTACGACCATACTCTTCAGATAGCTTAAATGCCTTTGGATCCTCTGGGTTTGGATATCCAACTGTTTTGAAATCTGGATCTGGGTTCTCCTGCTCTGGAACAATTGTCCAATTTGAGAAACCTCTGTCATTAAGCATCTGGCGGAATGGAATAGAACCACATCCATTAAGTGGTGTATAAACCAAAGGAATTGTAAGATCAAGTTCATCACCCTCGTGAATAGCAAGAGATTCGATCTTGTCCAAATACTCCCTGTCATACTCACTACCTAAAACTATAATCTTGCCATCCTTAACACCTTGCTCAAAGTCAGATTTCTTAACACCATTCCACATATCAACAGCATTAATGCAATCTGTCATTCCATCAGCGATTTCTGATGAAACCTGACATCCATCATCCCAATATGCCTTGTAGCCATTGTATTCCTTTGGATTGTGGCTGGCTGTGATATTAATACCCGAAACTGTACCAAGACGTCTAATCATATATGCAAGTTCTGGAGTTGGTCTTAAATCAGGGAAGCAGTATACCTTGATTCCATTTGCAGCAAAAATTCCAGCTGCAAGCTGAGAAAACTCCTTTGAAAAATGACGTGGATCATGGGCAATAACAACACCCTTCTCACAAGCTTCCTTTCCTTTAGAAACAATAAAATCAGCAACGCCCTGTGTGGCCTTTCCAACTGTAAGGAAATTCATGCGGTTAGTTCCTGCACCAACCTTTCCTCTAAGACCAGCTGTTCCAAATGAAAGATCCTGATAGAAACGATCTTCCTTTTCTTTTTCATCTGATGCTATTGCTTGAAGCTCAGCCTTTAATGGGTCTGAATCTTCAAGTTTCTCAAGCCACTCATTATATCTTGAATTGTAATCCATACTAATTCCTCCCATAATAATCTTGTTATATCTCTTGTTAACTCACTTTTTCTCACTTTT
>CAMJBT010000119.1 GCA_946403965.1 uncultured Pseudobutyrivibrio sp. | reverse complement strand
AGATTCAGAGATTCTTGTCACAGCCATTCTTCGTAGCTGGTCAGTTTACTGGTCTGGAAGGAAAGTATGTGCCAATCGCTGAGACAGTTCGCGGTTTCAAGGAAATTCTCGAAGGCAAGCATGATGATATCCCAGAGAGTTACTTCCTTAATGCAGGTACAATCGATGAGGTTCGTGCCAAGATGAACGCAAAGTAGGAGGTAGCTTATGGCAGATAACACCTTTAAAGTTTCAATCATTACACCTGAGCGAACCTTTTATGAAGGTGAAGCTGAGATGGTTGAATTTAATACAGTCGAGGGCCAGATTGGTGTATATCCTAAGCACATCCCTTTGACTACTGTTATTGCGCCGGGCATCTGTACAATTCATGAAGGGGAAGGTCAGAAGCGAGCAGCAATTCATGCTGGTCTCGCTGAGATCCTACCTGATAAAGTAACGTTGCTTGCTGAAATAGCTGAGTGGCCAGATGAAATTGATCTTGAAAGAGCTCGCAGCGCAGAAGATAGAGCTAGGGAACGCTTAGCAAATAAGGCCGGAGATGTTGATTTGCTTAGAGCGGAAATTGCTCTAAAGAAGGCTTTAGTCCGTCAGGATATAAAGGCTTAATATTACTGAATCCAGCTTAATTCTAGATAATCAGTATCAGTTCTTCTGATAATGATTGCTGGAAAAGTAATAAATTAGTGGATGGGAGGAGTTGCACCATGTTAGATGCTGATACAAGAAGAGATATAGAAGACCTCAAAAGACAATTGTCAATTTTAGAAGGTCAGGAAGAAGGGTTGCTCAAGGAACTTGAAACTTTACGTGCGCGAAAGACTGAAGTAAAGGAGAAACTAAAAGTCTTGAGCAATGACGATAAGTACCAGCAGGATATGCTTACTATGGTCTATCAGCAGAGGCATGGTAAGCCACTCTCGCCAAAGGATTAATGAATATATATATTTGTTATTTTTAAGGCATCGCTTCGGCGGTGCCTTTTTCTATTTCTAAATTAAACTAAATAATCTTATTTCATCCTTGTTGATAATAGTATGCTTTTATATAATAGAAATGATATGTTAATAAAGGGATGAGATATGAATAAAGCACAAATAAAAAAAGTATTTTGGATGCTTTTTACATTAATGTTGTCAGTGCTTACAGTTATAGCTTTGCTGAAACAAAGCCAAAGTATGTCAGTTGAAACATTAATAAAAAAGATTTCAGAAGCTGATTTAAAATGGATACTGATAGCTATGATATCTGCGTCGTGCTATGTAGTATTAGAAGCTGTTGCTCTTTGTTCAATTTTAAAAGGAATCGGGTTTAAGCAAAAGCTTAATAATGGAATAATTTATAGCACATCAGATGTATACTTTTCGGCAATTACGCCTTCAGCAACTGGTGGACAGCCTGCAAGTGCATACTTTATGTTAAAAGATGGTATACCAGCAGGAGTTGCCTCAGCAGCATTGATTCTTAATTTGATGATGTACAATGCATCTATTGTATTTCTTGGAGTTATAGCAATTATCATAGCACCAAAAAGTTTTTTGAGTTTTCATCTTACATCAAGGGTACTGATTGTTTTAGGATTTATTGGACTTACACTACTTAGCTACTTTTTCCTTTCTGTATTGAGAGGAAGTGAGAAAATATTTGATTTTATTAGAAAAATACTTGTGTTTTTCTACGAAAAGAGGCTGATTCATAGGCTTGAGACAAGGCTTGAAAAGCTTGATAAAATAGAATCAGATTACAAAAACTGCTCTGATTTAATATCAGGAAAAACAAAAATAATGGCCAAGGCCTTTATCTGGAATGTTCTTCAAAGGGCATCTCAAATAATAGTTCCAACTCTAGTATATATATCCTTTGGTGGAGCAAAGCATTTTGCGCCGCTATTATTTTCAAAGCAGTGTTTAATCACAATTGGATACAATTATGTTCCAATTCCTGGAGCACTTGGAATCGCAGATTACTTAATGATTGATGGCTTTTCAAGCTTGATGCACAAGGGCGCAGCCTTCGAACTTGATATGATAAGCCGAGGAATTACATTTTATATATGTGTTGCCATCAGTGGCATCATCACATTAATTGGTTATTTGAGAGGGAGAAAGAAATGATAGGAGTTTACGATTATACAGTAATATTAACTTATTTATCTACTATATCTGGAGTGGTAGGAATAATTGTTACAATGACAGGTATGGGGCATCCATACTGTGGTACCTTATTTCTTATGATATCTGGTCTATTGGATGGCTTTGATGGAAAAGTAGCCAGAACAAAAAAGGACAGGACAGCACTTGAGAAAGAATTTGGTATTCAGATTGATTCTCTTTCTGATTTAATATGTTTTGGAGTGTTGCCAGCTTCAATCGGTGTGGCGCAGCTGAGAGTTAGTGGAATTCTTACAGATTTAGGAAGAAAAGCAGCAAGACCTGATCATTATTCACTAGTACTTCTTTTGATTTCTATTGCTGCATTTTACGTTTTAGCTGCACTTATTAGATTGGCATATTTCAATTCCACTCAGGATGAAAGGGCTGAAGAAGCAAGGATAAAGGGAAAATCTTATTTTACAGGTTTGCCAGTCACAACAGCAGCTTTGATCTTCCCACTTACTCTTGTGATTCATTGGTTTACAAAGGCAGATTTGACAGTATTTTATTTCTGGCTTATGTTCATTGTGGCACTTCTGTTTATAGGTAATTTCAAGGTGCCAAAACCTAACAAGAAGCAGTTTGCTATTATACTTGTGATTGGATTTATAGAACTTATTGGAACATTATTAATATTATTTTACGAGTAAATGAGTACATTAGATTTTTTATACAAGACAAAGTTAGGGCGAATAATACTTCGCCCTTTATTATTAAAACCAGTATCAGATTTTTCAGGATGTTTGATGGATTCTAGAGCATCAAAGATGTTAATTGGTCCTTTTGCAAGGAACAATGGAATCTTGATGGATGATTACATTTTGGATGGAATAAAATCCTTCAATGATTTTTTCTGTAGAAGAATCAAGCCAGAGCTACGCCCATTGGATATGAATGAAAATCATTTAATGGCTCCATGTGATGGACTTTTAAAGGTTTATCCTATTACAGATGATTTGGTTTTCCCAGTAAAGCAAAGCATGTTTACAATTTCTGATTTGGTTGTGGATAAAGAACTGGCCAAAAGTTTTGATTGTGGATACTGTTTGGTGTATCGTCTATGCGTAAACCATTATCATAGATATGTATACTTTGAAACTGGTAAAAAACACAAGGATGTAGTTTTACCAGGTCTTTACCACACTGTTCAGCCAGTGGCTCTGGAGGCAGGCCCAGTGTTTACGCAAAATGCTCGCCAGTACACCGTTATTGATACAGCAAGATTTGGTTCATGTGTACAGATGGAGGTTGGAGCATTGCTTGTTGGGCGAATCGTAAATGATAATCCAGAGATTTGCGATGTCATACGCGGTAAAGAAAAGGGCCACTTTGAATACGGAGGCTCCACAATCATTGTACTAGTGCCAAAGAACAAAGTGAAAATATCAGAACATATCCTTACCAATACCCAAAATGACATAGAGACACCGGTGAAAATGGGAGAGCAAGTAGGGGAAGTAAATGAAAAGAATTAAATTTATTGGTAATATATATGATATACATTAGGAGGTAGAAAATGGGAGAAAGACTTACACAAGGTGATATAGATAAAATTCAAGCAGAAATAGATGAGAGAAAACTAGTGATTCGACCAAAGCTTCTTGAGGAGGTAAAGGAAACCCGCGCACAGGGGGATCTTTCGGAGAATTTTGAGTATCATGAAGCAAAGCGTGCAAAGAATATGAACGATAGTCGTATTCGCTATTTAGAGAAGATGTTGAAGTTTGCTGAGGTTGTAGATGATACCAGCAAAGATGATGAGGTTGGAATTAACAATACAGTTACTATTTACATTCCAGAAGATGATTGTGAAGAGACTTACAAGCTCGTTACTTCAATTCGTGGAAATTCCCTCAAAGGGCTAATCTCTATTGAGTCACCACTTGGTGCTGCAATTCGTGGCAAGCATGTGGGGGATAAGGTTATGGTAAAAGTAAATGATGATTATTCCTACGAAGTAGAGATTCGTAATATTGACAATTCTACAACAGATGAGGATGACAAAATAAAAAGATACTAAATTTCCACCTTTTTTCACTTAATTACCACCAAACACTTGAATGTCCTTGATAATATAAATTTGAGAAAGTCTATATTATCTCGGATTGGAGGTTTTGAGGTGAAGAAGGCATTTAGGTTTAGCATTAGAATCAAGATTTTAATCGGAATACTTATTGTAAATATTCTTAGTTGTACAATTATGGGAATTGCCATATACAGATATGTCAGTGACAGACTGATAGCATCTGTAGCTACGGAAACAATAGCTTCCTGTAGGATGGCGGCCTATCTTATTGACGGCGATTTCTTTGCTATCCTAGACAAAGGCTGCGACGACTACTTTGCAAATAAAGAAATAAAAAAAGAATTGGATGATATTCTGGCAGCAGCTGATATAAATGCTATTTACACCATTGCAGAGCGTGATGGGCAGATGGTGTATTTGACCCAGCAAAAGCTGCTGCTGACAATATGACAAATGCCCTTAATGAAAAGATTGAAAAATCAAAAGCAGTTGAAAATATTAGCGGTTTGACTCAGACTATCCTCGATATAGCATCTCAGACTAATTTGCTTTCATTAAATGCAAGTATTGAGGCTGCTAGAGCAGGAGAACATGGTCGTGGTTTCGCTGTTGTAGCAGAGGAAATCTCAAGCCTGGCTACGAACTCAGCAGAGATAGCACGAGAAATTCAGGTGATTTCCGAGGAGGTTATCACAAACGTTCATGAGCTTGCAGATGAGTCAACCAAAATGGTTGATTTTGTAAGAGACAAGACAATAGGGGGCTATCAAAAGCTTATGGATACAGGCATCCAGTATCAGGAGGATGCCCAGAACATTTCAGAGATGCTTAAAAATATGGAAACCGCATCCCAGAATATTGAGAATTCTATGAATGTTGTGTCTCAGGCCATGGATGACGTGGCTGCAGCTGTTGAAGAAAGCGCAAGAGGCATTGGCGATGTGGCAAATAGTGTTACAGACATCACAGGAAATATGCAGGAAAATAGTAATGTGGTAAATGAAAATGCACATATTGCCCAGCAGCTTGATGGCGAAGTAAACAAATTCAAATTCTAATTGAAATTAACAAGATAATAAAAATAAGCAGATTTTGTCTATATATGCAAAATCTGCTTATTATTTATCTAGGCAAAATCCAAAATGTTCAATTAATATTTTAGGGAGCCATTAGATAGAATTTCTCTAGTGAAAATGATATAGTAAATAAAGGAAAGTCTGTAAATAGCATCTTTTTTGGGAAATCCCCAGATGTTAAATATAAATAGTTAGGAGTAATTAAAAATGGCAGTATTAAGTAATTGCAAGCCAGAGAGAGTATTTCATTATTTTGAGGAGATTTGCAATATTCCTCACCCAAGTTACCATGAAGAAAAGATTAGTGCATACCTTGTAGATTTCGCAAAGGCACACAATCTTGAATATTACACAGATGATTTATACAACGTAATCATGATAAAAGAAGCTTCTGAAGGAATGGAAAATGCTGATCCAATTATTCTTCAGGGCCATATGGATATGGTTGCCGAGCGGGATGATGATTGCAATAAGGATATGCTTACAGAAGGTCTTGACCTTGAAATTGTAGATGGTTTCGTTACAGCTAAGGGCACAACACTTGGCGGTGATGATGGTATTGCAGTTGCTATGGCACTTGCAATTCTTGAGGATGAGCAACTTAAGCATCCACGTATTGAAGTTATCATTACAGTTTCTGAGGAAGTAGGTATGGAAGGTGCTGCTGGCATTGATGTTTCAATGCTTAAGGGTCGCAAGCTTCTTAATCTTGATTCAGAAGAGGAAGGACATTTTCTTGCAGGATGCGCAGGTGGATGTCGCGTAGATTTTGAATTCCCTGTAAAGAAAGAGTCTTTAAAGGGTGCTCTTGTTTCAATTGATGTGAAGAATTGTACAGGTGGACACTCAGGCGCAGAAATCGATAAGGGAAGAGCAAATGCTTCTTATGTTGCAAACAGAGTACTTGCAGCTGGACTTGAGGCAGGCGAGGTTTGCATCGTAGATTTAGTTGGTGGAACAAAGGACAATGCAAT
>CAMJBT010000118.1 GCA_946403965.1 uncultured Pseudobutyrivibrio sp. | reverse complement strand
AGAGTACATAGTTTTAACTAGGTATCAAAGTGTCCAAGTTTTTGTCCGCACCCCCAGGTCTTAATCATGAAGTATGAAGAATTATATAAAGATTTTATATCGATTTTTCCTGAAGACAGTGATTTTTTCGAAGAAAAAAGTCGTGAGAATGATGCAGAAGAATCTGACGGAATGCATATAATGTTTGGCCTGGTTGTTCTTCCCTATATCAAAAAGATCATTCAAGAATCTCCGGAGAAATCGGTGAAGGCATTCTCGTTTTTTGAAGATATGGAAAAATCCGGGGATTCTAAGATTGCAGAGGTTTTGGAGTTTTCTATTCTAGAATATTTGTTATCAAATGAAAAAGAATCGATTGATTTATATGCAAAGTATTTTGGCCCAGAAACTACAGAGGCTGCAAAATCAATTGGAAAATGGTTCAGTCAAAAGTAGAACAGCGTATTATATTGTAAAATGTAATGAGCAGTGTTAATAGCACTGCTCATTATGATAGCCAAGTCTGTAACGATATAAGAATAGTTGAAGTCAGAAAAGTGGTGGAGCAATCCATCACTTTTTATAAACTCTTTTACTCTGAGATTGCTATTTTTAATCTGCTGGTTAAAGGCTCCATAATCTGTTCGATGTTTTTTTGACCTTCAAAATAACCGCCGGTTTCTTCGTTAATAATCACTAAATATTTACTTGGAATAGGATCGCGTCTAATAGCATTATTAAGCATTTCATTCATTTGCTTTATATCTTCTTCGGTAATAGAACCGTTATAATTTCCGTTATTATTATCTGCGGAAAGTAATCTGTTCTCCCATTTATCCCATGATGATTGAAGTACGGGATAGTTGATTATTCCAAAACAGGAATTGTAGTTCTCTTCCTGAAAAATAAAATCAAAGAAATCATAGATTCCTTCTTTGTTTGCTGCATTTGTGAGTATACCTATTTCCAGATTACTCATATTAGGTACTATTATAGGGGCATCAACTCCATAGTTAGTACATTTTATAGTTTCGCCGAGACGGTCTTTTTCATTAAAATATGTGTAAGGATAATAAAAAGTATCATATTCAAAAGTTAATGATTCGTTTGAATCATATCCATTATTTAATTCTTTAGAAAGCTTAAGAAGATCAGTAAAATCATCCTCCTTATTAAGTAAATTGTTCTTATCATCGATAAAATAGTCTCCGGAATACTGAATCAGAGAGCATAGCAATGAATTACCGATTTGATTAGTATGGATTGATTCATCAGAATAATTTAGTCGAGGTAATTCTTCGGGGCGGATTCCGGAAGAAGAATACAAGCCTGCAAAGCCTATCTCAGGATATATTGAATAGATTCGGCCATCTTCTGAAGTTAAGTTTTTTTCATAAACATCCCAAAAGTCTTCTTTTTTAACTTTTTCACTTTGATCAAAATAATCATTTAAATCCTGTAAGAGCCCTTTTTCGATGTAAGACTGCTTGTTTAAACCATATAAACACACTGCATCGGGAGCATTACCGGAAACGATATCCGCATTCAGAGTGTTAATGCAATCGCTTATGTCAAGTTCGGGTTTGTCATAATCAACCAGTTCTATATGATACTTCTCGGATTTTGTATTATATAAAGAGATTGCTTTGGATAAGGAAGGGTCTTCAATGATGCATGCGAGTTTAACTATTGTTTTTCCTTCTTTGGATGAAGAACTCATTGGTTTGTCTGTTTTATTCAAAAGAAAGTAGTCAGCACTTCCGTCAGGTATATTATGTGTAACGATGTAATTACCGTTTCCCTGGGGAACAATAATAAGTCTGTCATCACTAAATCCCATATCTTCATACGAAAACACTTTATAAAGGACTCCGTCTTTGACCCCGATAAGAGATTTAATATATAGTTTTTCATCTTCTTCGGCTCCGAGGTGGTCATTTAAGTAACAGTAAAAATCATATTTATTATCGCCGGGTATTATTCTATTTCCGATAGATTCATAAATGCTTCGGGAAACCTTATATTTGTAATCACAAGACACAATTTCATTTTTCTCATCATCATATTGATAGAATTTATTACTCTCAGAATACTTTTGGATAAGACATCTACCATAGGGATTTGAATAAAAAATATAACCTAATGTATCATTGGATTGAGTTGAATAAATCAAGTTGAAATTATAATCATAGATGTATAATGAATTTTCTCCATGGCGAGAAAAAGACATATACAAAAAATCTTTGTCATACGCCCGAAGAATAGAGCCTTCCGTATTTAATAAGTTCATCTTTTCATAAGGGGTATTCAATAATAAAGTCTGAGTATTAATATCATATTTAAGAAGACGTGAATTGTAATAATAGGAATCCTCATTTTCATCTTTTTCTAATATCAATTCTTGAATAATAAGATAATCATTGGATACATAAGGAACTAAAAGTGATGCATTTTTGCAATCAACAGGAAAGGGTGTTAATTCTAATGTATCGGAATCCATTAAAAAGAATTCGTGATACTGATGCTGATTATCTATTTCGCCGATTCCAAGTCTGTCATAGACAATGGTTTTTCCTTCGTAACATAAAAACCGACGCTCAAGAACTTTTATTTGGTCAGTCGGAACATTGTTATCTTCGGCAATCGGGCTATCGGTATTTGAAAAAATGTATTCCTTTTCAAAGCAATTATATTCTTCTGCTTCATTAGCTTTATTTCCACATCCTGCAGAGCAGAATGCAACAATTAATATGCTTATAAAACCAATAATGTAAGAATAGATTTTTTTCATATATACCTCCGACTGAATTACACTATTATTATATCAGAAAGATATATTGTTTATGTGTCGAATTGCATTTTATTGACTAATATTTTATTAATGGTATAATTGGTAATCATAACGTTACCAACGAGGATTGATATGAATCGTATTACGGAATCGGAAATAATAATATTAAATTTACTGTGGGAAAAAGGCGAATTAACAATCCTTCAGATAGAAAGAGAATTAAAAGACAGTTGTGATTGGTCAAAGCAATCTGTTATCGGATATTTGAAGCGAATGGAAATGAAAAAGGCCGTAACTTACAAAACAGTCGGAAGAACAAAGTACTACAGAGCGAGTGTTACTAAAGATGAAATTGCAAAGTCGGAAGCCAATAATCTTTTGGATAACTTTTTTGGCGGTAATATCTGTGCTTTGGTTTCCTGTATGGCTAAAGAGAATAAGATAAGCGATAAGGACATGGATGAACTGTGGGAAACGTTCCGCAAATTGAAAGAGGATAATAAATGATTTATGTTGCAATCGAATCATCAATAATAATACTTTTAATTCTTTTGATGAGATTAATATTCCTAAAAAAAGGTAATCCTAATTTCATCTATTTTTTGTGGTTTTTTGCTTGTGGCAGAATGATTATTCCCATAAGCATCCCTATTGCAGCGTGCAAAGAAAACGGTGGGTTCTTTTGCGGTATGGAGAGCTTGGATAATGTATTAAAAATAATATACTTTGGCGGGGTTTCAATTCTCTTATTATATGTAATTGTAAATAACCTGTATTTTGGGTTTTACGCCCTAAAGAATGTTTTTATTTTTCCGTATCACTTCCGGAAAAGATTGGAGATTGTATGAAAACTGTAAAGCGTTATTGGATTTATATCTTTTTGATTATATCACTGTTTTTTTCGGCATGTACTCTGAATAATAGTGAAGGGAAGCTGGTGGAAGACAATTCGGATATCATTGATGACAATGATCAGAATAGTTATATAGCTAATCCATGGACAGAAGTGACGAAGGAGGATGTTGAAAAAGGGTTAGGTACTGAAATAGTACTTCCACATGATGCAAAAAATGTCATTTATCGTTTTAATTCATCGATAGAATTATATGAAATTCTTTTTGACTATGATGTTTTATCTTTTACATATCGAATAAAAAAATCTGCTGAGAACGAGGATATTTCAGGCCTTTACTATGACTGGACATTATCTTATGAAGAAACAGTAGAAGGGTATGATGCAATAATTTATTCTGTACATACAGAAGATGGTAACATTAATTTAATAACATGGCATGACACTCAAACAGATATTTCTTTTTCCCTCAGCACAAATATAGGAGATCTGAACGGATTTCATATTACCGAGATTGTCAAGCAATTAATCAAAAATGGCAGTGAAGATTTCTTTGAAGAAGATAATTGAAAAATTTATTGTTATGATTCTGAAGAAGCAAGCACTGAACTTGTGTACACATATTCAGATTATAATTTGTACCCTTCGCACTATTGGATTATCTAGGAAGATAGTCAGTCAAAATTTGTAAATATCTTTTTTGCTCTATCCAAACATCATCCATTATTCTTTTTGCTTCCAGCAAATCTTTGTTTGATGCATTTCCGCACGAGTTTGCCTGGTGAGCAATTTGATTCATGTTGTTAGTAAGATTTGAAAGTAACCGATTTGTTTCATGAAGTTCTCGGAAATCAATTGAAAAAACTGCTCCATAAACAACTAACCTTCGTATGAATTCTGACATGCTATTTGATTCGGATAACTCAACTTTTCTTTGCAATAATTCAAATTCTTCTTCACTGAAGTACATATGAAAATTTACTGTTCTTTCTCTGTTCGCCATAATTCTTCCTTTCTTTAAAATTGGGTACGGGACCCAATTCGATTTTCTTATAAGCCATGATTCAATTTGGCTTATAAAAAATCGGGATGTGTGTACACATATCCAATGCTTGCTAAACTCAAAATTTAGCAAAACGATAAGCATAAAAAATACCCCTTTTTAAAATTTTTATTCCGAAGGATTTATACATCTAATCGGGTTGTGGGACCCGGTTTATTTTTTATGCCGGTGTATATACGCAGGCTATGCTTGCTATTTTCCAAAGTCCAGGCTTGGGGATATCTGGAAACGGCTTCACTCGCCCTAGTTCTAGATCATATTCATTATTCGATTCCTAGGGCGATTCTTTCCAATTCTTCAAAGTCATATTCGCTATGCATAAAACCTTTGTTGCCGCTATCTTTTATTTGCTTAGTAGAGCAGATGGCACCTCGACGATCTTCGATGTTGTAAATGCATTTTCGAATATATCCAATCGGATTTTTGATAGAACAACCGTTTTCATCCGGAAGCATTTTCAAGAGATTTTCTATATCATCGAATGTGATACGTCTTAGACGCTCTACGACCTTCATTTTCGGCTCATAATGTCCGGATGATATTTCTACCATCGAATTCGGTTCAGAGGTCATATTGACGATTTGAGAAAGTATAAAAGCCAACAGTTTTTTATTTGCCGGGTGTTTGTGTAAAAGACGATCATAATTGATTTGTTTTTTAATTGTTTCCTCTTCATCCTCCTCAGTTTTTTCTTCTGCAGTTTCTTCCGTTTGAAGAAGAGGAAGAGGATCAGTATTACTCATTTCAGTCTTTATATTATTAATATTATTTATATTAGTATTACTTGGTTCTCGATTTGAGAATTCCGGAGTTCTCGTTTCGTGAAGTCCAGAGTTCTCATTTGCGGAAGTCTTGACTTCTCGTTTTGAGAAGTCTGTGATTTTATCGGGATTTGAGCCTTCTTTAGACACATGAAGAAAGTCTTTTACATAGATAATATCCGGTTTTCCAAGACCGCGTTTTTTACGCTCGATTAATCCAACCGTTTCAAGTTCTTTAAGAATACTGACACACTTTGTATGCGCGCGACCAATGGTATCCATTATCTCTTCCAAAGTGAAAATGATATAAACACGATCTTCTTCATCGAGCCATCCGTTCTTCCTGGATAAAGACATTCTGTTAAGCATGCAGCTGAAGAGCAGTACTGCTTCTGCACTGAGGATTTTAAACTGGGGTTCTGTTATTAATGCTTTTGGTACCGGGATAAAGCTAAAAGAATCGGCTTCAATGCCGTAATAATATTCGAATTGCATATTGGACTCCTTTATAAGACAGATTACCGTTTCATAAAGGGATTAATCAGAGTGTCAAGTAAAAATACTTGACAGACAATTTATATAGTGATATCTTATAAAAAAATAAAAGTTGAAAAATCCCTGGAAAGAAGTAATCGTCTGCGTTTTGATTACTTTTTTCTTTGGAATCTTCCAACTGAACATGAACAAAATGGTATTGATTTATTACTCAAAATATAGCGAGTAATAATGCGAGTAATGACGACTTTGGATTTGTCAAACTCCTTTATTTATGGTATTTTTCGGTGCTGGTCATAATTCGATTCCCATCACCTGCTTACAGAAAAACCAGGTCAGACGACCTGGTTTTTTC
>CAMJBT010000117.1 GCA_946403965.1 uncultured Pseudobutyrivibrio sp. | reverse complement strand
GAATTGAATATCTTCAGACTGGAAAGGTAGATATTATTCTTGCAAACTTTACAGTTACAGAGGAGCGTGCACAGGAGGTTGATTTTGCACTTCCTTACATGAATGTAGCACTTGGTGTTGTTTCACCAGAATCCGCAGTAGTTGAAAGCCTTGATGATATTGGGGCTGATGATCAGATTATTGTAATCTCTGGTACAACAGCAGAAACATATCTTACAAAGAATTATCCAGACATTAAGCTTCAGAAGTATGATGCATATGCAGAGGCTAAGACAGCATTTGAAAATGGAAATGGTGTGGCATGGGCAAATGATAATACAGAAGTTATTGCTTTCTCTCTTGAAAATGAAGGTTATACAGTAGGTATTCCATCACTTGGTGACCAAGATACAATTGCTCCTGCTGTAACAAAGGGAAATGAAACTCTTCTTAACTGGCTCAATGAGGAAATTGAATCACTTGGTTCAGAGAATTTCTTCCATGCAGATTATGAGGAAACATTGCTTGACACATATGGTGCTGACTACGAAGACACACTTGTAGTTGAAGGTGGAAAGCAATAATACGTATTTACGATATGAAAGGAATAGTTAACCTGAAGTAATGGATAAAGATATTCTTATAGAGTATCTCCCACTATATAAAGATGCATTATTTCTTACTATGAAAATTGGATGGCAGGGCATTTTACTAGCATTTGTGATAGGACTTGTTGGCTCTGCCATTCTTTATTTTAAAGTGAGAGTGGTAAAGAATATTTTGGGAGTTTATATTGAAGTTTTTAGAAACACACCGCTATTGGTGCAGTTATTTTTTATTTATTTTGCGTTGCCAAAGGTGGGGGTACAGATTTCAGCAGAAGCATGTGGTGTTTTAGGTCTTGGATTATTAGGTGGAGCATACATGATAGAAACTTTTAGAAGTGGAGTGGAAGCAATTCCAATAATTCAATCTGAAAGTGCAGCAAGTCTTGGTATGAGTCATTTTCAAATATTATGGCATGTAATACTTCCACAGGCTATATCAATCAGCGTTCCGGGAATTCTAGCAAATGTGATATTTCTTTTAAAAGAGACCTCCGTTTTTTCAACAATCAGTCTTATGGATTTGATGTTTACAGCGAAGGATTTGATTGGAATGTATGCAAAAACAATAGAATGTCTTTTCTTATTGGTAGTGTTCTATTTAATAATGCTTCTTCCTATTTCAATAATAGGAGCAGTTGTAGAAAGGAGGATGCGTTATGGCCAGTTTGGGGATTGATGTTTTATTTAAAGGAACCAATTTACTTAGACTTCTTCAGGGACTATGGGTTTCAATCGAAATCAGTTTAATTTCTGTAGTGTTGAGCATCCTTTTAGGACTGATAGTTGGAGTGTTAATGACAATAAATAATAAATTCTTAAAGGCTATTCTAAAGCTGTATTTGGAGACTGTCAGAATAATGCCTCAGATGGTTCTATTGTTTATTGTTTACTTTGGTACTACAAGAGTTTTTGGATGGGATATGTCTGCTGAGTCTTCCGCTATATTCGTATTTACGTTTTGGGGAACAGCAGAAATGGGAGATTTAGTAAGAGGCTCCATAAAAAGTATTCCAACAATTCAATTTGAATCAGCAATGGCTCTTGGAATGGATAAGATTCAGACATACATCTATATTATTCTTCCACAGACTGTGAGAAGACTGATTCCACTTTCTATAAATCTAATTACCAGAATGATTAAGACCACATCTTTAGTGATGATGATTGGTATTGTAGAGGTTTTAAAGGTGGCACAACAAATTATTGAAGCTAACAGAAATAGTTCTCCAAATGCTGCATTCGGAGTTTTTTTAGTAGTATTTCTATTGTACTTCATTGTTTGCTGGCCAATCAGTAGACTTGCAACATATTTAGAGAAAAGGTGGGCATAAATGAGCGAATTATTAAAGGTTACACATTTACATAAGGAATTTGGATCTAATGTTGTACTAAAAGATATAAATCTTTCAGTAAAGAAGGGGGAAGTTGTTGTAATTATAGGCCCTTCTGGTTGCGGAAAAAGTACATTTCTTAGATGTTTGAATGGATTAGAAGAAATCCAGGGCGGAGTAATTACTGTGGATGGACTTCCTGTCGAAGCTGGAAAACGTGATATAACAAAGCTGAGACAGAAAATAGGTATGGTATTTCAGTCATATGAGCTTTTTCCACACAAAACAGTGTTGGAAAACATTATTTTGGCGCCTACAAAGGTGCAAAAGAGAACAAGAGAGGATGCCGTCAAAGAAGCTTTAGAGCTTCTTGATAAGGTTGGCCTTGTTGATAAGAAGGACTATTATCCTCGTCAGCTTTCAGGAGGCCAAAAGCAGAGAGTTGCAATAGTGCGTGCGCTTTTGATGCATCCTGAGGTTATACTGTTTGATGAGGTAACTGCGGCCCTAGATCCCGAAATGGTACATGAAGTTTTAGAAACTATGATTTCATTAGCTAAAAGTGGGTCTACAATGCTTATTGTCACCCATGAGATGGGGTTTGCAAAGGCTGTGGCTGATAGAATTATTTTCTTTGACAAGGGAGATATTGTGGAAGAAACAGCTGATGTGAAAGAGTTTTTTATTCAGCCTAAAACAGAAAGAGCAAGAAAGTTTTTAAAGACATTTGCTTATGAGTAAGTCGGTGAAGAGGAGAAAATTGTGGACAGTTCAGGTATATCTGAATTGTCCATCTTCATATATGGATAAAAATTGATAGCATTTCTCAATTACGAATTTTTTGCGAAAATGGTATTGACGTGAGTATTAGATTAGTATAATATAACCACAGTAAGCAATAACTAATAGATAACAGAGAGAATAGTGAGATGAGCGAAGAAGTATTTTATTTGTTACAGACTATGGACAGAAAAAGAATAGAGCTGCAGATTATTTTGCAATGTTCGCCTACAATTGCAGGTCTTAAAACTTCAAATTTTTTGATTGTTCCAAAAGAACAGGAAGAAAAGGTGAGACTTGTCATGCGTTATACAGGCTTGTATTGTTATCGTCTTGTGTATGACGGGCAGCGAGTTATCTTTTTGGTCTTTAATAAGAAGATGCTTATAGATTACCTATCTCAGAAAGAAGTCAAATCATTTCTTGAAACCTATGGATACAGTAATGAATCATTTGGTTATTCATTAAGATTGTTTCAAGAGCGATATTCAGATTTTGTAAAAACCAGAAGGAATTTTCCACATGAAGCGGGCATATTTCTTGGATATCCTCTTTGCGATGTAAAAGGCTTTATCTCTAAAGGGGGAGAAAACTACAGAGCTTCCGGCTATTGGAAAGTATACGGGGATACAGAAAACACTGTGAAGCTCTTTGAAAAATTTGATGTTGCGAAGGATGAAATGGTTTGTATGCTTTCTGAGGGAAATTCTCTCCATGAGATTATTGAAAATCAGCATAATCTCATGATGGTGGGCTAACAACCAGTTTCAATTAATGATAAGGAGAGATTAGACAATGAGTAAAGTGAATGTTGTTTTTTGGTCACAGTCAGGAAATACTGAAGCTATGGCAAATGCTGTTGGCGAAGGTGTTACTGCCGCTGGTGGCGAGGCAAATGTTGTTTTTGTCAGCGATGCATCTTTAGATGAATTAAAGAATGCAAAAGCTTTTGCTCTTGGTTGCCCAGCTATGGGTGCTGAGGTTTTAGAAGAAGGTGAGATGGAGCCTTTTGTTACAGATTTGGAAGGTTTTGTTTCAGGAAAGACTATCGGTCTCTTCGGCTCATATGGCTGGGGTGATGGTCAGTGGATGCGTGACTGGGTTGATCGTATGACAGCAGCAGGCGCAACAGTAGTTGATGGTGAAGGTGTAGTCTGCCAGGATGCTCCTGATTCATCAGCAGAAGATGCTTGCAAGGCACTTGGTAGAGCTCTTGCAGCAGTATAGATTTTTGTTTTTCTCAGAAAAACAGAAAGTTAAATAAATTTGGTTATTTCTCATTCCCAAGTTTCTAACCGGGTTTCTTGGGAAGTTATTAGACTCCTTTTACAGCCTCCAGGTATGCCAGTGCCTGGGGGCATTTTTTCTTATAGGAAATTACTCTGTAATTCTAAAGAAATATAAATATCCTAAATAGTTATTTACTATAACGTTTAAGTGTTATAGAATATCACACGTTGAATGAAAAAAAGGAGAAATTGTTTAATGAAGAAAAAGTTATGTATGATTTTAGTTACAGCACTTACAAGTATTGCACTTTTTGGCTGTGGAAAGGAAACAACTCAGTGCGATCCTGTATGTTCTGAGGAAGACTACTGTGGTGGATGTGGTTCAAGTATTTCAGGTGACGTTGAATATCTTGAAACAACAGATCCAGAAGCACAAACTACAATAATATATAAGGATGGAAGTAGTTTTTCACTTTATAGTGATGCAACAGATATTCTCAAAGTATTTGGTGAGCCAGAATCGAAGTGTGAATATGGTTCATTTGTTAACAATGTTTATGATGGATTTACAGTAGAGTATGAGACTACAAATGGATATCCACAAATCGACAACATAGTTATTGAAAATACAGATTTCGAGGCAAATGGAATTAAGGTGGGCACTACTGCAGATGCTATTTCTGATGTTTTGGGTTGCCCATCTGATGAATGTGAAAGCGATGGAACTACTTATCTATACTATTTCTATGACGGCTTCACATTATATTTCACAATTGAGAACGAAAAAGTAATTGATTTCACATACTCAAGATCTGTATGTGACATTGAGGATTTTGAAACTGAGGGTGAGACAGAACAACAGTAGAATATTGTCATAAATAAAATATAAAAGTTTTTAGGAACTATAAAGGTCCTAAGAAGTTTTTTAAGAAAGTTTCTCATTTTCTATTGCATGAGAAACTTTTTTTTGTATAATAGTTAGCGATGGCTAACAAAAGATAGAGAGGACTATTTAATAGAGTATTGCTATTTTGTAAGCTAATTAACAAAGGAGTTTAAATTAGGCGATGATTAAGAGAAGTATAGTAATGGAAGAATTGTTGGATGTGCTTGATGACGGAGATGAGAGAACAGTGGAGATGCTGGCATATGAAACGAACAGTACAAGAATAGATATAAAAAAGCAGCTGGAATTTTTAGAAAGAATGGGAGTAACTAGAAATATGGGCGAGATGTGGAAAGTGGTATAATGATGTTAAAAATAGTTTTAGGGGGATGGGGTTATGAATTATAAGAAGACTATTCTTACGTCGATTTTAGCTGGTTTCTCAATTGGCCTTGGCGGATTCATTTTTCTTTCAGTGGACAATAAAATAATTGGTTCTGCACTGTTTAGCCTAGGGCTGTTTTTGGTTCTTACAATGGGACTTAGCCTATTTACCGGAAAGGTATGTTATATCCTGAAAGGCAACATAAAACATAATTTAATCAATATACCAATCATATGGTGTGGAAACTTTATTGGTTCATTTATCCTTACCAGTATCATTAAATTCACCAGACAGAGTGAAGGGATTCTTGAAAATGCCCAAGCTATATGTAATGTGAAAAATCAGGATTCTTACATTAGCCTGTTTTTGTTAGGAATAATCTGTAATATTTTCATTTTTATCGCAGTTGAGGAATATAATAAGAACGAAACAGTGTTAGGAAAGTACCTTGCAATATTTCTTGGTGTAATGGGATTTATTCTTGTTGGATCAGAGCATTGCGTTGCTGATATGTTTTACTATAATATGGCAGGTAACTATTCTGCGGATATGTTTATAAGACTTTTGATTATTACTATAGGAAATAGTGTTGGGGGAGTGACAGCAAACTTCTTTGTAAGTAAGTGCTGGAACAAAATAGAAACAGTGACTGATAAATGATAAAAAACTCAATAATATGAGAGATATTTTCTTGTGTGAAAAGAGGAGTTCTGCTATTCTACTTATGGTTAGAACATGCTAACCTGTGTGTAAATCATTGCAGAACTCCTTTCTTGTCTAAAGAGTTGCTACCTCTTAAGATTGGAGTTCGCATATTTTTGAAAGGATGGTTTAGGTATGGATTATTTAGAAATTGAAAAGGTAGTAGGTAGAGAGATTCTTGATTCACGTGGAAATCCTACAGTTGAGTGCGAGGTTACTCTTGTAGATGGAACAGTTGGAAGAGGTATGGCACCTTCTGGCGCATCTACAGGTGAGTTTGAGGCACTTGAGCTTCGTGATGGAGATAAAAATAGATATTTAGGTAAGGGCGTTCTTAAGGCTGTTGAAAATATCAACGGTCCAATCGCAGATGTTATCTGCGGTATGGATGCTTCTGATATTTATGCTATTGATGCAGCTATGATTAAGGCTGATAGCACAAAGGATAAATCAAAGTTTGGTGCTAATGCAATTCTTGCAACTTCAATTGCTTGCTGTAGAGCAGCTGCAACAGCTCTTGATATTCCTCTTTATAGATTCCTTGGTGGTGTTCAGGGAACTAAGCTTCCAGTTCCAATGATGAATATTTTAAATGGTGGTGCTCATGCAGATAGCGCTGTTGATACACAGGAGTTTATGATTATGCCTGTAGGCGCATCATCATTTAGCGAGTGTTTACGTTGGTGTGCAGAGGTGTTCCATGCACTTAAGGCTATACTTAAGGACATGGGTGATGTTACAGCAGTAGGTGATGAGGGTGGTTTTGCTCCTAATTCACTTAAGAATGACGAGGATGCTATTGAGACAATTCTTAAGGCTATCTAGGCAGCTGGTTTTGAGCCAGGTAAGGATTTCATGATTGCTATGGATGCTGCATCTAGCGAGTGGAAGTCTGAAAAGGGTAAGGGATACTATCATCAGCCTAAGTCTGGTAAGGACTTTACAACAGA
>CAMJBT010000116.1 GCA_946403965.1 uncultured Pseudobutyrivibrio sp. | reverse complement strand
TGTCTTACATATTCTGTAAGTACATCAGTATCATGTGTTGTTGTAGCATGATCTGCAAGAACTTCAAATATTGAAAGTAAATCTCGTATTGAAACACCTTCTGACAGTAAGTTCTGCAGCACCTTCTGCACATCACCAAGCCCCATAAGCTTTGGAACAAGCTCTTCTACAATAACAGGATTTGATTCCTTAAGATTGTCAATAAGATTTTGAACATCCTGTCTTGTAAGAAGTTCTGCAATATGACTTCTAATTATCTCAGTCAAATGAGTAGCAATTATTGAAGGAGGATCTACAACTGTATAGCCCAATGACTCAGCTCTCTCACGTTGACTTTCTGTAATCCAAAGTGCCGGTAGATGGAATGATGGTTCAAATGTTGGAATTCCTGTTATTTCCTCCTCTACATAACCAGGATTCATAGCCATGTAATGATCAAAAAGAATTTCTCCTTCAGTTACCTGAATTCCTTTAATCTTGATAATGTATTGATTTGGATTGAGCTGAATATTATCTCGAAGTCGGATAATAGGAACAACAGTACCAAGCTCAAGTGCAATCTGACGTCGAATCATAACCACTCGATCAAGTAAATCGCCACCCTGATTTACATCAGCAAGAGGAATAATGCCATATCCAAATTCAAGCTCTATTGGATCAACTTGCAAAAGTGATACAACATTCTCAGGTTTTCTGATTTCTTCTGCTTCCGTTTCTTCTGCAGCAACTTCCTGCTCGATTTCTTCCTCTCCTATAGTCTTTGACATAGAATAACCAGTCGCTATAAAAGCTGCAGCAAAGCCAAGGAATAATACAGTATTTAATGGTGTAAAAGCTAATACCGCCATCGATGCGCCAACTATGTAAAGTACTTTTGGTATTCCGAAAAGTTGACGAATAAGAACACCCGAAAAATCAGCCGCTTTAGATCCCTTTGTAACTAAAATACCTGTTGATAATGAAATCAAAAGGGAAGGAATCTGTGATACCAGACCATCACCTATTGTAAGAATACCAAACTGCTGGATTGCTTCTGCAAAAGAAAGCCCCTGATTTATCATTCCCATTGCAGATCCACCTGCTAAATTGATAACAGTAATTATCAAGCCTGCTGTGGCATCTCCTTTTACATACTTTGTAGCACCATCCATAGCGCCAAAGAATGCTGATTCTTCTTGAATCTTGTCTCTTCGTCTTTTAGCCTCTGCGTCATCAATTGCACCTGTATTTAAATCTGCATCAATTGCCATTTGCTTACCAGGCATTGCGTCCAAGGTGAATCGTGCTGATACTTCAGCTACACGCTCAGAACCTTTATTTATAACCATGAACTGGATGATGATCAAAACCAGGAAAATAATGGCACCAATAATAAGATCGTTACCACCAACGAAGGTACCAAAGGTTGAAACAACATTACCAGGATTTCCTGTTGAAAGAATAAGTCTTGTAGAACTAACATTAAGTGAAATTCTAAAAATAGTCGTGAAAAGTAAAAGTGTAGGGAAGAAGGACATATCCAGAACTTCCTGCACAAACAGAACATTCATTAAGACAATAAGAGCTATGGATATATTGAACGCAATCATCACATCCAATATAAAATTAGGGATTGGAATAACGAAGAATGCAACTGCCGCAAGCAAGTACAGAGCTATTCCAACATCAGATTTCTTTACAGATGCTGTTAAATCCATCCGTCACTCCCCCTTTCTTAAACTGCTTTATTCTTCTGTGTGTATACAACTGCAAGGATTTCAGCCACCGCCTGATAAAGCTCAGGAGGAATTGTTTCATCCACATCAACAGTTGCGTATAATGCTCTTGCTAAAGGCTTATCCTCAACGATAGGTACATTGGCTTCCTTTGCAGTTTCTTTGATTCTCTGAGCAAGATAATCCTCCCCCTTTGCCACTACCCTTGGCGCCTCGTCCTTTGTGTTGTCATATAGAATCGCAACAGCTATGTGGGTAGGGTTTGTAATTACAACATCAGCCTGAGGGACATTCTTCATCATTCTCCTCTGTGAGCTTTCCATCATCCTCTGACGTTGCTTACCTTTAATCTGAGGATCTCCTTCAGTATTCTTATATTCATCCTTTACTTCCTGCTTTGTCATCTTCATATCATCAGTAAATTTCCACTTCTGATATACGTAATCAGCAAGTCCAAGAATGATATATACAACACTAATCTTTATGCCAATATTAATAATAATTTCATAAATAAGGCTTAAAGCAGCTTTTAATCCTATATCATATAAGAGAAACAAATTGTTTGCCTGGTCCTTAATACTGCTATATGCAATCATACATACCAGAAATATTTTGGCCAAAGCCATAATCAGATTCACTATTGAATCCTTAGAAAAAATACGTTTAAAACCACTAACGGGGTTGAACTTGTTAAACTTTGGTTGAAGCGGTTTTAGTGTGGGTTTCCATCCAACCTGAATTAAATTCCCAACGAAACCAGTAACAAAACCTATTAACAAAAATGGTAAAAGAATTATTATCATCTTTACCATTAGAATTCTAAAGATTCCTGTGATGGTCTGAATAGTCATTCCGCTTCCATTCATTTTCACAATGTCAGGAATAATGGCATAAATCCAAGCAAAAATTTCTTCAAAACGAACTCCCGCAAACCCCATAAATATTCTGAGAGAAAGAAAGAATCCAAGAAGAGCTACCCCATTAACTACTTCTTTACTTTTAGCAACCTTACCTTCTTTTCTGGCATCAGAAAGCTTTTTGCTGGTTGGCTGTTCAGTTTTTTCACCACCCTCACCATCTTTTGCAAAGAACTGTAGATTGAGGGGAATAAAAACTTTTCGCTCTTCTTCCATCAATACAACCCCTTAATGTAAGACGCCATCATCTCCTTCATTTCTTTGAAAATAAAGGCCGTAATATCAGGTAATAAAAATACCGTCAAAAATAATACCGTAAAACCAACAATAATCTTTAGCTGCGCACCAACTGAAAACATATGAATTTGAGGTGCGACCTTAACCATAACACCTAATATTGCATTTAAAACCATAATCACAGCAAATACAGGAAGTGTAATTCTAAATGCAATAACAAAAACATCCCCAATAAACTTAATTGTTGAATTTAGTAATGAATCCCATTGAAATATAGTCCCTCCAACTGGAATCAAGGTAAATGCATCACAAAAACTTCTAAAAATATATCTATGCATTCCAGATAATACCAACAGAATCATTATAAAATTATTATATAAAGTACCTGTGACACTTGCTTCAGTTCGAAGGGTAGGATCATATTCCTGGGCCATTGATAATCCAGTATTCATATCAATCATATTGCCTGCAAGAAGAATAATAAAATTACAGCAATAAGTTGAAAACCCTATTATTAATCCTGTTGTAGCTTCCTTCACAACTAAAAAAGCATATCCAATTACCGTAGAATAATTTAGAGCACTAAAATCAACAACAAAATACAGCAAAAGTGAAACCAGGGCACAAAAGCCCACCTTTACCCTAGCTGGCGTGTTGCTGGTGTTGAAAAATGGTGCTACTACTACAAACATGGATATGCGGGTAAGTATCAACAAGAAATATTCAAAATTTTGTAAGGTAAAATGTATACTAAACATCCTATTCTAGCCCAAATAAATACTAAAATTTTGCCATAACTCAGTAATATATTCTTGTAGCACTGTAAGCATCCATGGACCAAAAAACATAAGAGCGGCAAACACTCCAACAATCTTTGGAATGAAAGTAAGTGTCTGCTCCTGAATAGATGTGACGGTTTGAAAAATACTAATAATCAAACCGATGATAAGAGATACTAGCAAAAGTGGCATAGATGTCATAAGAAGTGTATATATCGCATCTCTGATAATGTCTAATACCTGCCCCTCAGTCATAACCTATCCTCTCCTTGTCTTGTGCATTAATAGAAAGTTTTTACCAATCCACCTATACACAGGTCCCAACCATCTACTATGATAAATAACAATATCTTGAAAGGTAGTGATATTGTAGTAGGTGGGAGCATCATCATACCCATTGACATCAGTACTGATGCAACAACCATGTCTATTACAATAAATGGTACATAAATCAAAAAGCCTATAATAAAGGCTGTTCGAAGCTCTGATAAAATAAATGCTGGAACAACGACTGTAAATGGAACATCGTCGTATTCCTCGTAGGTAATACCGGCGATCTCGCAGAAAAGGTTTAAATCCTTTGTTTGAGTCTGCCCGTACATAAACTCCCTAATTGGAGCAATAGCCGCATCAATAGCCTGTTCCTGAGTAATCTCCCCTGCATCAAATGGATCAATTGCCTCAGTTTTGACTGTTGTAATTACAGGCGACATAATGAATAATGTTAAAAACAACGCCAAACCAATCAGTACCTGATTTGGAGGCGCTGTGTTTGTTCCTATAGCAGCGCGAATAAAGTGCAACACAATAACGCATCTGGTAAAGGATGTCAGCATTATAAGAATTGATGGTGACAGTGTAAGGATTGTAAGAATCACAAGCATCCTAAGGGTGGAAGAAAAATTTCCATCCTCGCCATTAAAGGTCAATGTAAATCCACCGTCACCTACCACTTCATCCGAAGCATTTGGCGCATTTTCAGTAGCACCATAGGTTTCATTATTTGCCCCATATGTAGAGTTGTCATATTCACTGGCTCTAACTGTAATTCCGGTGGAATACAAAGTCATGCCAGCCACAATCATCGCGAATAGAAAACTTACGATTAAATAAGCTTTTTTTAAATTTTTCATAACATATTTAGCCCTAACAGTTGAAGTTATTATTTCTTCTTTTGAAGCTTGTCCAGAATACTTTTAAAATCCACAGGAGTAATCTGATTAAACTCCTGAACATCAATTTCCTTAAGCTGTTCTGCAGATATTTCGCCAAGAGGAACAACCTCATCTTTGCCTATAGCAATAACGAAATATCTGTCTGAACCAGCTCTAATTATCTGAACATATTTATTGCTGGAGATTTTAATAGCCTCAATAATTTCAAGGTTTTTATTAAGGCCTTGAGTTTTCTGATATCCTGCTATCCACTTAGTAACGTAATAAGTTAACGCAAGAACACCCACAAAAACAATTAATATAAAAATCAATTGAAAAAAACTCTCACCAGCAGAAGAATGCAAAGCCACTATCCAATAACCTTCTTTACAGCTTCAAGTACTCTTTCAGCCTGGAATGGTTTAACAATGAAATCCTTAGCTCCTGACTGAATAGCTTCAATAACCATGGCCTGCTGTCCCATAGCAGAACACATAATTACGCATGCGTTAGGGTCTTTTTCCTTGATAGCCTTCAATGCGCCGATACCATCCATCTCAGGCATTGTGATGTCGAGAAGAACAAGATCAGGGCTAAGCTCTGTATACCTATCTACAGCAATCTTGCCATTTTCAGCTTCGCCTACAACATTGTAGCCATTCTTGGTGAGAATGTCCTTGATCATCATTCTCATAAATGCAGCATCGTCACAGATTAAAATGTTTTTTGCCATGTCTTCATCTCCTTAAATATGTATTTATTCTTTGATGATTTCTGTAATACGTACTCCAAAGGATTCTTCGATAACTACTACCTCTCCTTTGGCCACATACTTGCCATTAACAAGCACATCTATTGGTTCACCGGCTATTTTATTTAGCTCGATGATAGTACCGGGAGCAAAATCCAAAATATCCTGGATTGTTTTGTTTGTACGTCCTAATTCTACTGTAACTTCAAGAGGTACGTCAAGAATCAGGTCGATATTTTCTTGTGCAAATTGAGCAGCAAACCCTGGTCCGAATGGAGTAAATTGTGCAGGTTGCACATTCACTTGAGGTCCAGGCGCATACATGTATGGAGGAGGAGCCATCATAGGCTGTCCTTGCATCATACTTGGATCCATCTGTGGAGCCACCGGTGGAGGTGCCGCTGCCGGGGCTGCCTCTGGCGGTGGTGTTGCCGCCGGAGCAGGCTCTGGAGCTGCTGCTGAACCACCATCGTCAACAGTAGATTGTGAATCTGACTCCATATTATTAAGTACTGCTGAGCACATTTCTTTGGCAAGTGAAATTGGATACAATTGCATCATTTCACTATCTACCAAATCTCCAATTTCCATTTTAAAGGCTATTCTTACGAAGTTGCCTTCAAGGAATGCATCTATCTCTCCACCACTAATAGTCGACATATCTGTAAGTGTCGCTGTAGGTGGGGAAATATCAACCATCTTATTAAGCATTGATGAAAGCGAGGTTGCCGAAGCACCCATCATTTGGTTCATCGCTTCAGAAATAGCTGACAAATGAAGCTCTGAAATCTCGCCATCAGTATTAGTTCCATCACCACCCATCATCAAATCAGTGATGACCTTTACATCGTTCTCTTTCAAAACAAGAACGTTACTACCATCAATACCTTTTGTATAACCAATTCTAACAACTACACAGTTGTCTGTATAATTGGATGCTAAATCATTCCAATTGGTTTCTGAAACAACAGGAGTAGAAATCTCTACCTTTTTATTAACAAGAGAAAAAAGTGTGGTAGCCGCGCTTCCCATACTAATATTGGCAACCTCGCCAATAGTATCAATCTCTTGAGTGGAAAGCTCTCCACCTGCGCTACCACCAGAAGAATCATCTGCTGGCGCAGCATCTGGAATTCCACCACTTAATAGTGCATTAATCTCATCCTGTGATAATACACCGTCGCCCATTCTACTGCTCCTCCCTTATGATTTCTGTCACTCTGACTGCATAGTCCTTTCCTGACGCACCTGGTAGGGCAGCGAATTTCCTAATGTCGCCCACAAAAACATCCAGTTCTTCGTCAACCTTCCTGTTAAGTCTGACAATATCGCCCACCTGGAGTTGAGAGAAATCTGCTACTGTAATGGTGCTGTTTCCAAGCACTGCTGTAACTGGGATTTTAGCCTTATTAATAAGAGCTTCCACAGTATCTGAATAGCTTTCTCCTGCTTTCTCCTTTTGACTACTATACCAGAACTTTGTGTTTAATTTGTCCATAACTGGCTCTAAAGT
>CAMJBT010000115.1 GCA_946403965.1 uncultured Pseudobutyrivibrio sp. | reverse complement strand
ACAGCTTATTTAAGTGCGCCAGTTTATGGCTTTCCTCTACTTTCTTTCACACTATTCTCCCCTATAAATTAAAATAACTTGAGGGATTAAATGTAATCCCTCAAGAATAACAAATTCATTAATCATATAAAACTCGAACACATTTGATTGGTGTACGGTAGAATGCATTAGATATCTTAATACCATCACGCTTATTAGAAGCATGACAAATTTGGCCTCCACCAATATATATTGCCACATGGTTGATGCTTTTACCACGACCATAGAATATCAAATCGCCTGGCTTAAGTTCTGATGTTGAAATTGTAGCACCTTCGTTTGCCTGAGCTTTTGATGAATGACTAAGGTAAACACCATACTGTTTCATGATCTGCATTGTGAATCCAGAACAATCAATTCCATTTGTAAGGGATGTTCCTCCCCATACATAACGATTTCCAACATACTGAAGAGCATTTTCGCAAACTGCCATACGTACATCGGAAATACCCTCGCCATATCTTGCCTCAGTAAGAGTCATGGCTGTTTTAAGAGATAAATCTACATCAACATATTCGCCACAAACATAGCCTTCATCTCCGTCCACATCGACCTTTATCCATTCCTTATCTTGAGTGTTGTCAAGGATGGCTATTTCCTCGCCTTCAGCAAGCTGGTAAATTATTTCACTATCAGTATTACCCTCTGCACGAACTCTAAGGCCACCTGTCTTTGCAGTAGCAACAAACTCTGCAAGCTCTACAGCCTTATCCCATGCCTCTGTACCAGTTAAAAGATATTCAGTGAGAACATAGCCTTCAACATCTCCTGATTTTATCTTACTCCACTCTCCATCTGTTTCTATAATTTCACAACCGGCATTTGCTGGAAATTTACCAACAAGCTTACCATCTGTAGAAGCAGATTCTCTAATATTAAGATTTCCTTCTGAAACATTACAAATACCTAGATTTTTGTAGCCATAAATATCACCTAGTGACTTAGCTGTAGCTATAGCATTCGAATCAGTAACTGAAATCTCATCTAATGAAGATAAATCAACAGCAGCAAGTGAAACTGCACCAGCAGTAACAGATGCAATGTCTTCATTATCTGTTGTATTAATGTTTTTATTTTGAGTATCAGCACAATAATCTAGCAATAATAGTGTAGCACAAGCAATAGAAAATGCTGATATAATACGTTTATTCATAAAACCTCCAATAACAATTTACGTAAATAAACCGAAACTTCCATGATTATAGCAAGAATTAGCTACCATGTCAATTTCAATGTAATATTCTTGTAACATTTGTTAAAGCCCCTTAAGTATAGCAAGATAATATTTAATTATTAAAATATTCCTTTGCTAATACTTTATCTTTATTCATTTGAGCAGTAAGCTCTTCTATTGAGTCAAATTTCATCTCAGGTCGAAGAAAATTCTTGAATGTAACCTTTACGAATCTTCCATATAAATCCCCGTTATAATCTAAAATATGAGTTTCTATTCCAACCACATTCTGATTTGTAACGGAAGGTTTAGTTCCAACATTAGTAACACCGTGATAAAGACGTCCATCAAAATCTATTGTAGTAACATAAACTCCAAATTTAGGAACAAGCTTCATCTTCTCAGGCATAATATTGATTGTAGGTATACCAATTTTATGACCTAAATGAGCCCCATGCACAACCTCGCCCCAGACAAAGTAATCATAACCGAGCATGTCATTTACCACATGAATATGGCCATTTTGAAGCTCTTCACGAATATATGTACTACTAATATCTCGATCATTTAGCTTTATCTTTTCTATTACTTTATATTCAAAATCATATTTAGTAGATAGTTCTCTTAGAAGACTAACATTTCCAGCACCTTTATAACCAAATGTAAAGTCAGAACCAGATATCATATATTTCATATTGATATTATCTACCAAAAATTTTATGAAGCTATCAGCATCTGTCTGCATTAGGCGTTCATCAAAAGGACATTCAATGAGATAATCTAATCCTCCATTATCAAGCATATACATTCTCTCTTTATTTGTTATAAGAGAAGGTGTTTTATCAAGTTCAAGTGCTATTCTAGGAGAATTGGTAAATGTAATAAGGCAGGATTTTAAACCTGCCTGCTTCTTAGAAATAATATCAGTTGTAAGAAGTGTGTGACCTCTATGAATACCATCAAATTTTCCTACAGTAACAGCTGTAGGTTCTGATATTCTAGTGTCAAATAAAGAATGTAAATACTCCATAATTATTCCAAAAACAATTTCTCCAATTTAAAATTTGAATCCTGAAATAAATATATTCCAAGAAATCTGTTATCAGGAAGAAATAATCTGTATCTAGCATCTTCCTGAAAACCACTAATCCCCTCTGCGAAAACTTGTGTAGGAGAAATAATACCGCCATTCACTGCACATTTAATAGCCTCTTCAGTAGGAATAACAAACACCGTACCAAGATTATCAAATATATCTGCAATGTTTATCATGATACCATCAAGCTGACCATTATTTACTATTTTTTGAATTTCATCAAGAGTCTTTGCATCAGAAATATCAAATTGACTGACTCTGGTTCTGACAAGTGACTTCATAGCGCACCCACAACCGAGTTTTGCGCCAATATCATGACACAAAGATCTGATATAAGTACCTTTGCTACAATGAATCCTAATTGAAACCTCAGGTAAATCCATAGAAAGAATATCAATGCTAAAAATTGTAACAGGACGTGGTTTTCGCTCTATTTCTTTACCTTCACGTGCAAGTTCATAAAGTTTTTTTCCATTGACCTTTAATGCTGAATACATAGGTGGAACTTGCATAATATCTCCAATAAAGGATTCGATGGCTTCTTTTACCTGTGCTTCATCAGCTTCCACAAGGTTTTTTGAAAAAATTTTACCACTCATATCGTAGGTATCTGTTTCTACACCAAGTAGCATAACACATTCATAAACTTTATCCTTATCTGTAAGCATATCACATAGCTTGGTAGCCTTACCTACACAAACAGGAAGCACACCAGTTGCGTCTGGATCTAACGTACCAGTGTGCCCGATTTTCTTTATTTTTAAAATGCCACGAAGCTTAGCTACAACATCAAAAGATGTAAAGCCAGCCTCTTTATAGACATTAATTATACCACTATTCATTAATTAAATTCCTAACGAGTTAAATTGAATTTTAACTAAATCAATAATTTCATTTACTACTGACCATGGATCCTTTGTAGAAACGGAAAAGCCTGCCGCTTTCTTGTGACCGCCTCCATTATATTTTTGACAAATGACAGTTAAATCAACATCACCAGTAGCTCTTGTACTGCCCTTGAAATCACCATCTTCAAGTTCATACAAAAATACTGCAACCTCTACACCTGTAGTATCTCTAAGCTGTTGAACTATGCCTTCAAGATGTTTACTTAAAGCACCATATTCTGCCATATCCTCTGCAGTAATAACAGCAGCAATAATCTTTCCATCCTCGAAAGTTTTACAATTTAACAGAGCCTTTCCGAGCATACGATTTTGAATCATAGTCTTGGCATAATATGTGTCTGTACAGATTTTTGGATAGTCAATTCCTAAACTCATTAAATAACCTGCCGCAGCCATTGTAGCTTCTGTTGTACATGAATATTGAAAAACACCAGTATCATGTATTATTCCTGTATAAAGACATTCTGCAATATCCTTTGTAATTTTTTCTTTTCCAATCTGATTATAAATAAGTTCGCAAGTTGAACTGTCATCAGGAATGATATAAGAAAATTCGGCAAAACCACCATTAGTCATATGATGATCGATACAAATAGTGTGAATTGCTTTTTCAAAGAACGGATAAACATCACCTAATCTTCCACCATCACTACAATCTAAGGCTATAAACAGGTCAAATTTCTTATTCTCAGAAACTGTATGAATATCTTCTATCTTGTCTGAGTTCTTAAGAAACTTAAAAATATTTGGAATAGGATCAAGATAAACGTGAAGTTCAACATCTGGGTAATAGGTGGCTATATAATTGTAAATAGCTAGGCAAGAGCCTACACAGTCCCCATCAGGGCGGATATGTCCGCTGATGGCAACTGTATTAGCTGATGCAATTAATTCATTGAAATTATTGATCATGTTCTTCTCTCTCATGTAAAGGTGCATTAACCTCATCAATTAATTTACTCATCTTTGCAGCATAAGCGATTGATTGGTCACTAACAAAAGTAATCTCAGGAGTATTTCTAAGATTGATTCTGTGAGCAAGCTCGCGGCGAATAAAACCAGCTGAGCTTTTAAGACCCTCAATAGTCTTAGCCACTGCCTCGTCGTCTCCGAGTACAGAAATATATGCTTTAGCTGTCTTAAGATCAGGAGCAACCTCAACAGATACAACAGATGTAACTGGTGAAATACGAGGATCTTTAACCTCAAGACGTATAATATTACTAAGCTCTCGCATAACTTCTTCGTTTATACGAGTATTTTTAACAGAATTTTTTCTCATTATCTTGGTACCTCAACCATAATATAGGCCTCGATGATATCCATTTCCTGAACATCATTGAAGTCTTCAATAACAAGACCACATTCGAAGTTAGTCTTAACTTCTTTAACATCGTCCTTAAATCTCTTAAGTGAACCAAGCTTTCCTTCGTGGATGAGCTCACCGTCACGAGTTACGCGTACCATACAATCTCTCTGGAAGTAACCATCTGTAACGTATGAACCAGCAATATTTCCAACACCTGAAGCCTTGAAAATCTGACGAACCTCTGCATGACCGATAACCTTCTCTTCGAAGATTGGATCAAGCATACCCTTCATAGCAGATTCAACATCATTGATTGCATCGTAAATAACTTTATAAAGACGAAGATCTACACCTTCTCTGTCAGCTGTAGCCTTTGCCTGTGGATCAATACGAACATTGAAACCAATGATAATAGCATTTGAAGCAGATGCGAGAACTACGTCGGATTCATTAATTGTACCTACGCCACCATGGATAGTCTTAACAACAACTTCCTCGTTTGAAAGCTTCTCAAGTGACTGCTTAACAGCCTCAACAGAACCTTGCACATCAGCTTTAACAATAAGATCAAGCTCTTTAAGGTTTCCAGACTCGATTTCGCTAAAGAGCGCATCAAGAGACATCTTAGACTTAGTCTGCTCAACAAGCTTATTCTTGTGTTCAGCAACAAATGTATCAGCAAATGAGTGTGCTTCCTTCTCTGAATCGAATGACATCAAAACCTCACCAGCATTTGGAACCTCTGAAAGACCGAGAATCTCAACTGGAACTGAAGGACCTGCACTCTTAACACGAGCACCTGTATCGTCAATCATAGCACGAACTTTACCATAGCAGCTACCACATGCAACAGGATCACCAACACGAAGTGTACCCTTCTGAACAAGTACTGTAGCTACAGCACCACGGCCCTTATCAAGTTGTGCCTCGATAACAAGACCTCTAGCCTTACGATTTGGATTAGCTTTAAGTTCAAGTACTTCAGCTGTAAGAAGAATCATCTCAAGAAGGTTGTCGATACCTTCCTTTGTATGTGCTGAAACTGGACAGAAAACTGTGCTTCCACCCCAATCCTCAGGAATAAGCTGGTATTCAGAAAGCTCCTGCTTAACTCTATCAATATTTGCGTTAGGCTTATCAATCTTGTTGATAGCAACAATAATTTCGATACCAGCTGCCTTAGCATGATTTATAGCTTCAACAGTCTGAGGCATAACACCATCATCAGCTGCAACTACAAGAATAGCGATATCTGTAGAGTTTGCACCACGCATACGCATTGCAGTAAATGCCTCGTGACCAGGTGTATCAAGGAATGTAATTTCCTGATTATTGATTGAAACTGTATAGGCACCGATGTGCTGAGTAATACCACCAGCCTCACGGTCTGTAACTTTTGTATCACGGATTGCATCAAGAAGAGATGTTTTACCATGATCAACGTGACCCATTACACATACAACAGGTGGTCTTGAAGGGAAGTTTGTTGTATCTTCTTCCTCTTCTTTAAGAAGCTCTGCAATAACATCAACCTTTTCTTCTTCTTCACAGATGCAGTTGAACTCAAGTGCTATTTCTTCAGCTTTTTCAAAATCAACTTCCTGGTTAACAGTAACCATTGTACCCTTCATGAAAAGAGTTTTAACAACAGCTGAAGCCTGTACTTTCATTTTATCTGCAAGATCCTTAATAGTAATTCTATCAGGGATTGTGATTGTAAGAACTTCATCCATGTTACGCTCTGGCGCCTTAGGAGTATTATTCTTTTTCTTCTTTCCACCATTCTTTTCAAGATTGATGAAATTCTCCTGCTTCTTTCCGCCTAAATTGTTGTTATCTTTATTGTTTTTCTTTTTCTTGTCATCACGACGACTACCCTTTGCATTTGAAGATGGTGCCATATCTGGAGCAGAAGCTGCCTGTGATGGACGAGAATTTCTATTATCATTTCTCTGATTATCAGGTCTTTCACCACGGTTTGGTTTATCGTTTCTTTCAGGACGCTTTCCTTGTGGCTTATCACCTCTTTGAGGTCTATCTGAACGCTCGTTTCTCTCTGGTCTGTTATCTCTCTTTTCGTTACGTTCTTGACGGTCTGTGCGTTCTGGTCTCTTTGAAGGACGCTCTGTTGCCTCCTCTGTAGCTTGCTTCTTTGATACAAACTCAGTGTCTGTAGATTGTGCACTTGCTCTCTGAGATGGACGAACACCATCAGCAAATGTACGAGGTCTAATAGGGCCTCTTGGCTGCGCATTCTGAGCAGGAGCCTTTTTCTGACCTCCATTATCTCTGTTTTCGTTTCTTGATGAATCAGAACCTCTTCTTCTTCTATCATCTCTATCACGAGTAACAACAAAAACATTTTTCTTCTTTTTAACTGGATTTCCATCCTTGTCTACAGGGCGAGCTTTTTTAACAGGATTTCCATCTTTATCTCCGTGAGCTTTTGAAGAATCAACCTTATCCTTCTTTGGCTCAGCCTTCTTTTCAGCCTTTGCAGCACCAAAATTAGATCTAACTGTTGCAGCTACATCCTCTTCAATACCACTCATTGCTTTTGCCTCTATGCCATTTGCCTCAAGAAAAGCAATAACATCTTTGCTCTCCTTGCCAAGCTCTTTGGCTAATTCATGTACTTTAATTTTTGCCATCTAATATCCTCC
>CAMJBT010000114.1 GCA_946403965.1 uncultured Pseudobutyrivibrio sp. | reverse complement strand
TACAAGCACATCGAGTCCGGAAAGCAGGAAAAGCTGTTCCACGAGATCATCTTCCAAATCGGTAATAAGGATGATATGTCGGCGACAGGAGAGTATGCTGAGATTGCGAGGACAGTCCTCGACGAATACTATCAGGGCTTCCAAAATCGCAATCCGTATCTGCGAGTATTTTCAGCTCACCTTCATATGGACGAAGCAACGCCGCATATTCATATCGACTTTGTGCCGTTCACAACAGGCAGCAAGCGAGGTTTGGAAACAAGAGTGTCTCTGAAACAGGCTATGCTCAATATGGGCTTCAAAGGTCAGGGCAAGAGCGATAACGAGCTGAACCGCTGGATACTTTCCGAAAAGAAAGTCCTTGCTGAGATTATGGAGCGTCACGGTATTGAGTGGGAGCAGAAGGGTACTCACGAGCAGCATCTATCTGTCCTTGATTACAAAAAGCAGGAGCGAGTCAAAGAGGTCGCCGAGCTTGACAGGGAAATTGAAGAAAAGCAGCTTGAAGTCAAAGGGCTGAAAGCGACAGCTGAAAAAGTCAAACAGGCAACTGATTCACTCGACAGCATAGAACATCAGCTTGACAACAATCCCGAGCTTCAACTCCCGGAGCCGCAGGGCTTGATGTCGGCAAAGAGCTACAAGAAAAAGATTGTAGAGCCGTTAATCAAACGGCTGAAAAATCTTGTCAGATCTGCGGTGGTGAGAAGTTATTCCGGTTGGGAGAATTATTACCGAATCAATAATCTAAACGGCAGATTATACCGTGAGAACGAACACCTTAAATTTGAAAACTCCAAGCTCAAAGAGGTCAACGGTATGCTTCGTAAACAGAATAAGGCTTATCAGCTTTTGGAAAAGGTTTTCGGAAAGCGTAAGCTCAATGAGATCATCGAGCAGGCGAGAGGTATCAAGAAGTCAAAACAGCGTGATGCACGCTAATATATTATGAAAGGTTGATGAACAATGGAGAAAAGAATTTACGACAAGCAGACAGGGATTCAATATGAGCTGCAAGGCGATTACTATCTGCCGTGCCTGGCACTTCCCGAGCAGCCAAAGGTCGAAATCGGCATTTGGGGCAAGCGGCATTTACGGTACATCAAGCAGCAACATAAAATCCGCTATACCAATCTGCTGACAAGCTGTAAGCTCACCGCTTACCTTGCTGATATCGACAAGCAGGAAGAGGAGATGTTCTTTCGGTTAGTAAAACAACTCGCCGAAAAGGAAGGTGTAACCGAACAACTTAAAGCAGAAAATCAAATGCTGTGGGTGAAGCGTATGAACAATATCCGTAACCGTGCAACAGAGATTGTGAATACAGAGCTGATTTATACCTAACCAGCACAGCCGCCAAATGGGATAATCTCCTGCTTGGCGGCTGTTTTTGGGTTATCGGTATTGAAAGATTTATATTTTTGTATTATAATTATTATGGGTTAGGTTAATTATTTGCAGAATAGAGACGTGTAAAATGAAACTTCTTGATTATGTAATTACTAAGACAAATGAATATATTGAGAATATGCCTAAGTCATTGCGCAAGCGTTATGGACAGTTTTTTACCAGTAAAGAAACTGCTTTGTTTATGGCAGGCTTATTTGTTGTGCCATCTGATAAGCATAGTCTGAAAATATTGGATGCAGGTGCAGGATCAGGTATTCTTACCGTAGCATTGATTGAGAAATTGCAGACTCAAAATCAAATCAGTCATATAGAGCTTGTTTGTTATGAAAACGACACTAATATCATCACTCTTCTGGAAGATAATCTAAATTGGGTTTCAAATCATTCTAACATAGATGTTGATTACGAGATTCGAACGGAGAATTACATCACAAGTCAAGTCTTTGAATACAATAATTGGCTTGGTGCAAATCCTACGCCGGAAAAATTCGATTTGATTATCGGTAATCCTCCTTATATGAAGATCGGAAAAGATGCACCCGAAGCAAAAGCTATGCCTGATGTCTGCTATGGTGCTCCGAATCTGTATTTTCTATTTACCGCTATGGGTGTTTTCAATCTTAAATCCCGACTTGCACACGGGTCATATAATTCAAGATTTTAAGCCAAATTGTTCCCTATATTTGAGTGATTTGGGATTTTCAAGAACTAAATTTATGATTTTTTCAACTTTTTCCAGATGGTCGGACGGTGAATTAATAACAAACGAGTACAGATTCAAATAGTCTTGAATTTCATCGCGGCAAAAGCCGCTATGAGCGTTTAGAAACATCTTTAACAAGCAATGAATTCGATTTACCGGGTCAAGAGGGTTCTCGCTGTCAGCAAGTCCTTTGAGGTCAGACGAGGAATAGCTAACACTCTTAAGACATAGTTTTTCTACCAACTTCTTATGTGTTTTCTCTTTGTCGTGTATTAGCGTTGCTCCCGATGTGATATGATCTTTGAATGTTTCATAACTGCGTTTCTGCGATGGCTTTCCGAAACCTTCTACGAAGCATATCGTATGTTTCTTATCAGTAGCTACGCCAATGCAAATTTGATTTCGAGATAATCCACGCAGCAGGTTTCCGTTTTCATCACGAATGCGATCTCGAAGCACGAGTGAATAATAGGTTTCATCAAGCCAGACTATTCCGCTCAAAACAATATCGTTCTGTGAATTTTCAAGGGTCAGAAACAGCTTTTCAAGCCAATATTTTGAGGGAGAAATCGCATTTCTGTTATTCCATGAATCAGCATTTAGACTAACATAGCGGAAGATGTTCAGGCAATACTCTATCCATTCACATATGCCAATTTTTCGTGAGTCAAATATCGTGCCGGTAGTTGGCTTAAAACGTTTGCCACAGGAACATTTATATCTTCTGATTCCATTGGTATCAAAGCCATTCTTTACGAATTCATTTGAACCGCAGAACGGACAATGACTTGGTTCAAATGAATTGATCATCTCCGCCTCGCCTGTTTCATCAAGTGGTTGATGTCTTTCTTCGTATCGAGTTTGATAATGCATTTTGATAAACCTCTGTACCGGTGTTGGATGGTCTGTTTTATCCCATGGTGTTGTTCTTCGAGATTTACTTCTGTTTGATTTCGTCCTTTTTGACATGGCGATAGTTGCCTTTCATTTTTCTTCTATTATGCCATGTCTATGACCCGTTTGCAAGTCGGGATTTTAACTTAAAAACAAATTATGCATATTTATATGATTGGGACACTGCTATTCATTACTTTGATTCCATCATAGAAGAGGCTTTTCAATCAAGGATTAAAAGAAGAAATCTAATTGATATTTCACGTCCACAGATGAAGTACAATCGATAGTACATTGTATTTTTATCTAAAAAATATTGGACGGACAAGAAAACCATTCAAATGTATTTTTTCAATAGAATTCACAAATATTGATATGATGTGATATCTTTAAGTGATAAACAGATTCCACAAATAAATAATTGAAAGGTAAGGTATAGATTATGGAGATTAAAAAACAAAAGTTCGGTGATTTTTTCAGAAGATGGGGATTAGATAGTATCAAATTGAATCTCAAATTTGCTGAACTTGAATTTTCACCTACCGAAGATGATCAAACAGCAGCTTGGGATATGTATGTTGAGTTGATAACTCGTATAACTACTCAACCATTGGCTCAAAATGAAGGTGATGAAAGTACAGCGTTAGAAAGCGTATATAGTATTTTTGGAATAACAAGAGACATATTAAAATCTAAAGGTAAAAAAGCTGAGAACTTCACAAAAATAGCAATTGTTGTGCTAAATCAGGTGATCAGACCGTTTACTGCAAGATGGCATAGAAAACAACTAGATGGAGCATTTGGAAATTCTGCCGAATGTCAAACATTCAGAAATGAATTGAGCAATCTACAGAGTAAACTTATTCAATATACAAAATCGTTGGCAGATTTAGCTATGGTTGAAGACTTAACCATTATAATGGAAGAAGATGACGAGATACAAGAATAAATTACCATTACTCATATTCGCATTTTGATATTGTCAAATAATATTATAGCCTCATGGAAGTGTAATGATATAAAAAATATAGGAGATTTTAATAATGATTAAAGCTTTTTTATCACATTCTTCTACAGATAAAGAAATAGTTAGAAAAATAAAAAAGAGATTAACAAGAGCTTGGACAATTTTTGATGAGGATTGTTTTGAACCAGGGGATGATTTTAGAGAAGCCATAGTTTCTCATATTGAGAAAGCTAAGCTTTTCGTTTTATTTGCATCGGAAGCCTCTCTCAAATCGTCTTGGGTTAATTTTGAGCTTGATACAGTGAACTGGGAATTCATAAAGAAAAGAGACATTCAAGTATTAGTATTGAATCTAGATAATGTGAAAATAGAACATTTTCCAGAATGGATGAGAAAAGCGAAAATCCAACCAATTGATAATATTGGAGTTGCAACTCAGATTATTATTGATAAGCTGTTTGATTATGTTAAAACGGATAACATTTATGTTGGTCGTACAAAAGAAACTGAAAAGTTTAATAAAGACTTAATTGCACGGTATTCAGATTTTCCTAATATTATTGCTTTATCAGGATTAGAGGGAATTGGCAGAAGAACGTTTGCTAAAAGAGTCATTTCTGAACGATTCAACTTAAAATATGAACTAGAAATTCATCTCAAAGAATATGAAGGTATTGAAGAATTACATCGATATTTAATTAGCGATAGCATAAAACTTAAGTCGCAGAGCGAAAAAGAAAATGAAATAATGGCCTTTATTTCTGCCAGCAATGAAGAAAAGTACAATGAAATAGCTCGTATTCTTTCTGAGTATTCATCAGAATCTACTATGCCTATTATTGTTGATGAGGGCGGATTGTTGGATAATGATGGTTACTATAGAAATGATATTTTAAATATATTAAAGATTTTCTCTAACAATTATATAGACGATTATCTGCTTCTAGTTCATAAACGATACCCAAAGTTAACGACTGCTGATTCAAATCTAGTATATACACTAAAAATAGGTGAACTTTCGTTTGAGGAAAGTTTTTCAGCTTTAGATATGCTCCTTAAAAGAAACAATATCATTTCAACCAATAAAGCCAATATAGAAGAACTTGCAAATCATTTAGATGGCTATCCTCCTGCGATTTATTATGCTGTAAAGGAATGTAGCGTTTATGGTATTGATTTGGTTTGCGATGATAAAATCAAACTTACCGACTTTAAATCAGGGCTTTTCACTGGATATCTCAATTCTATCAAAATCGATGATAGTGATATCACCTTATTAAAATTATTATATAATTTTGAAGTGTTGGACATTGATACTATTTGTATTCTTTCATCAACTACTAAAGAGGATATTCGTGTTGGAATAATGAATCTGATAGATTATAACCTGGTGTATGATGCGAATGGTTATTATAGAATCTCTTCTCCGATTAAAGCTGCTATTAGTCGTACAGTTGTTTCACGTTTCAGTAAAAAGGAAATGAATCATTACTCCCATTTGTTAATAGAAGAGTTTAATAACAACGAACAAAAGTCATTGATATATATTGACAATATAATAACATCATTATTGTACGCAGAAGATGATGATGCATTAGTTGAATTTAAGTCGTTTTTGTTACCATCTAAGCTTCTAGATATCGCACAAAAATATAATATTGATCGAGATTGGAAAACTGCTGAAAAATATGCTAGAAAAGCATTGGAGTTAGAGCCTGATAATTATGAAGCCAAAATATTGCTATTTAAATTATTGGTTCGACTGGAAACAAAATCTGTCTCTCATGAAATAGAAGAAAATGATCTTTTATCTGAACTTGATGGACGATATGATCCTCGACGTTTTTATCTTAGAGGATTCCGTTTTAGGAAAAGAAACAAGTTCAAGTATGCAATAGAGCAATTTGAATTAGGAAAAAAAGCGGGAGATGACTCAATTCAAATCCATAGAGATTTAGCTGAATGTTATTTTCAAATCAACGATTTAGAAAAATCAAAGCAAGAAATAGAAATTGTAATGAAACCGGGTCGAAAGATTAAAAATGCTTTTATATTGGATCTAGCTGCAAAAATAGCGATTTATTCCAACGATTTCAATAGTGCAAAAGAACTGATCACACAGCTTGAACTAGTTGACAAACCTGAAAATGTAAATCATAGAAAAGCGGTTCTTGCAATTAAGGAAAAAAGATTTGAAGCTGCTATGGATGCTTCTACAGCAGCTTGCTCGTCTGAAAAAGTTCTTCCTCATATGATAATGCTACATATGAATATAGCAATACATAGCAGAAAATATGATATAGTTGAAAACGATTATGAGAAGTACTTAAAAATCTATAAACATTCAAGTGATATGCTAGAAATATTATATTCAACAATGCTCTTATATCGTGATGGTTGGCGAAGTGCAGATGCAGGTTTCAGTAAAGTATTAAACAAAGAAAGTCCGATTGCTCTTGATTTACGATATAAAATTTTACAGAAACGGTTGAATGATCAACATACATCGCTTGCAAATAAGAAACGCATTGAAAAAGAGGTAGAAGAGTTAGAAAACAGTCGTAAAAGAGATGTTTTAATTATTAATCAGTACTACGAAAATAGGAATGACAAAAATATAGATATATTGTAATTTATCAATGATGGTGATAGAATTATTTACGGCTGCACCCGAAGGAACAGCCGGATAAATCTCAGATATAAACCATACACTCAAACACCGCTTCTCTCGCCATACTTATGAAGAATTTTTCAAGGCCGAGCATCTTCTCGACATCGGCGACGAGGACAGCTTTCCAATAGCAACTATCGTTCTGCTAACAAAGCTCCACTTGGAGTAAGATGGCTTTACTGACTTTCAGTTTCGTATAATCAGGATGTTTTATGATTCTGCCACTACTAATGATGTATCATAATAGTACATCAATAATATCCATCTGTTTTGCTTCGTGGGAATATATGAGATAAAGAGTGTTGTATTGTGGGACGATCTTCGAGCCAAATGTATTTCACAGATTAATAATCTGCTTCATCACGACAAAGACGGATATTCTATCGGATTTGAAGATCTTGACAGCGAATATTGGAAAGGATATATTTTTTTAAATCACTCCGATTAAAAGAAGAAAGATATGAAAAGAATATGATGTCGTGATGCGTCTTCCGTACACAACACACAAGCAACAAAACAACGCAAAAGCCCTGTAAACAAGAGAGCCTTTGCGTTTAAAAAGTTCTCAAAGAGATAATCATACGTTATCGATTTTATCAAGGCTTTCCGATATGGGAAGCCTT
>CAMJBT010000113.1 GCA_946403965.1 uncultured Pseudobutyrivibrio sp. | reverse complement strand
TACCTTCTGCTCCCTTTGTTAGTTTAAAGAATTGATTATATTTTCAGAATTGTAACAAAATGGTCATACATTTTAGTAAATTTGGTGCTAAAATTATATGATAGATGTACAGAGGAATAGTGGGGGTTGAATTATGAACAAGAAATTAAAAATCACTTTGGAGTTATTAGCAGTACTCGCAATAACAATCATAATTGGTCTTTCTAGTCCATTCAATCCATGGATTACCGGAGCTGAAGACACATTAACTCAGGTGCAGCAGGAGATACTTGATATAGCCCATTCTGTTAGAGATGGATATCTTGCCTACGTTGAACTTGATGGTCATTACGGACCGGTGCTTTATGAATTTTATGGCCTGGGATATCTTCTTACAGAAACTCATATTGTTCATTTCATAATGGAATTTGTCGTTATTTATTTTACAGTGCTGTATGTATATAAAACCTGCAAGCTTTACACCTCAGAAATACTTGCTTTAATATCAACAATTATAGTAACTGTTTTTTCTTGGGGAGCTTTGACTCACGCAGGTGCAGAAGAACTTTTATTCTTCCTTTTAACATTAACCTGCTATCATGTGGCAAGGCAGCTTAAATATGGTTTTTTGTCATACCATACATATTTATTGGCTATAGATTTTGGACTTGTATTTTTCCTTCAACCAGGTTATTCACTGATTTGGATAGTGCTATTTATATTCTTTGCTATCAAGATTAAAGTTGATGGTCTTGAGGGGAAGGAATACAGGTCATACTACATTTCCCTTTTGGAGGGAATTGTTACAGTTACAATTCCGATGTGCTTGTATTTATGGTATTTCAAAAATGCATCAGCTTTTGTGGACAAGGTTATTGTGTACAATCTGACAAATCTTGGTCACTTTGCTAGCGGAATCTCAATTGTAGCTTTTACGCCATGGATTCTACTTGTAGCAGCGTTGGTAGTTGTAATAATTATAAAAGCTATTAGTAATAACCAAATTATAGATTTATGTTGTTGGCTTGGTTTTATCGCAGTCACAATAATAATACTTGCAATTCAGGCCGATAAATCTGTTACTATGGTGGAGCTATCAAAAGCTCTTTATGCAGTGCCGGTTGCAGCAGCATTTTCATTAATGGATAAATTACTGGGGCTAACTCCAGAAGAAAGAAAATATTAACGTGTTTCTTTAATGTAGAAAGCTATGGATAAAATTAGAATTTTACAGATTGGAAAAGAAAGTTGGCAAGACAAATATAAGCTTCCCTCTAGGGTGAAGCTTATTTTTGCTTGTGATGAGATAGAACTAAAAAAGGAAATATATGAAATTGTAGTGTTAGAACGAAACATTACAGAAAAGGAATTTCCTGTTTTAAAGAAGATGTCGATGGCATACTGTCTATTTTTAGTGGATAACTTTGAAGTTAACAGAATCACAAAGAAGTTGTTTGAACAGAAATTAGGCAAAATCATTCCAGACTATGGTATTCAGAATTTCTTAGATAATGAGGTAAAAAAATATTTTCCAAAGCCTTATGGAGAAAAATTCAGACCAGAATCACTTGGCATAGCACAAGGGTTTAAAGGAAATATTAAATGGTATGGACAGTATAGTGTTACTCTTGACGGAGAATATGGTAGGGAAGGCTTTACCCAAATAGCTTTTTGGCGAGGAAATATTCCTATTGAAGAGGGACAAGCTATTGAATTCTGGTTAGAATACAAGAAGCAACCAGGTATAGAAATATCCCTTGAAATAAAACAGTTTGTTTCTGGTAGTTTGGCGGATATTAGTGATAGTTGGAGTTTTTCAGAACAGCAGCTTTTAAAGCCTGTTATCATTGAGGGAAGAAACGGATCTGGTACTATTTTCTGTGAATTAAAAGCAAAAGGCAAAGGAAGACTTGATATTATTGGCCTCCACGATAGAATCTCAAGATGGGATCAGGGCATTTTTATGGTTGGAGGAGAAAGATTTGTTACTAAAGATCGTGAGGAAATTTTTGCTTATTTCGATCCAGGTGATATGAAGCCACCTATGGCTGTTTATTTTTCCGGCTACAAAACAATGGAGGGATTTGAAGGCTATTACATGATGAAGAAGATGGGCTGCCCGTTTTTATTGATAGCAGAACAGCGATTTCAGGGTGGTGGTTTCTACATGGGAAATTCAGAATATGAAAAGCTAATGGTTTCTGTTATTTCTAAATATTTAAATCGACTGGGATTTTATTCAGATCAGCTTATTCTTTCAGGAATATCAATGGGTACCATTGGTTCAATGTATTATGGATGTGATTTAAAGCCACATGCACTGATTTTGGGAAAACCACTTGCAAGCCTTGGCGATATTGCAGCAAATGAAAGATTAAGGCGTCCTGGAGGATTCCCTACTTCATTGGATCTTCTAAGATATCATGGAGGAGGAATGGATCAGGATGCTGTAAATAATTTGAATGACCGATTTTGGAATAAGCTAAGGAATACAGATTTCAGTCACACCAAGTTTATCGTATCGTATATGTATGAGGATGATTACGATGATACTGCCTACGATAAGCTTTTGTCTGAATTAAATTCTGGTGGGGTGCAGGTTTATGGCAAGGGATTACACGGAAGACATAATGACAACTCGGCTGGAATAGGTGCATGGTTCAAAGGTCAGTATCAAAGAGTTCTTCAAGATGACTTTGGAAGAGGATAGGTGTATAATTTCCCCTGAAGAAAAAACAGGAGAAATTGATTATGAATACCTATTCAGATTATGTAAAACATTATTTTCAGATGCCTCAGTTTATCACATTCTTAATACTTGCCATATTATTAATGGCGGTAGTGTTTGGGGTATTTTATCTATATGCCAAGAAAACAAACAAGGTCGAAGAAAAGCTTGAGCATGAATTCTACTATTTGTCAGAACGTTTTTACGAACTGATTTTTTCAGGCGGATCAATCATTGGTTTTATGGCTGTTTATTATTTGATAAACAGATTCCTTACCAGTGGAAGCTTCAAGACTATTTGGGATGACTACAAGGATTATTTATTGCTTGTGTTTATGGTTATCTCGATTTTGATTAACAGTTTTTTGGACCATGTAGTTATTAGAGTAAAGCATTTGGATGAAGATGCCTTGGCATCCATCAGACTTACAGGAATGCTGTATATGATTATAATCTTCTGCTACATCAAGTTTATTTATGAGGATAATAACTATGATATGTTTATAGCATATTTCCTGACGCTTATGATTGGACGATTTGTTTATTTTGATGCTAGTTTCGTAGACTTTTTAAAGTGTATTAAAAGAGCAGCAGCTAATATTCCTATGATGTTTATGGCATTGGTCTATCTAGGGGTTATGTGTTTATATGGTTATTCCAATGATTATTTGTTGAAGCATAATGGTGTTATTACAAACATTTTCTTCACACATTTATTCATGATAGTTGCTATGTTTGTTACACATTTTATAGCCTACAAAATGGTCCGTAAAGCTATATACAAAAAGTCTGGGGCACCTACAAAAAATAAAGATGTTCACCAGAGAAAAACATTTAGAAATTCTAGACGTAATATCATAGATGGGGATGAAAGACGTAAAATAAACATTGAAGATTTGGCTGATTTATAAGTTTTTTTGCCAAAATATGGCTTTATTTGCCATGAGACAGGTTAGATATTGACCTGTCTTTTTTTAGTTGATATAGTAACATCATTTGGATTTATAAACTTTAATGACGGCAGAAAGTCAATTTTTGTGAGTGCATTATAGAAAGAGGAAATATGAGCGAGAAAAAAGTTAATTCGAATTCGGTTAGCACAAATGCACAAGCTTTTGAAGCTATATCGGATGATGCAATTATATTCAGAAATATTGATGCAGATGAAAAAACAACCCTTACTGCAAAGTATAATTCATTAAAAGCTGTTGGTGATAGCCAATCTACTATGACTACTTTAAGTTTGAATCTGAAAGATGAAAAAAAGAACATTGAAAGTATAGGGGCTGCTTTTGAGGAGTGTGATTCTCTAATTTCTACATTGATGAAGGGGTTATAAAATGGATAATCGAGATATAGATTTTTCAGAGCAGTTAGGAAAATTAAAAAATGAAAAAGATACCCTAATAGAAAAGTATAATGGTGTAATACGCTTTGAAGAAGAACGAGAATTTGATATGGATTTATTCTATCAAAGGGCAATTATAGATAATGATGAGAGCTTGTCAAATTATTTTTCTGCGGAAGTGGACGAGATTAGGCAAGATCAAAAACGCTTATTTTATATGATGCAGGAAGAACGGGACGAATTCAGATCACAGTTCAAGAAAAATATAAATACTAAACTAGAAAATATAGATAATAAAATTAATGAAATAAAAGCAGGAGAGAATAAAGATGAATACGGATTCGTACCTAGATCCTTTGGCAATTAAACAACAATGCACTGATATGCTAAAGGAATTTAGAACTCAAAATACAAATATCACCAATGTAAGAAAAGGCTTAAGAGCCTTTATTAATGATGATGGACTAAAGACTGATTCTTTTGATGCATTAAAATCTCAAATTAATGATTATATGTTGCTTCTATCAGGAATGAGACAGGCAAACAATTCAGATATAGAAGACTGTAATAGTTTAATGGTTGAAGTTGGCTACGAAATTCTTGATGGAGCCTATCTTATTAGCCATAGAGATAGTTCGAAAAGCTTGTATGATGGATATTGTGATCAAGCCAGCTCTTATTCTTCAAAGGCTAGTAGTTGTGACGATTCAGATCTTGCTGATTACTATTCAGGAATGGCTAGTCATTATAGAACCCTTGCAAATCAAGAATACCAGATATATCAATACTATGTAGGAAAGATAAAAAAATACGATGATATAGAAGCTGCAACCTGCACACTTTTTACCAATTCAAAGGTTTTACGAGACGCAGTAGATACAGGCCTGGCTGATGTTTCTAATAATTTTTCTGAAGGTGCTTATGAAAATTCAAGTAATACGAAAAAATGGAAAGATGAATTAAAAAATAGTGGAGCCAGAGTGAAGGTTTATCCGCCTGAAGAGTTTGAATTCCTGAACACTATAAGTGACGGCTTGGGTAAGGGTAGTAGGTTATATGATTTGAAAGGACCGGTTTACTTAGCTTATCATGGAATTAAGTTGACTCAAAAAAACGGTAAGTATTATTTTAGTGTTGGAGGTAAGACGAAAAAAGCTGCCCAGGAAATCTTAAAAGAGATTACAGGAAACGAATGGAAAGGAGCAGCGCTGAAGCATGCTTGGGAGGATGGCGGAATACTTTTGTCATCAAAGAGGGCTGTGAAACATTTAAAAGGTAGTACAATGGAAAATATTACCAATATGGAAAAGTTTGGTAATTATTTAAAAAAGATTCAGAACGGATCCACCAGGTTTGAAATAATGCATGAGGAATTTGTAGCTTCTATAAAGAATGATCTCAATCCCAAAAATGCATTTGATGATTTTAAAAAAGCAAAGAAATTAGGCAAAGTAGCAAAAGGTGCAGGTATTCTAGGAGATGCATTCACAGTTGTATCAGAATTCGAAGATAATTTTTACGAGGACGGCGATGTAGTAGTAACTCCTGACAGAGTACAAAATTTTGTAACTGATACGGCTATAGACTTTGGTACAGGTGCTGCTACAGCAGCTGCAGGAGCAGCAGTTGGCTCTTTGATATTGCCACCATTGGGGACTATCGTAGGTGCCGGAGTAGGAATGGCGCTGGATACCGCAATAAATCACGAGTTTAAAGATTGTGATGGTGATGGAAAAAAAGATTCTGCAGTTGATTGGTTAAAACAAAAAGTTGATTCTGGTTGTAATGCCCTAGGAGGATTGATTTTTGGATAAGGAAAATTTAATCTGTACTGGTCCAGCACTTGATATGTTTTGCAATTTGGAATTGTATGCAGATGATGACACTTTAGAAATAGACTTATTATTATTTAAGCATTTTGTTTTGAAAAAAAGAGTTATTTCTAAGGAAGGATTAGCATTTGCTTGGTGTGGACAAAGAGATAGTATGGGCATTTATTACGGAACTGGATCGTATATAGGAATTCTAATGTATAATGGAGATAGCCATATTATCCCTATGTATCAAATAAGAAGAGGCTCAGACTTTTTAGAGCGATATAATGAACCAACCATTACATTATATAGAAATATAATTGAACAAGTGATTTCTGCAAAAGCTATTGGGATAGATGGACTTGATGATTATGGACTAGATGTAAGCCAAAGAGGTAGAAAGCGCTTTGAAATATCAGATGCAAAAAAATACAAAAAGTGGCTGAGCCAAATCTACAATGAAACAAAACAGCCTGATGATACGCCAGAAGATGTATGTGTCCGAATGAAAGCAAATAACATCCAAGGAAAGCTTTTAGACAAGCTCCAAAATGATGGATTTCTGTATAGTAGAAAATATACATGGGATAAAGTTTATAAGAGGGAAAATGAATAAGAAGCTCTAGGAGGACAGTTTTTGGATAAGAAAAATTTTATATGTTCAGGTACTGGCCTTGAACTTTTTTGCGATTTAGCATTATATGTTGATGATGAAATTATTGAAATAGACTTAGTGTTATTAAAACGTATTGTGTTAAAAAAATGGGTCATTTGTAAAAGAAAATTATTATTGGTTTGGACAGGAACGAAAGATTTTTCTTTACATTATCAAAGGATTAGTTCTTATATGGGGTTTATGTTTTATGATGGCGATTATCTAGAACTACCTATGACTCAAATTATAAGAGGTGGAACTGCTTATGAACGTAGATTTAATAATGAAACTATATTATTAAAAAGAAATATTATTGAACAGGTTCTATCGGCAAATGCAATCGGAATAGGCGCATTGGATGATGTTGGAATTGATGTAAAAAGACCAAGTAAAAAAAGTTTTGAAATATCAGATGCAAAAAAATACAAAAAATGGCTAAGCCAAATTTATAACGATACAAAACAGCCTGGTGATACACCAGAAGATGTATGTGTCCGAATGAAAGCAAATAACATCCAAGGAAAGCTTTTAGACAAGCTCCAAAATGATGGATTTCTGTATAGTAGAAAATATACATGGGATAAAGTTTATAAGAGGGAAAATGAATAAGAAGCTCTAGGAGGGCTGAATTTTGGATAAGGAAAATTTGATATGTACAGGCCCAGCACTTGATATGTTTTGCAATTTGGAATTATATGCAGATGATGACACTGTAGAAATAGACTTATTATTATTTAAGCATTTTGTAGTGAAGAAGTGGATTATTCCAAAGTATGGACTGGTTTTTGTTTGGGATGGATATAAAAAAGGCTCTAATCATTATCAGTGGACTAATTCATATTTAGGTTTTATGTTATATGACGGTAATTTTATTATCCTTCCTATGGCTACCATAAGATGGAATGGAGACTATGACAAGGATCTTAATAAATCCACAATAGAATTATATAGGAATATAGTTGAACAGGTATTATCCACAAATGCAGTTGGGATAGATGGATCAGAAGACTATGGGATGCATATAAAGTATAAAGGACGATCATTTGAAATATCAGATGCAAAAAAATACAAAAAATGGCTAAGCCAAATCTACAATGAAACAAAACAGCCTGATGATACGCCAAAAGATGTATGTGTCCGAATGAAAGCAAATAACATTCAAGGAAAGCTTTTAGACAAGCTCCAAAATGATGGATTCCTGTACAGTAGAAAATATACATGGGATAAAGTTTATAAGAGGGAAGATGAATAAGTACCTC
>CAMJBT010000112.1 GCA_946403965.1 uncultured Pseudobutyrivibrio sp. | reverse complement strand
CTAAATACAGCTTGTTATTGTTAGGAACATAAGATGTTATACCAAAAAAAGAATCAATTGTTTTTTGAAATTCTACAATCCCTGTTTTCTCAATTTCAATAATATATTCTGTTGTAGGATGATACTCATCATCTGCCCATGAGGGATCTTTCCCATCATAACAGGTGATTGAATAGTTTCCCTGTATAATACTGTCGAGTCCCATTTGGTAAAAACCAATGAGTTCTTTTGTTTCACTATTGTCTATATTTCTAGCCATATCTTTTTTGTTTTTACCATACTAGTTTCATGAAGAAGTCCATTGCTTCCTCATGATTCAAGGTTAGTATATTCTTCGTAGCTTTTGCCATTGAGTTAGGTAAGAATGCTATTTACTTCAACTATTCTTGTTTTGAATTGTCAAATTTTGGATACAAAGATAATCATATTATTTGAAATATAACCAAACTAGCGGAAGATTCTTTGCTTTTTTGTCGCATTTTAACAGTTGAGAGCGACTTGCAGACACAATTTGCTGCAAATCGCCCTAACATTTTTGTCCTTAATTGAAGTTTCGGGAGCTATGCTAAAATCCGAAAGACAAAGCCCTCAGCAGGGCTTGATAGAGGTTTTTGAAGTGTCAAGTCAATGACCCAATGATATTCGTGTAGGACACACTTTGGATATATGCGCGTGAGTCATTTATAAATATTTACTACATAAATACATTAATATTTAGTTATTATGTTGTAATACAGTAATATAGCTTTTAGAAATCTATGTAGTTTTCCTTATATTTATGTAGTTTTTGTGATAGTTTTATATCATTTGAGCACTTTTTATGTAGTTTATGGCTACTTTTATGTAGTTTCGTGGCTACTTTTATGTAGTTTCATTTGACTTCATGTATGCATCTTCGAATTATTTCTTCATGATTTCTTCGTAGAACCGACCGTTTCCATTTCCTCTCATATCACTCTCTATTGCTTGTAGTGCCTTGGGACTACAAGCGGAAGATAAGGATGTGTTGAGAAAAGCAATTAGATGTGATGCTTGTAGTCCCAAGGCACTACAAGCAGCGCGGCATCAAAAGGACGAGGAAAGATGAACTTGGATTGGGTGGAGAATAATCAGGATTTACATAAACTGATGTGCAAAAATGCATAAGAAGATAGTGGAAAATACATTAAAATTACGGATTAGAACATATTATTATACAGAAAACTACATAAATAATGATAAAACTACATAAAACATTAATTGTTAATTAGCATAATATCAATTAAATAAGTTTTTATTTGTGTATTTATGTAGTGATGTAATCATCTTTAATAAATTATGAAGGCAAAAACAATAAAAAGACCCTTCAAGAACTAAGTCATCATGGTTGAAATGAACTTCCGCTGAAATATAAATAATGTGCTTGATCTTTCAAGAACCTACCCTACGGGCTGAAAAAACGATTTCTCAAAATGCACAGCCTGTGTTTAGCTCGTAACGTATAGCTTTGTTCAGCAGGAACGATTCGGACAGGAAGGTGAGGTAATTAGGAATCGTTTGGCTGCCGATGCTTACATTCTTAACACTTTTGAAAGTGTTCGACAATTTAGTCGGATTACATGGTGCACCTATAGATGATGCCAAAATAAGCACCAACTCACGGAGTTTATTATCATTCTTGATTTTGTGTCTCTCAATGATGTCTGCCAAATTTACATTAAAAATCTGCCAATAATGGCAAATTCTTAATAATCCAGCACAGATTCTTTATGGCTATCACAGCAAAGAATGGCTGAACTATTTGGGGTAACTAAACAGCCAATCCGTGCAGTTCGTGAGCTGCACGGATTGGCTTATCTATTGTTCTTGTTGGTAATCTACTATTACTTCACCTCCTCAAATCTAACATGCACTGATAATCAGTGATTTATGAAAGTCTTGATACAAATACGGAACACCATAATCATCTTGGATGTTGTCCCTCAATAACTATCGATAAGCATCCGTGCGATGCTCTTCCTATTCTTCTTTGTCCTTTTCTCTTTATTCCTTTCTTTTGTTGGTGCAAAGGTACTTATTTTTTTATAAATATGATTCGTTTCTAATCAATTTTCTCGTTTTCGAACATTTCCCTTGATAAATTATCTATTTTCTCGTAGAATTTGTTCATTGTCATGTCATCTGTGCCTTTATTTGCTGTTTCCTTTATAAGAGTCACTAAAGATTGGAAGAATTCTTCGTTCAATACATACTTAGTGTAAGTGGCAAGTGAATCGACACTTATCTCCTTATAGTGATCTAACAATTTTTCAAAGAGATCTGCTATTTTCTTGATTTCTGATTGCAGCTCATCGCTTTCAGCCTCAATGATATTAGGAAAGTCTTGTTCATTAAAGACTTCCTCATTTATCATATTAATATATTTTCGTCTTTTTGTAGCATCAATACCTGAAATGTCAAGAATCTTGCTGAATTTATCAATGATTCGTGATGTGTGATTTTTGTATTCGTCTGTTTCAATCATTGTAAGCATATCATCTGACAAACTATCAATATCAACATGGAGATTAAGCAAATCTATGTGATTGACAAATTTCATAGGGGAGAAGAGATGCCAATAGATATGCTTTGTTTTCTTATAAGATTGTATATATTTCTTTCTGAATGGACTAAACATTGAATCCCATGTCAAGAAAAAGGGTTCGGCTTCTTCTATTGGAGTCGCAAATAAATGAATTCCCATTATGGCATCATTCTTGAGAATCAAATCACTCTTAGATTTATTTTCTGTAAAAAGACTTTTGAAGACATTTGCAGCTCTATTAATTTGATCTTCACCATACATTGGTATCCTCTCAATTGTGACACCTAAATCATTATATATAATATCTTCAAGAACTGATGTTGATGATTCCCAGAATGATGAAGAATAAGCGTCCGACTCTTCAAACCCAAAAACATCATAAAGAAAATCAGCAAAACTATTTATGTCTTCAGAAAGCATATTTTTTTCTCGAAGTTCATAATAATATCTATAGAACACATTAGAAGAAATTTCCCTTTTATAGATATCATATCTATCTGCAAATGGAATTAGTAACAATGCCTGCCTTAGATGATAAGAGACTTCTGATAGATAATGCCTGCACATTGTTAGCTGAATATTATCTTTGTTAGATATGGTGCTTAAAAGATTTTTCATGGAGACAAATCTTTTGTTATCACTTGAGCCCAAATCCATATTAACACATAAACCATATAAAACCAATTGCGTATCTACATAGACCTTTCTGTTGGGCGAATTTGCGTATTGCTCAAAGGCATCGGGGTTTGATATCTTTGAATATAATTTACTCATGCCAAGTCGAACGAGTATATCATTACTCTTGCATATTTGAAGCAAGGAAATTATGGCATTTTTTATACTGTTATCAGCACATCCGTATTTCTTTAATTTATCAGTTAAGATATGTAATTCATTCGTTTCCTCAATCTCAATATTATCTGAAATTTCTATGAGATCTGTATTGAAATTATTTTCAAAAAATGTTTTCACTACATCGAATAAAGTTGATCTTGCACATGTTAGCGAATACATTGAGATGAAACTATCAAGTTGATTGAGAAAGTCATTTATGCGCTCAGCATAGTTCGAATACGCATCTCCAAGTCTATTTCGTTCTTCATCTGATAGACATACTTGAAAAGAAGGAGTGATGACGATGCGATTATTACCCTTAAGTCTTTCCAAAATGCGCTCTGCTGATGCCTGTTTTAAACTGTTTTTTGAAAAAATAAGCATTTTCTCGATTAGCTTACTTTTTTCTGTATTAGAAGAATATAATGTTTCTAGCACAAACGAATTAATAAATCTATTTTTTATCGCATTCGCAGCTTGTCCGTAGTTCATGAAATCATAGTACATTCGTTCTCCTTTTGGATCTGAAATTTGTGTATATGATTTTTCTGCATATTCAGGATGTAAAGACAAAAGGTCTGATTTAAGCATATATATCATAAAAATATAAAATGCCAATATGTGCTTAAGACCATAAGTTACAACGCTAGCATCAATATCTGGAGATTCATGTAATTCGTTCCTACAATAATCAGTATAGGCGAACAAATACAAACCATCACTTCTTCCTTTATAGGTTTCAGCAATTGCCAATGTTATATGTGGGTCTTACATAGTATATGATGGTACAATGCCTGTCCATACAAATAATTGCTTTGTCCCTTTACCTGTTACTTCCGCATAAGTCTTTTTTCCTGTAGTAATCAAAAGTATCTTCATGATACTGTCAACTTGTGCTTTGATTACTAGAAAAGAAGATAAACTGCCAGGATTATCACAGCATGACTCTTGCAAAGCCGGGAGTACAGTACGTCCCAAGCCATTAAGCATTGCATAAGGAATCTTTTTGCTTAAAAGGTTATAAAAGATATCAATAGCATCATTAATATCTGTTTCTAAAATAGCAATGTTTTGTTCTGCAAAAGCATTTTTGCAATAAAGTTTGATAGAATTCTTTATTCTACTCCATTGTATATTTCCCATATCTTATTATTTGTTTGTTACTCCTTACCGTAGCGTCGTTTTGTAAAAGTGGCAACTAGGCAGGAATATTTTGTTATTGGACTTTTTTTATATCAACTAATTTTTTATTGAGCATATGTTATTAAGGGTGTTCCTTCTTTGTGAGTGTCTTGCGTAAACACTCCAAGTCCGCTTCCACGCCCTCCTTTGACACCAATGAATCCTTGGGCAGCACAGAATAGTTCTTGGCTATGTTTTCTTTTTTGCCGCTGAACCATTCGCAAAATGCTGTTTGGAGGAATGACTCGGCATCGAGATTTTCTTTCCCGTTATACCTTATTATATTATAGACGAACTGCTTCACTTCCGCATTGCGTAGTTTTTTGTTCAAAGGAATGCATAAATCCTTGTTGGCTGATACTTGCCCTGTCTCAATAAATAGTTTTACAACGTCGCATACTTTCTCTACATCTTCTACAGGAGTACCGGCAAGCGAGAATACAAGCATCGTATATTCCTCTGTATACTTTAACCGTTGTACTCGATTCTCGGCCTCTTGTCTTTTGATTTCCCGTTCAAGTTTCAAGAGATAGTCACGCCTTTCAATAACACCAGAGACATCGGTACTCATCGCATTGATTTCGTTCAATCGCTTCTCGTTCTCTTGCGCGAGGCGTTTCTTCTCCAGTTCTACTTGCTGGGTGACCAAATCCTGCACAACTTCAGGCAAACGTTCCCTCAGAGTACTGACTATAGAATCAGTATCGGATTGAGGAATCTGTTTGACAGCATCAAGAATCGCTTCCAAATCTTTGTTTTGGTCTTCCTCCTGGTTCAATATAGCATCACCACCTTCTCCTCCTATGCCTTTAATGGCATCCAAATACTCTTGCCTCTTGGTAATTTGTATTTTGTAGAAAGATGTAAAGATGATAACTACAGCCTTGTAGATGGCAAAAAGGAAGGCCGCAAGATATAGGTAAGGTATGACTTTCTGCCATCCCTGCTGGGTGTTGGTGATTACACCGTAGATCATCATAATCACAACAAGGACAATTGCCAATGCTGCAATAACCCAGACTATCTTCTCTATTATTTTGAAAAACTTTACCATATCTCTGCTTTCTATTATCACCTATATAGAAACCACTTTACCATATTATTCCTTCTTGTTAAGGATTACCCATTTGCCTTCCTTACGACCACCTTCACGTATTATGATTCCAGCAGCTTGTAGCTGAGAGACATACCGTTGCAGTGTCCTAAACTTGATGCCAGTTTTTTGCGCCAGTTCGCTCGTTGTGATATATGGGTCAAACAACATTTCTTTTACGACAACCTCTTGAACTTCAGTCAGTTCTTTTACGCCATCTTTTACGCCATCTTTTACGCCATCTTTGGTGACGTTGCCATCAGTAACTACGTTCAAATCTGTCGTAGACTCCTTATTGATAAAATAAGGATGGCATGGAATGTCTATAAGGAAATAGGTTCTTTCTTCATCCGTTTCAATCTTTGCTGCTGGAGATCCATTAGCCTGTAGCTCATCCTGAATAGTAGGGATGCCAGTAGCTCGGCCTTCCGTTAGGTCTAATTCTTTCAGAAACTCTCCCAATCTGCGGTTGCGATAACGACGTGAACGTAACGATATACCTTTCTGGACTGCCTCCATCGGGATGGTGTGGTTTGGGCCAGAAAAACTCAGAATCGAAATACGCTCCGGCTCAACAGTGATTTCAACCGGTTCCCGAATCGTCCAATCTCTATGATACAGACTATTGACAACAGCTTCTTCCAGAGCCTGATAGGGGTAGTTGAAGAATGTTATGGATTGTGCCCTGTCCTTGGGTTTAATAATCTGTTTCTTGATGATATTGGTGTTCAGATAGCTCAAAGTCTTCTCTATCATCTGCGGTACACTGCCTCTGATGGGTTCCACTTCTATCAGGTTATTGGGATTATTTTCTCTTCCTTCAGGGAAAAGGACGATTTCAATCTGTGCTTGACGGAAGAAACGGTCAGGCCGTTCCGAGAACATCATTGCTGCAACATTCTTGATGCGCCATCCTTCCGGCACAGCCTCTAATAAGTCCATCTGCTCCAGCACATCCTCCATGTGGTCTGTCAACGATATGTCTGCAAGACTGCTCTTAACTTTCACGAGATAGTCATGCAGAAGCAAAGGCGAGATATCTGTCAACTTGATGTCGTCGTTTCCACGGTCATCGAAGGGCATTCGGTTGGCGAGGTTTATCAATTCGCGCTCGTATTCGTCTTTCGGAACGATACTGCTACTATTATACCGGATGTAGTAGTTATACGTCTTCTGCTTAGCAGTTATCTGGTCAGGCACCTTGTATGGTCTTCGCTCACCTGGAGAAACCTTGATGACGAGAATCGTCTTTCCGTCTGCTTCCTCGATATACAATCGTGGCTGATAGTATGGGCGCATCAGGTTGTTATAACCAACCATTTCCTTCTCGATAGGCTCTATCTGGTTAGGGTCTATACCAATAACTGGTCTTATGGCATGGCCGTTCTCTTCTTTTACTCCCACCACGATATAGCCACCACCTGTTTCGTCAAAGTCATTGGCAAATGCACAGATGGTACGGTAGATAGCATCAGGGTTCCAGCCTGTCTTATACTCTATGCGGTCGCCTTCTACAGCTCGTCCGCTTAGAAGTTCTTCTATGTTGATTGGTAGTCTCATATTTCCTGTTGTCTATTTATCGTTCTTTCGTTGACCAAAGCAAATCCTTCACATCCACATTGAGGCTTCTGGCGATTTCTACCAAAGTCTCCAAGCTGGGTTGTGATGCATTGGTACACCATTTGCTCACCGAAGCAGGATCTTTTCCTAACTGCTCAGCCAGCCACTTATTCGTTCTCTTTTGTTCGGCTAAAACAACCTTCAGCCGATTGATGTCCTGTGCCATTTATTTCTTTATATCGTTGTTTATGATGCAAAGGTACAGCTTTTCTCTGAAATAATCACATATTTTTATGGTTTTCTATTTCTTTATTTGCGTTTTAAGCAAATTTAAGAGCGTATTACTCATATTACTCGTATTGACGAGTAATATCATTCTACATTAAATTTCTGCCAATATTGACACTTTTTTACCCAAGTCACCTTTTGCGACCATTTGTTATGGCATGAGAAAAATGACGAAATCGATATTCAACCCATTTTTAAGTGCGATTTTTGTAGTTTTCTCGCAAAAATCACACTTAAAACGAATTTTAATATGTTTCTCGCTTGTCCAAGTTATTAGGATGTTCCCGATCTTTCAATACTTCCATCATGAATGTGGTGTCACTAAGAATATCAAAATGGTTGTTGGTCTTTTCAAATGATACTTTAAGCACACATTATAATAATATACGCATTATAATTGCCCTATATTCATCAAAAGATTGGCCATTTAATCAAATTTTGGCTAATTTATGGAGTTTCTTGAGCATATCAGCAATTGTTTCGATTATTTTTTGTAACTTTGCCGTCAAACAACAGTAATCTATCATGGCAAAG